>NZ_CP014671.1:2270475-2594829 GCF_001697225.1 Immundisolibacter cernigliae
TGAAGGACATCCAATGTCCGACCCTGGTGCTGTGGACGCGCCACAACCCCGGTCAGCCGGTGGAATTGGCCGAGGCGGCCATGCGCCACATCCCGGACGCCCGCCTGGTGGTGCTGGAGCAAAGCGCCCACTGGCCGCAGTGGGAAGAGCCGGAGCTGTTCAACCGGCTGCATCTTGATTTTCTGCGGGCCTGAGCGGCCTGCGCATTTCGACCGGAGAGGGAATACATGAGTCTGCACACACTCAGCTACGTCGGCTTCAACGCCACGGATCTTGATGACTGGCGCCAGTACGCTACCGGGGTGCTGGGCATGCAGGTGGTCGATCAGACCGCCGACACGCTGCGCCTGCGCATGGACGAAAAGCATCACCGTTTTGCCATCCACAAATCCGCCGCGCCGGGCTTTGCCTACAGCGGCTGGGACGTCGCCACGCGCGCCGAACTCGATCGCCTGACGACGGAGTTGACGGCGCTGGGCTATCCGGCGGCTGAAGGCACCGAAGCCGAACGCACATTCCGCAAGGTGGTGGACCTGCGCGTGTTCACGGATCCGGGCGGCAACCGGGTGGAGCTGTTTTACGGGCAGCTGAGCGGCTGTCCGTTCACGCCGGCGCGCCAGTTCGGCGGCTTCAAGACCGGCGAGCTGGGTCTGGGGCACATCGTGTTCATGACCAAGAACATGGACGCCATGATGGCCTTCTACGGCGTGCTGGGACTGACCGTTTCGGACTACATCTTCATCAAACCGGTGCAATCCCGGGCCTGCTTCATGCACCTGAACGCGCGCCATCACAGCTTCGCGCTGCTCGGCGGCCCGCAGGACGTGTTCCACCACATCATGATCGAGGTGAACTCGCTCGACGACGTCGGCATGGGCAACGAGCTGGCCCTGCGCCAGGGCCGCAAGGTCACCATGTCGCTGGGCAAGCACACCAACGACGAGGTGGTTTCGTTCTACACGATGACCCCGTCGGGTTTCGAGCTCGAATACGGCTGCGGCGGGCGCACCATCGAGAACGAGGAAGACTGGCAGGTGGTCGAGTACGACGACATCAGCTTCTGGGGCCACCTCGGTCCACTGCGCGCGCCGGTGTAAGGCCCTGCGATCAGTCCGTGCGGGTCGGGCGGCGCTAGAATGCACGTCGCTGCCGCCACGCCCGCGAGGGCTATCGCCATGAATTCCGCCGACTCCGACCCCCTGTTCGATGACGTTGCCGACCGCGTCGTCGCGCTGGGCAACGAATTCCTGGATGCCAACCCGGAGGCCGATGCCTGGGAAATCGCGTCCGGCATGCTGTCCGGTATCGTGCATTTCTGGTTGTACACGCATCAGCCCTGCGCCGACCCGTCGTGCCGCTCCTGCGCCGAGATGGCCACCGCCGAAATGCGCCTGCAGCAGCTGCTGGACGAGGCGCGCGAGTCGGCCGAGGAGAGCTCGTATTTCCACTCGCCCTTCGACCGCAACGTCGGCAATGCCTGACCGTACGACCGGCCGCCTGATCGCTGGCGGGGCCTGCTGTCCCGGCCTGTTGTTGCTTTCGCTGCTGCTCACCGGCTGCATGAAAGAGCCGGTCATCCCGCTGCCGCCTCCGGCACCCAAGATCGTCGCGCCAGCGCGCGCGGCATCGCCCGGCCCACAGCTGACCTTCGATCTGGCGCCCGCGCAACAGGTGCTGGGCACGAATCAAGTGACGCGCGTGCGCGGCGACGAGACCCTGCTCGATATCGCTCGCCGGTTTCATCTGGGCTACGACGAGATGGAATGGGCCAATCGCGGCGTGGATGTGTGGTTGCCTGGCGACGGGCGGGAAGTGGTGTTGCCCGTGGCGCAGGTCCTGCCGGAGGCACCACGCAGCGGTCTGGTAGCCAATGTCGCGGCACGGCGGCTATTTCATTTCCTGCCACCGGACGCTGCCGGCCGGCGGCGGGTGGTGAGCTACCCCATCGGCATCGGCCGCGAGGAGTACCCAACGCCTCTGGGCACTACGCGCGTGACCCGCAAGCGGGCCTACCCCGACTGGCGCGTGCCAGCTTCCGTGCGCCGTGCGCATGCGCTGCGTGGTGATCCGTTGCCGGCCGTGGTGCCGGGCGGGCCGGACAATCCGATCGGTACCCACGTGCTGGACCTTGGCTGGCCGACCTACATCATCCACAGCACCAACAAACCGGCCGGTACCGGTCTGCGGGTCACGCATGGATGTCTGCAGCTTTACCCTGAGGACATCACGCGTCTGCATGACGAAACCGATGTCGGCTCCGAAGTGACGATCGTCAACCAACCCATCCTGGCCGGCTGGCAGGGCGACCAGCTGCTGCTGGAAGTGCACCGGCCGCTGGAAGAACATGCGATGACGGCAAGCGCCGGCGAAGCCGTCGCCGCAGTGGCCATCCGCAAGGCGCTGGTTGCCCGCGGCCGCAGCGATGCCGACGTCGACTGGGGCCGCGTGCGTACCTACGTGCAGGCGCAGCCCGGATATCCGCTACCGGTGCTGCGCGAGGCACCGGACCAAAGCGCCTATCTGGCCACGGCACCGTTGTATGACGCGCCGGTCGAACAGGCGCTCGCGCCGCCGGCACCAACCCTGCCACAGGGCGCCTGGTATCTGGATCTGGGCGACTACAGCGGCGAGAACAATGCCCGCAAGCTGGTGGCACAACTGCGCCACCTGGGTCCCCCGGTACCGGCCTCGCACCGGCCATTCGCCGGCCGCCATCAGGTGACCGCCGGGCCTTTCGACGATCGCCAGCACGCCGAGCGCATCGCCCATCGCATCCAGGTGGAGCTTGGCCTGCGCGGCGAAATCAAGGCGCCGACCGACGCTGGCGCCTAGTGTTGCGTCCCGAATGTAACTTGCCACGATTTGCACGATGCAAGCGGTAGGCTTGGCATCGGGGACGCTGAGTTGTCGGTGACTGCGCAGGACCGGTCGTCGGGCTATATCTGAGCCCTTCCGATCAGGCACTGGTGCTGTGCGTTGACGAAAAGAGTCCGTGCCAAGCGCCGTGGCGACCCCAGCCGGTGCTGCCGTTGGGGCTTGGTTACGCCCTGACGCCCCGGCGCCAGCGGCACACTCATGGGACGGTCGAGCGCTTCAATGGGCGTATCGCCGACCTGCTGTGCACGCCCATTTCCAGGCAAGGATCTGGAGCAAGCCCTGCGCCGTTACGTCACGCTCTGCAACCGGGAAGGCATGGAACGCCCAGACGCCGGCGCCGGAGAAAGGATTTGGTGGCCAGGGGCGGAATCGAACCACCGACACGTGGATTTTCAGTCCACTGCTCTACCGACTGAGCTACCTGGCCAACAGGGAAAAGCGCTGCGTACCGTGCGCAGCTGCGGCGCGCGGGGTGCGTATTAGATTGCCCGGCGCCGGTCACGTCAAGGCGCAGGGCCGATTGCCGCCTGCTGCCGCCCGCTGGCAAGCAGATCAGGCTGCCGGAGCGATCACCGCCTTCACGGTCTCCAGCCGGGCCACGGCTTCCAGCGCCTGTTGGCTGTCCTCGATGCGGTAACGGTGAGTCACCGCCGCGGCCAGCGGGAAGCGCCGATGATGTGCCTGCACCACCTGCAGGGCCTGGTACAGGTGGCGGGGCTGCGACAGGGCGGTGCCGATGATGCGCAGGTTCAGGTTGTTGATCATCCGCGGCTCGACCGGCACTGTGCCGGGCGCGGACCACAGGCCGACGATCAGGTAGCGCCCGCCGCGGGCGATCAGCTGCAGACCTTCGCCGAAGGCCGGTACCGCGCCGGCCGCCTCGATCACGACGTCGGTACCGCGCCCGCCGGTGAGTTCCCGCACTCGCGCCGCGCGCGCTGCGGCATCGGGCAGTTCGTCCATGTCCAGCGTGTGCGTGGCGCCAAACTGGCAGGCCACCGCCAGGCGCCGGGCCGGGGCGCCGATCACGATCAGCGGCGCGGCACCGGACAGATGCGCCAGCAGCGTGGCCGCCAGGCCCACCGGCCCGCAACCTTGCACCACCACGCTCATGCCCGGCCGGATGCCGCCCAGGCGCTCCAGCCCCTGCAGCATGGTCGGCAGGGCGCAGCCGAGCGCGATCACGGCGTCCGACGGCGTGTCGTCCGGCACGCGATAGAACGGCAGCCCCGCGCGCAGGGTGGCGTAGTCGCAGTAACTGGCGGTGGTCGGCCCGTCGGCATTGCCGAAAATGCCGGCAAAGGCGTTCTCGCACATGGAGACATCGCCCAGCACGGTGCAGGCATAGCAGCGCTGACACGGCGCCACCGGCTGCCAGTACACCCGATCGCCCACCGCCACCGGCGTGCCGGCGTAGTCGGTGCTGACGCCGGCGCCCAGCATTTCAATCACCGCCACTCCCTCGTGGCCGAGCACGACCGGGCCCGGCAGGGGCACCTCGCCACGCCAGAAGTGCACGTCGGTGCCGCACACGCCGCCGTGGGTCAGGCGCGCCAATACCTCGCCCGGGCCCGGATCGACCACCGGACGCTCCCAGATTTCGAGCGGCTGGTTGGCCGCCACCAATACGGCCCGCTTGCCGGTTCTCTGCGTCATTGGGGTCTCCTCCTGATGCTGTTATTCGTGAACCCGCCGCGGCTGCAGTCGGGAGTTATTCAAGGTCCACGGCCGCATCTGGCAGCAGATCGATGCTCAAGGCGTGGATGTCGGTCTGCATCAGCTCGCCGAGCGCCGCGTAGATCATCCGATGGCATTCGAGCGGGCGTTTGCCGGCAAAACCGGGCGCCGCGATGCGCAGCGTGAAGTGCCCGCCCTGGCGCGCACCGGCGTGACCGGCATGCCGGTGACTGTCGTCGACAAGCTCCAGGCGGGTCGGCGCCAGCGCCTGCGTGAGCATGGCTTGGATGCGCGCCATGCGCGGGTTGTCGGCGGCCGGATTCATACGGCGGACTCGCGGGCGCCAGTGTCCGGCGACAGGTGGCGACTGAGGTAAACACCCTGCGCCAGGACGAACAGCAGCGTCAGGCCGAGCAGTCCGAACAGCTTGAAGTTGACCCAGATGTCCTGGTGCAGCTTGTGCAGGTAGGCGGCCTGCCGCTGGGCTGGCGCCAGGGCGGTCAATTCGGCGCGCTGCGCGGCGTCCATATCCGCCAGGGCCTTGCCCTGGACCGCACGCGCGTAGGCACCGTCGTCCTCGGCCACCTGGGCGTAGATCGCCTGCCGGTCGGCATCGAGGCTCTGCGGCGTCACCTGGTAAACGAAGGCGACGTAGGCATTCAGGGCGCCGCCGAGCAGGAAGAACAGCACCCAGCCTGCCGTGAGCCGCCGCCACACGCTGCGCGGCAGGACCAGCTGAGCGCCCAGCATGCGCTCGGTCAGCGGTCTTTGACCGAACAGACTCAGCCCGAAGGCGATGGCAAAGGCCCAGTTGATGAGGCTCGGCTTCCACATGATGAAGCGCTCGTCGCGCAGGAAGATGGTCAGTCCGCCCAGGCCCGCCAGCAGGGCCAGGTTGAACCACTGTGTTTTGTCGATCGGCCGGCGCAGTACGCGCAGGGCCACGATCTGCAGCGCCGCCACTGCGACCGCAGCCCCGGTGGCCCAATAGATGCCGGCCCATTTGTAGGCGGCAAAGAACACGATGATGGGCAGGAAATCGAACAGCAGTTTCAAACCGGACAACCTCTGAAAATTCGTGCCGAAATCACCCGCACACAGTGCGCAGCGCTCGGCCTTGCCGGGGCGTTAAACGCTACCATGCCCGGCCCAGGCTCCGCCGGATCCCTCGCCAGAACCCCATGCAGCGCTTTCACCTGCACCCCGAAAATCCCCAGCCGCGCCTGCTGGGCAAGGCGGCCGAAGCCGTCGCCGGCGGCGCGCTGCTGGCCTGCCCGACCGACTGCAGCTATGTGCTGCTGTGCGATCTGACCGACAAGGCGGCCATGCAGCGCATCCGCGCCCTGCGCCGGCTGGACGAGGATCACCCGTTCACGTTGCTGTGCCGCGACCTGAAACAGGTATCCGTCTACGCCACGCTGGGCACCACCGAGCATCGTCTGCTGCGCGCTGCCGCGCCGGGACCGTACACCTTCCTGCTGGCGGCGACGCGCGAGGTGCCCAAGCGTTTGCAGGACAAGCGGCGCACGGTCGGCGTGCGCATCAGCAGCCATCCGGTGCCCCAGGGTCTGCTGGCGCTGCGCGACGAGCCACTGCTGTGCAGCACCCTGCAACTGCCGGGCGACGAGTTTCCGCTGACTGACCCGGACGACATCGAAGACCGGCTTGGCAAGCAGGTGGACCTGCTGCTGGACGCCGGGCCCGGCGACTACCAGGTCAGCACCGTGGTGGCCTTCGAGGACGGCGTGGCGCGCGTGGTGCGGCCGGGCAAGGGCGATCTGGCGCGATTCGGCGGCTGAGAAAGGCCGGTCAGACCTTGTAGTAATCGCGGTACCAGGCGACGAAATTGCGCACACCGATTTCGACCGGTGTCGCTGGTCGATAACCGACATCCGCGCCCAGGTCGTCGATGTTGGCGCTGGTCTCCGGCACATCCCCGGGCTGCATGGGCAGCAGGTTCTTGACCGCCTTCCTGCCCAGACAGTCCTCGATCACCTCGATGTAGCGCAGCAGCTCCACCGGACGGTTGTTGCCGATGTTGTAGACGCGAAACGGCGCCCGGCTGGTGGCCGGATCGGGATTCTCGCCATCCCAGCCGGGATTGGGCGCCGCCACGCGGGCGGTGACGCGCAGCACGCCCTCGACGATGTCGTCGATGTACGTGAAATCGCGCCGGTGGTGGCCCTGGTTGAACACCTCGATCGGCTCGCCGGCCAGGATGGCGCGCGTGAACAGGAACAGCGCCATGTCCGGCCGGCCCCACGGGCCATAGACGGTAAAGAAGCGCAGCCCGCTCACCGGCAGGCCGTACAGGTGCGCGTAGCAGTGCGCCATCAGTTCGTTCGAGCGCTTGGTGGCCGCGTACAGGCTCAGCGGATGGTCGGCCAGATCGTGCTCTGAAAACGGCAGCTTGGTGTTGGCGCCATAGACCGAACTGCTGGAGGCGTAGACGAGATGCTCGACGCCGTTGTGGCGACAGCCCTCCAGGATGTTCATGAAGCCGACCAGGTTCGAGTCGACATAGGCGTGCGGATGGGTCAGCGAGTAGCGCACGCCGGCCTGCGCGGCCAGGTGGATCACCCGCTGCGGGCGCTTGTCGGCGAACAGCCGCTCGATGGCCGGGCGGTCCTGCAGGCTGATGCGCGCTTCCGTGAAGCCGGCCCGCGGCGTCAAGCGGGCCAGGCGCGCCAGCTTCAGGTTCACGTCGTAGTAATCGTTGACCTCGTCCAGGCCGATGACCTGATGGCCTTGATCGAGCAGGCGATGGGCGACGGCCCCGCCGATGAAACCGGCCGTGCCGGTAACCAGGATGCGCATCGGCGCCATTTGAATCTGCTCCGCGCTCACAGCCGCTCGTCCACCTGGTCGCGCGGCAGCACCGACTTGATGTCGTAAACCACCGCTCGCGGCGCCTTGAGGGCACCGAGCCGCTCGGCGTCCAGATCGACAAACTGGCGGTGCGCAACCGCCAGGACAACGGCGCTATAGGCCCCCGCCACCGGCTCGGCGCACAGGTGGATGCCGTATTCCTCGTCGCAGACCGCCGCATCCGCCCACGGATCATGCACGTCGACCGCCATGCCGAAATCTTCGAGCTCGCGCACCACATCCACGACGCGGGTGTTGCGCACGTCGGGGCAGTTTTCCTTGAACGTGATGCCCAGCACCAGCGCCCGCGCACCGGCCACCGGCAGCCGGCGGCGAATCAGCAGACGTGCCACGCGCTCCGCCACGTAGCGACCCATGCCGTCGTTGATGCGCCGGCCAGCCAGGATCACTTCCGGGTGGTAGCCGATCTCCTGCGCCTTGTGCGTGAGGTAATACGGATCGACACCGATACAGTGACCGCCGACCAGGCCCGGTCGAAACGGCAGGAAATTCCACTTGGTGCCGGCCGCTTCCAGCACTTCCGTTGTGTCGATGCCGAGCCGGTTGAAGATCAGCGCCAGCTCGTTGACCAGGGCGATGTTCAGATCGCGCTGGGTGTTCTCGATCACCTTGGCCGCTTCCGCGACGCGGATGCTGCTGGCGCAGTGGGTTTTGGTGATGGTGGCGTACAGCGCGTCCACGTACTGGGCCGCCGCCGGCGTGGAACCGGAGGTGATCTTGGTCACCGTCTCCAGGCGGTGCTCGCGGTCACCGGGATTGATGCGCTCGGGGCTGTAGCCGACGAAAAAATCGCGGTTCAGCGTCAGGCCGGATTCGCGCTCCAGGACCGGTGCGCAGATTTCCTCGGTCGCGCCCGGATACACCGTGGATTCGTAAACCACCACATCGCCGGCTTTCAGAACCTGCCCCACGGTGCGGCTGGCCGCCAGCAGGGGCCCGAAGTCCGGTCGCTTGTGGGTATCCACCGGCGTTGGCACGGTGACGATATAGGTGTTGCAGTCGGCCAGATCAGCGGACTCACAGGACAAACGCAAGGCGCTCGCCCGAAGCTGCGCGGCGCTCACCTCGCCGGTCGCGTCATGCCCGGCGTTCAGGACCGCGATGCGCTGGCGGTCGATGTCGAAGCCAAGCGTGGGAAAGCGGGCGGCCAGCGCCACCGCCAGCGGCAGGCCGACATAACCGAGTCCAAGCACACCGACACGTGCCTGTGCCAGTGTCGGCGGGTCCGTCATGTGCCGGCGTCGAATGTAAGCAGGTCGTCCCGGTCAACAGTCCGCTGACGGGGCGTCGAAGATTCGCAACTGGTCGGGGTGAGAGGATTCGAACCTCCGGCCCCCGCCTCCCGAAGACGGTGCTCTACCAAGCTGAGCTACACCCCGATTGCGACACGTGCGCCGCAGGCCCGCCCGGCGGCGGCTGCGGATTCTCAGAAATCCCGGGAAACTGCAAACCGGGCCAGCCCCTGCAGGGCCGCCCGTGCCGGCGAGTCCGGCAGCCCGGAAAGGGCCGCCTGGGCGCGCTCGGCATGGGTCTGCGCGAGGCCGGCAGTGTACGCGATGGCCCCGGTCGATTCAATCACGGCCAGCACCGCCGCGAAGTCCGGCTCGCCGTCCTCGCCCAGCGCCGAGCGCAGCACGCGCGCCTGCTGCGGATCGGCCGCCTGCAGGGCATAGGCCAAGGGCAGCGTCGGGCTGCCCTCGGCCAGGTCGTCGCCCAGGTTCTTGCCGATGCGCGCCGCGTCGCCCCGGTAGTCGAGCAGGTCATCGACCAGCTGGTAGGCCAGACCGAAATGCAGCCCGTAATCGCCCAGCGCATCCTGGCCGGCGCGGTCCTGCCCGGCCAGCAGGGCCCCGCAGCGGGCGGCCGCCTCGAACAGCGTCGCCGTCTTGCTGCGGGCGATGGCCAGGCACTGCTCGGGCGTGGCGTCGACGTTACGGCGATTGAGGAACTGCAACACCTCGCCCTCGGAAATCTGATTGGTGGCCGTCGCCAGAACGTCCATAACCTCCTTGGACCCCAGCTCCACCATCATCTGGAACGAACGCGAGTACAGGAAGTCGCCCACCAGCACGCTCAGACCGTTGCCGAAGCGGCTGTTGGCAGTCGCCCGTCCGCGCCGCAGTTCGGACTCGTCCACCACGTCGTCGTGCAGCAGGGTGGCGGTGTGGATGAATTCGACGATGGCCGCCAGCAGGCAATGCTGGTCGCCCGAATAGCCGCAGGCGCGGGCCGACAGCACCGCCATCACCGGCCGCAGTCGCTTGCCGCCACTGTGAATGATGTAGCCCGACAACTGGTCGATGGTCGGGACCGTCGAGTGCAGGCGCTGCTCGATGAGCGCATTTACGGCCGCCATGTCGGCGGCGGCCGGCGCCAGCAGCGCGGCCAGGGGATTGGCAGTCATGCACTCGGTCAGGCGGGGTGTGAAGCCGACGGATGCTAGGTTTCGGGGTGGGTGGGTGTCAAGCCATTTGACCCGGCACGCCCGCCAGAACTAGAATCCACGCCCTTTTTGTTCCCGCCGGGCAGTCGTGCCCGCGCGGCACGTGTCGGCAGTGGGGAAGTCCATGTTTGCGGTAATCGAAACCGGTGGCAAGCAGTACCGGGTGGCGCAGGGTCTGGTCCTGAAGGTGGAAAAACTGGACGGCGCCGTCGGCGACACGCTCACCTTCGATCGCGTGCTGATGGTCGGCGCCGGGGCCGAGGTGAAGGTCGGCCGGCCCTACGTCGAGGGCGCCACCGTGACCGCCGAGCTGCGCGCGCTGGGCCGCCACCCGAAGATTCGCATCATCAAGTTCCGTCGGCGCAAGCACCATCAGAAGCAGATGGGCCACCGCCAGCACTACGCCGAAATCGCCATCACCAGCATCGGCGCGCCCTAAGCGCGCCGCGTTCAGGAGTAAGCACTCATGGCCCATAAAAAAGCCGCCGGCAGTTCCCGCAACGGCCGCGATTCCGTCTCCAAGCGCCTTGGCGTCAAGCGCTTCGGCGGCGAGCACGTGCTGGCCGGCAACATCCTGGTGCGCCAGCGCGGCACCGAGTTCCATCCGGGCGACAACGTCGGCCTGGGCCGGGATCACACCCTGTTCGCCCTGGTCGAGGGGCATGTGCGCTTTCGTGTCGGCGGCGAGAAAAGCCGTCGCTTCGTCAGCGTCGAGCCGCTGGCCTGACCGCGTCGTTTTTTCCGGCCTTGCCGGCGCCAAAGCCCCGCTCCGGCGGGGCTTTGTGTTTGTAGCGCCCTGATTCAGCCACCATGCGATTCGTCGATGAAGCCACCATCACCGTTGCCGGCGGCAAGGGCGGCAACGGCTGCATGGCGTTCCGGCGCGAAAAATACATCCCCTTCGGCGGCCCGGACGGTGGCGACGGCGGCGACGGCGGCAGCGTCTATCTGGTGGCCGACGAGGGCCTGAGCACGCTCAGCGACTTTCGCTATCAGCGCGAGTTTCGCGCCGAAAGCGGCCACGCCGGTGCCGGCAGCTGCCGCACCGGACGGGCCGGCGCCGACCGCGAGGTTACCGTGCCGCTGGGCACCGAGGTGCGCGACGCCGACACCGGCGAGATCATCGGCGACCTGACGCACCACGGCCAGCGCCTGAAGGTCGCCGCCGGCGGCTTTCATGGCCTGGGCAACACCCGCTACAAGAGCAGCATCAACCGCGCCCCGCGCCAGACCAGTCCCGGCAAGCCCGGCGAGCTGCGCCGCCTGGCGCTGGAATTGCGCCTGCTGGCCGACGTCGGCCTGCTGGGCGCGCCCAATGCCGGCAAATCGACGCTGCTGGCGGCGGTGTCGCAGGCGCGGCCCAAGATCGCCGACTACCCGTTCACGACGCTGAATCCGGAACTGGGCGTGGTCGAGGTCGACCGCTTTCGCCGCTTCGTGATGGCCGACATCCCGGGCCTGATCGAGGGCTCGGCCGCCGGCGCCGGTCTTGGCACGCAGTTCCTGCGGCACCTGGGCCGCACCCGCCTGCTGCTGCACGTGCTGGATCTCGCGCCGGCCGACCCGGCCAGCATCCCGGCCCAGGAAGCGCGCAAGATCGTTGCGGAACTGGAAGCCTTCAGTCCCGAGCTGGCCGCCCTGCCGCGCTGGCTGGTGCTGAACAAGGCCGATCTGCTGCTGCCGGACGAAGCCGCCGCGCGCGGCGCCCAGATCGCCGACGAGTTGGGTTGGAGCGGGCCACTGTTCCTCATCTCGGCGGCCACCGGCAGCGGCTGCCAGGCGCTGTGCGAGGCCATCATGCGGCACCTCGAACAGCAGGCCTTGCAGGCCAGGGAATGATCCGGGCCGCCCATGCCGGCGCCGGGCGCTGGGTCGTCAAGATCGGCAGCGCGCTGCTGACCGCCTGCGGCGCCGGGCTGGATATGGCCGCCATCAACGCCTGGGTGGCGCAGCTGGTACGGCTGCGCGCGCAGGGCCGCCAGGTGGTGGTGGTGTCCTCGGGTGCCGTGGCGGAAGGCATGCGCCGCCTCGGCTGGGAGCGCCGTCCGGACGCCATCCATGACCTGCAGGCCGCTGCCGCGGTCGGCCAGATGGGCCTGGTGCAGGCCTGGGAGAGCTGCTTCCAAACCCACGGCGTGCACACCGCGCAGGTGCTGCTGACGCACGACGATCTGGCCGACCGCAGGCGCTACCTGAACGCGCGCAGCACGCTGCGCACGCTGCTGGACCTGGGCGTGGTGCCGATCGTCAACGAGAACGACACGGTCGCCTTCGACGAGCTGCGCTTTGGCGACAACGACACCCTGGGCGGCCTGGTGGCGAATCTGGTGGAAGCCAAGCTGCTGGTGCTGCTGACCGACCGCGACGCCATGTACGACGCCGATCCGGCCCAGAACCCGGCCGCGCAGCGCCTGGCGACTGCGCACACCGCCGATCCGGCGCTCGACGCGATGGCCGGTCCTAGTGGCGGCCCGCTCGGCCGCGGCGGCATGCAGACCAAGCTGCGCGCGGCGCGTCTGGCGGCGCGCTCCGGGGCTGCCACGTGGATCGTCGGCGGCGCCATCGAAAACGTGCTCACCGAACTGGCCGAAGGCGCTGACATCGGCACCCTGCTGCTGCCCGAACAGGAGCCGCTGCAGGCGCGCAAGCTGTGGCTGGCGGGGAACCTTCGCGTGCGCGGGCGCCTGCACATCGACGCCGGCGCCGAACGGGTGCTGCGCCAGGCCGGGCGCAGCCTGCTGGCGGTGGGCGTGACGGCGGTGGAAGGCGATTTTCGCCGTGGCGACCTGGTCGCCTGCGTGACCGCCGACGGCCGCGAGGTGGCCCGCGGCCTGTGCAATTACGGCGCCGAGGAAGCCCGCCAGATCAAGGGGCTACCGAGCAGCCGCTTCGCCGAGGTGCTCGGCTACGTCGACGAGCCGGAGCTGGTGCACCGCGACAACCTGGTGCTGACGTGATCCGGCCGGCCAAAACAGAAAAAGCCCGAAGCGGGCTTTTTCTGTCTGCGTTCAGCGCGCGCGCCGCATCGGCGCGCGGCGCTTCAGGCGGCCTGGCGCAGCGCGTGGATGCGCTTGTTCAGGCGGCTCTTGTGACGGGCGGCGGTGTTCTTGTGGATCAGGCCGCGGGCGGCCATGCGGTCCAGCAGGGGCACCGCAGCGCGGTAGCTGGTGCCAGCGGTGTCGGCGTCGCCGGCGCGGATCGCCGCCAGCACGCGCTTGACGGCGGTGCGCAGCATCGAACGGCGGCTGGCGTTGTGGGCGCGGTGGTCGTCGTTCTGACGGGCGCGTTTGATGGCTTGCGGGCTGTTGGCCAAGGCGAAATCCCTGCGTCGAAAACCGAAAAAAGGTCGCGAACTATGCTCACCGGAGCGGCGTTTGTCAATCCGGAAACCGGCTTGCAGGGCGCGTGAGCATGCTGCGTTCGGCCGCCTCGGTGGGCGTCGCCACCACCAGCTCGCGCGTGCTCGGCTACGTCCGGGATACCGTCATCGCCACCACCTTCGGCGCCGGCCCGGCGGCGGATGCGTTCTTCGTTGCCTTTCGCATCCCGAACTTTCTGCGCCGGCTGTTCGCCGAGGGCGCCTTCTCGCAGGCTTTCGTGCCGGTGCTGTCCGAATACCGCACCACACGCGATCCGGCCGACGTACGCGACCTGGTCGCCCACACGCTGGGCACGCTCGGACTGGTGCTGCTGGGCGTGACGCTGCTGGCGGTCGCGGCCGCGCCGCTGCTGGTGTGGCTGCTGGCGCCCGGCTTCGGTGACGACCCGCAGCGCAGCGCGCTGACGACCACGCTGCTGCGGATCACGTTCTGGTATCTGCCGCTGGTGTCGCTGGCGGCGGCGGTCGGCGGCGTTCTGAATACCTTTGGACGCTACTTCACGCCGGCCCTGACGCCGCTGTTCCTGAATCTGGCCATGATCGGCGCCGCGGTCTGGCTGGCGCCGCGCCTGGACGTGCCGGTGCTGGCGCTGGCCATCGGCGTGGTCATCGGTGGGCTGCTGCAACTGCTGTGGCAATTGCCCACCCTGGCAGCGCTCGGCAACCTGGCGCGACCCCGCGTGAGCTTTTCCCACCCCGGCGTGCGGCGCATCCTCAGACTCATGGGGCCGGGCGTGTTCGGCTCCTCGGTGGCGCAGGTCAACCTGATGTTCGACACCGTGGTGGCGTCGTTCCTGGTCACCGGCAGCGTGTCCTGGCTGTATTACGCGGACCGGCTGATGGAATTTCCGCTCGGCGTGCTGGCGATCGCCTTCGCGACCGTCATCCTGCCGCGTCTGTCGCGGCAGCACGCCAGCGGCGACGGCGAGGCCTTCTCGCGCACGCTCGACTGGGGCCTGCGCTGGGTGCTGCTGGTCGGCGCGCCGGCGGCGGCGGCGCTGTTCGTGCTGGCCGGCCCGCTGCTGGGCACGCTGTTCAGTTATGGCGCCTTCGATGCCCACTCGGTGCACATGGCCCGTCAGGCCCTGTGGGCATTCGCGCCCGGCCTGCTGGCGTTCATGGCCATCAAGGTGCTGGCGCCCGGTTACTACGCGCGCCAGGACACGCGCAGTCCGGTGCGCATCGGCGTGCTGGCCATGCTGGTCAACATGGGCCTGACGCTGATCCTGGTGTGGCCGCTGAAGCACGCCGGGCTGGCCGCCGCCACCAGCCTGGCGGCCTATCTCAACGCGATACTATTGCTGCGCGGCCTGCTGCGTGGCGGTGCGTACCGCCCCCGGCCCGGCTGGGGGCTGTTTACAACCCGCGTGGCGCTGGCCACGGCGGCCATGACGGCGCTGCTTTGGCTGGGCGCCGGTTCGCTCGATGCCTGGCTGGCGCTGGGCGCGGGCGAGCGGGTGGCCCGGCTGGGCCTGTGGGTCGCCGCCGGCGGCGCATGCTACGGCGCCGCGCTGTTGGCGCTGCGCCTGCCGCTGGCCCAGTTGCGCCATCCCTGACCCATCGTGAGCGACAAGACCCAGCGTGGACGCAGACTTTCTTCGCATCGGATCGCCGCAGGATCCCCGCGTGTTCAGCCTCGCCGAGGCGCGGACGCTGTTCCCGCTGGTGCGCGGCATCACCGCGCGCACGGCCGACGAGCTGGCGCCGGTGCAGCGGCAACTGAAGGTGCTGCCGCGCCGCAGCCCGGAGCTGCAGGCTGCCGAGCAGCGCTACCAGGCCATCGTCGGCGCCTGGGTCAACAAGATGCGCCGCCTGGGCCTGGTGGTGAAGGGCCTGTGGCTGGTCGATTTCGACACCGGCGACGGCTACCTGTGCTGGAAGTATCCGGAACTGAAGCTCGGCCACTACCACGGCTACGACGAGGGCTTCGCTGGCCGCCGGCCGCTGGACGAGGTGCTCGAAACGCAGGACCCGGACTGGGCGCGCTACTGACCGGCCCTGCCACCCCCGACCCCGAGACAATGATGTGGATTCCAGCGTGGAACTGATCCGCGGCCTGCACAACCTGCGCCCGCGCCACCGCGGCTGCGTGGCCAGCATCGGCAACTTCGACGGCGTGCACCTGGGCCACCAGGCCATCGTTGCGCGCCTGCAGGAACACGCCGCAGCCACCGGCCTGCCGGCGCGGGTGGTGCTGTTCGAGCCGCAGCCGCTGGAGTTCTTTCGGCCCGACCAGGTCGAGCCGCGCCTGATGCGCCTGCGCGAGAAACTGGCGGCCCTGGACGCGCTCGGCGTGGACGGCGTGCTGTGCCTGCATTTCGATGCCCGGCTGGCTGGCATGCCGCGCGACGCCTTCGTCGAGCATCTGTTGATCGAGGGTCTGGGCGTGCGCCAGCTGGTGGTGGGCCCGGATTTTCGCTTCGGGCACAAGCGCCTGGGCGATGTGGACTATCTGAAGACTGTCGGCACGTCCGCGGGTTTTGGCGTCGAAGCCATGCCCCCGCTACTGCTGGACGGCGAGCGGGTCAGCAGCACCGCGGTACGCCAGCATCTGACGGGCGGCGATCTTGCCGGCGCGGCGCGCCTGCTGGGCCGGCCCTACACGCTGCACGGTCGGGTCAGCCACGGCGACGCGCGCGGGCGCACCATCGGCTTCCCGACGCTGAATCTGCCGCTGCGCCGCAAGGCGGTCAGCCTGCGCGGCGTGTTTGCCGTGCGCGTGACGGGCCTTGCCGACCGGCCGCTGCCGGCGGTGGCCAATCTTGGCGTGCGCCCGACCGTGGACGGCACGTACCCGCTGCTGGAAGTGCACGTGCTGGACTTTGCCGGACAGGTCTACGGCCGCCAGGTGCAAGTCGAGTTCGTGCAGCAATTGCGCGACGAGCGCCGCTTCGACGGGCTGGACGCGCTGCGCGCGCAGATCGAGCTCGATCTGCGCGCCGCCCGCCGCGTATTTGCCAAACCCTGAATCCCCAAAGAGCCCTGCATGGCCGACTACAAAGCCACCCTGAACCTGCCGCACACCGAGTTCCCGATGCGCGGCAACCTGCCGGCGCGCGAACCGGCAATCCTCGCCCGCTGGCAGGAACTGGACCTGTACGCCCGCCTGCGCGACGAACGGGCCGACGCGCCGCGCTACGTGCTGCACGACGGCCCGCCGTATGCCAACGGCGACATCCACATCGGCCATGCGGTCAACAAGATCCTGAAGGACATCATCGTCAAGTCCTGGACGCTGGATGGTTATGACGCGCCCTACGTACCCGGCTGGGACTGCCACGGCCTGCCGATCGAACACGTGGTCGAAAAGAAGCTGGGCAAGCCGGGCGACAAGGTCAGCGCCAATGAGTTTCGCGCCGCCTGCCGCGCCTACGCTAAGCAGCAGGTGGAAGGACAAAGCGCGGATTTCGAGCGCCTGGGCGTGATCGGCGACTGGCAAAACCCGTACCGGACCATGGCGCCGCAGACCGAGGCCGACATCCTGCGGGCGCTGGGTCGCATCGTGGCCGGCGGCTACGTGTCCAAGGGCGAGCGGCCGGTGCACTGGTGCCTGGACTGCCGCTCGGCACTGGCCGAGGCCGAGGTCGACTACCAGGACAAGACCTCGCCGGCGATCGATGTGCGCTTTGCCGTCATCGACCGTGCCGCCGCGCTGGCCGCGTTTGGCGTGGCTGACGACGTTGCACCCATCAGCCTGCCGATCTGGACCACCACGCCGTGGACGCTGCCGGCCAATCAGGCCGTGGCACTCAATGCCGAGCTTGACTATGTGCTGGTCGAGGCCAGCCAGGAGCGCCTGATCCTCGCGGCGGATCTGGCCGCCGGCGCCTGCACCCGCTATGGCCTGGACGGCTGGCGCGAGCTTGGCCGCTGCCGCGGCGCGGCGCTCGAAGGCCTGCGCCTGCGCCATCCGTTCCTGGATCTGGAGGTGCCAGTGATCCTGGGCGATCACGTCACCACCGAGGCCGGCACCGGCGCCGTGCACACCGCCCCCGGCCACGGCGCGGACGACTTCGCGATCGGCAAGACCTACAACCTGAAGGTCTACAACCCGGTCGGCGCCAATGGCTGCTTTCTGCCCGGCACGCCGCACGTCGAGGGCCTGCAGGTATTCGCCGCCAACAAGCTCATCGTCGAGCTGCTGCGCGAACGCGGCGCGCTGCTCGCCGACCGGCCCATCCAGCATAGCTACCCGCACTGCTGGCGCCACAAGACGCCGACCATCACGCGCACCACGCCGCAGTGGTTCATCGCGATGGACCACAACGACCTGCGCGGCAAGGCGCTGGCCGCCATCGCCGACACCGCATGGACGCCGGCCTGGGGCGAGGCGCGCATCCACGGCATGATCGAAAACCGCCCCGACTGGTGCATCTCGCGCCAGCGCGTGTGGGGCGTGCCGATCGCGCTGTTCGTGCATCGGGTAACCGGCGAGCTGCACCCGCGCACGGCGGAGCTGATCGAGGCGGTCGCCCAGCGCATCGAACAGCGCGGCATCGAGGCCTGGTTCGATCTTGACCCGGCCGAGCTGCTGGGCGCGGACGCCGCCGACTACGACAAGGTGCAGGACATCCTGGACGTGTGGTTCGACTCGGGCGTCACCCACGCCAGCGTGCTGGAACGCCGCCCGGAGCTTCAATTTCCGGCCGAGCTGTACCTGGAAGGTTCCGACCAGCACCGCGGCTGGTTCCACTCCTCCCTGCTCACCTCGGTCGCCCTGCACGGCCATGCGCCGTATCGAGGGGTGCTGACGCACGGCTTCACGGTGGATGCGGCCGGCAAGAAGATGTCCAAGTCCGCCGGCAACGTGATCGCGCCGCAGAAGGTCATCAACCAGCTGGGCGCCGACGTGCTGCGGCTGTGGGTGGCGTCCACCGACTACAGCGCCGAGATGTCGATCTCGGACGAGATCCTGAGCCGCAGCGCCGACGCCTACCGGCGCCTGCGCAACACCGCGCGCTTCCTGCTGGCCAACCTGGTGGACTTCGACCCGGCCGTACACGCCGTCCACCCGCAGGACATGGTGGCACTCGACCGCTGGCTGCTGCGCCGGGCGCTGGCGCTCGACACCGAGGTGCGCGACGACTACACCTGCTTCGCGTTTCACCAGGTGGTGCAGCGCGTGCATCACCTGTGCGCCGTCGACCTTGGCGCGTTTTATCTGGACATCATCAAGGACCGCCAGTACACCTGCCAGGCAGACAGCGCGGCCCGGCGTTCGGCGCAGACGGCCATGTACCACGTGCTGGAACTGCTGGTGCGTTGGCTGGCGCCGATCCTGAGCTTCACCGCCGAGGACATCTGGCAGCACCTGCCCGGCGCGCGCGAAGACAGCGTGCTGCTGGCGCAGTGGTACGCGATGCCGGCGCTGCCGGATGAGGCCAACGAGGCCGTCTCGCCGACCGACTGGGAGCGCCTGCGCACCATCCGCGATGCGGTCAACCGCCAACTGGAACACCTGCGCGTGGCGGGCTCGATTGGCTCCGCGCTGGACGCCGAAGTCGATCTTTACGTCAACGCCGACGACAGGGCGCTGCTCGACAAACTGAACGATGAGCTGCGTTTTGCGCTGATCTGTTCCTACGCGCGCGTTCACGCCGACACCGCCCGCCCCACCGACGTGCACGCCGACGCCGATCTGTGGTTGGCGGCACACGCCACCAGCCACCCCAAATGCGTGCGCTGCTGGCACCACCGCGAAGACGTCGGCGACAACGCCGAACATCCCGAGCTGTGCGGCCGCTGCATCGAGAACGTCACCGGCGCCGGCGAGCGGCGGCAATTCGCCTGATGGGCGCCCGGCTGGCACTCGCGGCGCTGCTGGTCATGCTCGACCAGGCCAGCAAGCTGGCCGTGCTGCGCCTGCTGGAGCCTTACCAGACGATACCGCTCGTGCCCGGTTTCAACCTCACGCTGGCCTTCAACCGCGGCGCGTCATTCAGTTTTCTGGCCGAGGCCGGCGGCTGGCAACGCTGGCTGTTCAGCGCCATCTCGCTGGCCGCCAGCGTGATCATCGTCATCCTGCTGCGGCGCACGCCAGCGGCCGACCGCCTGAACGGCCTGGGCCTGTCACTGGTGCTCAGCGGCGCGGTCGGCAACCTGATCGACCGCCTGTGGCTGGGCCACGTGGTCGATTTTCTGGACGTCTACTACCGCGCCTGGCACTTCCCGGCCTTCAACATCGCCGACAGCGCCATCACCGTCGGCGCCGGACTACTGGTGCTGGGCATGTGGCGACAGGAACGGGCGGCGCCAGCGAGCCAGTAGCCGCCCGCCTCCTCAGCCGCCCAGCGTCGCCCGCAGCCACTGCGCCATGTCGCTGCGCACCTGACGACCGACGTCGAGCACGCCGGCCATGGATGCGAAGCCGTGGATCATGCCGTCGTAGCGGGCCAGTCTGGTCGGCACGCCGGCTTCGGCCAGGCGCTTGGCGTAGGCCTCGCCCTCGCTGCGCAGCACGTCGAATTCGGCGGTGACCACCAGCGCGGGCGGCAGGCGGCTCAGATCGCCAGCCAGCAGGGGCGATACGCGCCAGTCGCGGGCGGCTTTCGTGTCGGTCAAATAGTGATCGCGAAACCAGACCATGGCGCCCGCGGTCAGGCCATAGCCTTCGCCGCAGGCAGCGTATGACTCGCCTTCGAGGCGCGACATGTCGGTAACCGGGTAGATCAGCAGCTGCGCGGCCAGTGGCCGGCCGGCATCGCGCGCGGCGAGCGCCGCCACCGCGGCCAGGTTGCCGCCCGCGCTGTCGCCGCCGACGGCCAAACGTGCCGGATCGATGCCCAGCTGCGCGGCATTCGCGGCGGCCCAGTCGGCAGCCGCGATGGCGTCCTCGGCCGCAGCCGGGAAGCAGTGTTCCGGTGCCAGGCGGTAATCCACGGCCAGCACCGCGCAGTGGGCCTGCGCGGCCAGGTCGCGGCACAGGTCGTCGTGGCTGTCCAGATCGCCGATCACCCAGCCGCCGCCGTGGAAGAACACCAACCCCGGCAGCACGCCGTCGGCGGTCGGCCGGTAAAGTCGCGCCTTGATGGCCCCGCCCGGCGCGGGCAGGGTGAGCTCACGCACCACCGGCAGCGACGTTGCCGGCCCGGCGGTCATCTTCATCTGCATGCCAAAGCCGACGCGCACCTGCTCGGCGGTCAGCGACTCGATGGGCGGCGGGTTCATGGCCGCCATTTGAGCCAGATGTGCGGCCACCTGTGGATGGACCGCACCCGACAGCGGGCGGGCGAGGGCAGTCGTCAGATCGTCATGCATGGGGTTTCCTCCTCGTTTCAATGTGGCTGCCGGCGCCCGTTTCGGCTGCCCGGCCCGAGTCTACGGGCCGGTGCTGACCGTGCTGCCGACGTTGTAGTCGACGCGCGGCCTGCGGGCAAGGGCGGCCATGATCGAATTCTTGTGGCGTCATTGCGGCACGCCGGTGGCCTTGCCTCGGCGTCGTCACGCGGCGGCTGGGCCGACCGTGGCCGGGCGGCGCAGGATGGCCAGCATCGCCACACCGACCGCCAGATCGAGCGCTGCCCGCCCGCCGGCTTCGAGCAGCCGCATGGCCTGCACCGGGATCGAGCTTGCGATGAGGTCCGGCGCCGTGCCGGCCAGCATCAGGTCGGTGAGTGACCCGCGCAACGTCAGCGAGAGGTCGAGTACGGCCAGCGGGACGATCGCCATGAGCAGCGCCGCGCCTGCCCGCAAGCGCGTGGTCGCTGCCGGAAACGGCCAGGCCGCCCACAGCGTCAGCAGGATCACCGGGTGCTGCCAGGCATAGCCCTGCAGAGTCTGCGTCTGCACCCACACGCCCGGCGGCACCGGGAAACCGCGGTAGACGAAGCCGCGCGCGGTCGAGAACTGCGCTGCCAGGACCGCCTGTTCGTCACGCTTCGCGAGCGTGACCTGCACCGTATCCCACGGCGCCGCGGTGGCGGCGAGCACGCCTTCGAGCAGCGGCGCGAGCGCCGCGCACCAGGCCGGCCCCCACCATGGCGCGGTGCCGCCAAGCAGGCCGGCCATCGCCAGGCCGCGCGCGAGGATGCCGAACCGGGCGCGCCTCAGCGGCGCAGGCACGCGCCGCTCCACCACAGAAAATACAGCCCCGCCGCGGCGGTGACGGCCAGCGGCCCGAGCAGGCCGTGTCCCAGCGCAAACGCCGCCGCCATCTCAAGGCGCGCCCACACCAGCGCGACGATGCGCGCCTGGTTGGCGACATAGACCAGCGACAGACCGAGGCCGGCGCCCCACAGCTTGTCCCGCCAGCCGGCCGGCGCCACCGCGATGGCCGCCAGCAGCAGCAGCATGGCGTCCACCCCCTCGCAGCCGTTGAGCACCGAGATGCGCCGCCCGCCGGCAATGAGCACGTGCCGGTCAGCATGTACCGGCACCGCAAGGACCGCATCGGCGAGCCAGGCCGCCGGGCGCACCGTCAGCAGATCGATGACCAACGGCTTGAGCCAGGGCTCCTTGAACGCGAGGTAGGCCAGATCGAGCGCCGCGAACAGCGCCAGGAAGGCGAGCGCCCGCCCCGCCAGATGCATGCCCGGCCTGGCACTCAAGGAAGCAGACATCGGGCGTCCCACCGTCGCTGCGAAACAGAACCCGACAGAGGCTAGCAGAACCCGTGGCGGGCGCGCGCGACAAGCGGTAGCGCCTGGCGCGACCGTCACGCGCCTGTCATATACGTGTGGCTATTTTTTCACTGCATGCGGCCGAGTAAGACGGCAGCCAGCCCTCCGGACCGCGCGCACAGGGAGGATTTCATGCGCCGCACGCTGCGTCTCGTTCTGGCTTTGGTCTGCCTGAGCGCGTCCGCCCGCGCCGCCTACCAGTGGCCGGACAGCACGCCCCCCGATCAGTGGCGCACCGCCGACGAAGCCTGTTCGCTGGGCGAGGCCCTGCCCGAGCTGGCGCGGCTGCGGGCGGTGAACCCTTCGCGCCAGTACACGCTGATATGGGCCTACGCCAACGAATATACCGACGGCGAATCGCAGTGCCGGTTCGTCATCGAGGAGCGGCGGCCGTTCCTCACCACCGACCTTTTCTACGACTTCCTGCACATCCGCACCGGCGCGGCCGATGCCTGCGCGCTGACCGGCTACCTGGACCCCGAAACCGGTCAGTGTGGCGCGCCCAAGGGTGCGTTCGGCCCCAACTGCCCGGCCGGCGCCAACGGCACCAACCCCATCCATGGCGCATCGGGCAACAAGTACCAGCGCGAGGTGGACTTCGAGGGCGCCGGCAGCTTCCCGCTGCGCTTCGAGCGTCACTACAACAGCCGCGATTTCACCGCCACGGCGCTGGGCACCGGCTGGCGCCACACCTACGCCGGCGTGCTGGTCATCTCCGACAACGCCGGCACGCTCAGCCGCGTGCGGGCGGTGCGGCCGGACGGACGCGTGCTCACGTACACCTGGAACGGCAGCGCCTGGGCGAGCCAGGCCGACGTGCTCGAACGCCTGGCCCAGGCCGGCGCCAACTGGACCTTGACGCTCCCTGACGACCGGGTCGAGACCTACGGCCCCGATGGCGTGCTGGCGTCGGTGCGCGACCGCGCCGGCCTGAGCCACACGCTCACCTACGCGGTCACCCAGGGGGCGAGCCGCCTCACGCGCGTCACGCACAGCTACGGCCAGGTGCTCGACTTCACCTACGACGCGCAGGGTCGTCTGGCGGGTCTCACCGCGCCGGACGGGCAGGCGCTCGGCTACGCCTACGACGCCGCCGGCAAGCTGGCGAGCGTCACCTACCCTGGCGCGCTCACGCGCAGTTACCACTACAACGAAGCCGCCCACACCGGCGGCGCCAACCTGCCGCATGCGCTCACCGGCCTGACCGACGAGCGCGGCATCCGCGTATCGACCTGGACCTACGCGCCGGACGGCCGCGCCACCGGCTCGCGCCGGGCCGGCAACGTGGACGCCTACGCGCTCGCCTACCAGCCGGACGGCAGCACACAGATCACCGACCCGCTGGGCACCGTGCGCGCCTACGGCTTTGTCGTGCAGCAGCAGGTTGCGCGCCTGACCGGGCTGTCGCAGCCGTGCACCAGCGGCTGCGCCGACACCGCGCAGACCCTGACTCGGGACGCCAACGGCAACGTCACGGCCCGGCGCGATTTCAACGGCAACCTGACCTGTTACGCCTACGACCCGGCGCGCAACCTCGAAACCCGGCGCGTGGAAGGCCTGTCCGGCGCGGCCTGTCCGGGTACGACGGTGGCCGGCGTCACGCGCACGATCAGCACCGAGTGGCACGCGACCTTCCGCCTGCCGCTGCGCGTGGCGGAGCCGGGCCGGCGCATCACCTACACCCACGACGCCGAAGGCAACGTCCTGACCCGCACCGAGCAGGCCACCACCGATCCCGACGGCAGCCAGGGCTTCGCCGCCACGCTGACCGGCGCGCCGCGGGTGTGGACCCACACCTGGAACGCCGACGGCCAGGTGCTGACCGTGGACGGTCCGCGCACCGACCTGACCGATGTCACCACCTACGCCTACTACACCGACACCACCGCCGAGCACCGGCGCGGGGACCTGATGCGCGTCACCAACGCGCTGGGCCAGGTGACCAACCTGACCCGCTACGACGGGGCGGGGCGGCTGCGCGAGGCGGTGGACCCCAACGGCGTCACCACCGCCTACGCCTACGACGCGCGCGGCCGGCTGGGGTCCGTCAGCACCGCCGGGGCCACCACCGCGCTCACCTACGACGCCGCCGGGCACCTGAGCCGTGTCACCCTGGCGGACGGCAGCTTCGTTAACTACACCTACGACGGCGCCGGACGGCTGACCGAGGTCGCCGACGCGGTCGGTAACCGCATCGTCCATACGCTGGACGCCGCCGGCAATCGCCTGAGCGAGACCTGGCGCAACCCGGACACCAGCGTGGCGCGCAGCCGCACGCGGGTGTTCGATGCCCTGAGTCGCTTGCAGCAGGCCATCGGCGCCGCCGGCCAGACCACGCAGTACGCCTACGACGCGCAGGGCAATCCCACCACCATTACCGACCCCAAGGCGCAGCCCACCGGCCAGGCCTACGACGCCCGCCACCGGCTGACGCAGGTCAGCGACGCGCTGGCCGGCCTGACCGCGTTCACCTACGACCGCCAGGACCGCGTCACCGGCCTGACCGCCCCCAACGGCGCCGCCACCGCCTACACCTACGACGGCCTGGGCAACCTGACCCAGGAACAAAGCCCCGACCGGGGCACCACCGGCGCCACCTATGATGCCGCCGGCAACGTCCTGACCCGCACCGACGCCCGCGGCGTGAGCGTCACGCTCACCTACGACGCCCTGAACCGGCCGCTGAGCGAGACCTGGAGCAGCGGCGAGACGGCCAGCTACACCTACGATGCCGCGCCCGGCTGTAGCGTCGGTATCGGCCGGCTGTGCCAAGTGGTCGACAGTGCCGGACAGACCACCTACGCCTACGACGCGCACGGACGCCTGACATCCGAGACCCGCACCGAGGCCGGCATCACCCACACCACCGGCTACACCTACGACGCCGCCGGACGGCGGCTGTCCACCACCCTGCCCAGCGGCGAGAACCTGACGCTCACGCGCGATAGCGCCGGCCGGGTCAGCCAGCTCGAAAGCGCCAGCGAGACCCTGGCGCAGGCCATCGCCTACGACGCCGCCGGCGCGCTGACCGCCCAGACTCTCGGCAACGGCATCACCGAAACCACCACCTACGACGCCGACGGCCAGCGCAGCGCCCAGGCCCACAGCGGCAGCAGCAGCGGCGGCGGGACCTCCAGCGCCGCGGACGACGAAATCCCCACCTTGGGCGAGTGGGGCATGATCCTGCTCGGCGGCGTGCTGCTGATCGTTCTGGCGCGGCGCAGCCGTACCCCCGGCCCGGCCGCCTGGCTGCTGCTCGCGCTGGCGGGCACAGTCCTGCTCCTGACCACCCCCGACGCCCGCGCCGGCGACGCCAGCTACACCTACGATAGCAACGGCAACATCCTGACCCGCAGCGCGCCGGACACCACCACCTACAGCTACGACGCCCTGGACCGCCTCACGCGCGAGCAGGGCCCGGCGGTCACCCAGAGCTTCGGCTACGATGGCGCCGGCAACCGCACCCTCGATGGAGCCGGCAGCTACGTGTACGCCCCCGCCAGCAACCGCCAGACCAGCCGCCCGCAGGGGCCGGTCACGCTCGATGCCGCCGGCCACACCACCGCCCAGGCCGGCTTCACCTACACTTGGGACGGCCCGGGCCGGCTCAAGACCGTCCGCCTGTCCGGCCAGCTGCTGGCCACCTACCACTACGACGCCCGCCACCGGCGCACGCGCAAGGAGACCACCGCCCAAGCCCCGCAGGGCGCGGCCACCGTGCTGTACACCTACGACCCAGACGACCACCTGCTCGCCGAGACCGATGCAACCGGCCCGATCAGGAGCTACGTGTGGCGGGACGACACCCCCTTCGCCCAGATCGAGCACCGCCCAACGCGAAAAGTGCTGTACCTGGAGACCGATCATCTGAACACCCCGCGCGCCGCAAGAAACGAGGCCGGCATCCTGGTCTGGCGCTGGGAGGCCGACGCCTTCGGCAGCACCCTGCCAGACGAAGACCCCGACGGCGACGGCACCCCGACCACCGTGAACCTGCGCTACCCCGGCCAGGTCTTCGACCCCGAATCCGGCCTGCACTACAACCAGGCGCGCTACTATGACCCCACCACCGGGCGGTACCTGAGCCCGGACCCGATCGGGCTGGCGGGTGGATTGAATACGTATGCGTATGTGGGGAACAATCCGCTGCGGTTTATCGATCCAAGTGGTTTGGTGACTTGGACCGGTACGCAGACTGGCGGTGAGTTTTTCGCTGCCGGTGTATTTCTCTTTACGCTTCGCAGCGAGTGCATAAATGGTCAACGAACATGGGTAAAAGTTCTGGCGCTCGGCCCAGGGGCGGGGTTTGGGGTCGACTTCTCTGCCACCCACGAGAACGCTCAGGTTGTCGATAACCGTTCAACGCCTGATCCGAGCGTCTTTAACGGGTTTTTCTTTCAATCCAGCGCTGGTTTTTCGATACCGCCAACCGCACAAGGTCTGGCAGGACAGGCGCTGGTCACCAAGCAACTACCGCGTTCCCATGGCGTGAGTGCGAGTGCAGTTCAGATCGGTGGTGCACGAGGAATAGGTGCCGGGCCAGTCAGCGGTTTTGATGTGGGAATTGGTTTTCTGGTCGGGAGTTCGACCGTTATAGACAGCGGCGTCGAGAGCTGTTGTGAATAATCGCCAGATGATGAGGCCACCAAAGAAGGCGAGTGCCATCCTTTTGATGGTGTCCGTAGTATTGTTATGCAGCCAGTTTATTTTAGTTTTTAGCACGTCATTTTTTTCAACCAACTACAGCGTGCCGATGTTTCTGATCCATTTGGTTCCCTACTTATGGCTGCTGTTCTCGATTTATAGTCTCTTCGGAAAGAGTGATTTTTTATCTCGTCGAGGCATTTTAGGGAGATACGTGGTCGTGCTTGTCGCAAGCTATGGCGTTGCCGGAGGTGTTTTCTTACTTCTAGTGACGGGGCTTTTGATCGGCTCTGGACCAGATGCAGTAGAAACCCTATTTCATAATCTGCCAGTTCTTATTGCGGTTACTACTTTTATAGCAGCGCCACTCGTAAATAGATTTCTACGGTAAGGGGATCCAAAATCTATAAACCGGGGACAGACCACGGTTTTTCACCCTGGACTGCCTCACCCGCGAGCAGGGCCCGGCGGTCACCCAGAGCTTCGGCTACGATGGCGCCGGCAACCGCACCCTCGATGGAGCCGGCAGCTACGTGTACGCCCCCAGCAGCAACCGCCAAACCAGCCGCCCGCAGGGGCCGGTCACGCTCGATGCCGCCGGCCACACCACCGCCCAGGCCGGCTTCACCTACACCTGGGACGGCCCGGGCCGGCTCAAGACCGTCCGCCTGTCCGGCCAGCTGCTGGCCACCTACCACTACGACGCCCGCCACCGGCGCACGCGCAAGGAGACCACCGCCGCCGCCCCGCAGGGCGCGGCCACCGTGCTGTACACCTACGACGACAACGCTCACCTGCTCGCCGAGACCGATGCAACCGGCCCGATCAGGAGCTACGTGTGGCGGGACGACACCCCCGTCGCCCAGATCGAGCACCGCCCAACGCGAAAAGTGCTGTACCTGGAGACCGATCATCTGAACACCCCGCGGGCCGCCCGTAACGAAACCGGCGTCCTGGTCTGGCGCTGGGAGGCCGACGCCTTCGGCAGCAGCCTGCCGGACGAAGACCCCGACGGCGACGGGCAGCCGACGGTCATCAACCTGCGCTACCCCGGCCAAATCTTCGACCCGGAATCCGGCCTGCACTACAACCAGGCGCGCTACTATGATCCCACCAGCGGGCGGTACCTGAGCCCGGATCCGATTGGACTGGCGGGGGGCGTGAATACGTATGCGTATGTGGGCAGCAACCCATTAGCGTTTGTTGATCCAATGGGTTTAGCCGCTTGTTTTGTTGATTTCCCTGATTATCCGATCACCATTCCCGGAACGAAAGTCCAAACAACGCTTACCCCAGGGCATGCGGGAGTGTTTGGTTACGACGAGTCGACAGGCCAGACCCGTTATTACGAATATGGTCGCTACGCCAGCGACTTCGGCAGTGTCGAAAGGAGACGCCTACCGAACCTTGAGATTCAACCTGATGGAACCCCTACCCCGGAATCCTGGAAGAAGTTGATCGATGCACTAAACAAAATTGGCAAGGACACCGATGCCGAACTGTCTTGCGATAAGAGCGCGGACGAAACGAAGGTATACGAATACTCGGAGCGTGTGAAGAACGACACGAACAGACCGCCATACAGCTGGAATCCTTTTCGATCTAACACATGCCGCGACTTCGCACGGAGGGCGTTCGAGGCCGGGGGTGGAAATTGAAAAAGATTCTCGTGGCAATCGTTATTCTGGGGATTACCGGCACGCTCCTCATTGTGCTATTCGACACCACTATCAGCCTAGATCACTCCCGTCAGCAGAACACATTCTTGACGCAGCAATGTCGGCTCCTTGTCAAGATCGCCGACGCGGGATGGAACGGGCAAGACCTGGCGGCTTTGACTACCAAGCTCGGACCGAACGTGACCATGAAGAATGAAGGCCGCGAAGCCTGGATTGATGATTCCGTGGTGCTCGCGCTGGACGGAACCAGGATCGTGTCGGTTACTGACGGAACCTGTGATTAACGGCAACGTCCTGACCCGCAGCGTGCCGGACACCACCACCTACAGCTACGACGCCCTGGACCGCCTCACCCGCGAGCAGGGCCCGGTGGTCACCCAGAGCTTCGGCTACGATGGCGCTGGTAACCGCCAAAGCGACGGCATCGGCAGCTACGTGTACGCCCCCAGCAGCAACCGCCAAACCAGCCGCCCGCAGGGGCCAGTCACCCTGGACCCCGCCGGCCACACCACCGCGCAGGCCGGCTTCAGCTACACCTGGGACGGTCCCGGCCAGCTCAAGACCGTCCGCCTGTTCGGTGAGCTGCTGGCCACCTACCACTACGATGCCCGCCACCGGCGCACGCGCAAGGAAACCACCGCCGCCGCCCCGCAGGGCGCGGCCACCGTGCTGTACGCCTACGACGGCAACGATCACCTCATCGCCGAGACCGACGCGACCGGCCCGATCAGGAGCTACCTGTGGCGGGACGACGTGCCCGTGGCCCAGATCGAGCACCGCCCCCGCCTCGATCTCGCGTGGTCAACTCCGCCGGGTGTGGTGCGGCTACAGCAGGAAGGTCAGATTGTCGATGGCCTCGTCGCTTTGCGTCAGCAGTACGGTCTTGGCCCTGATCTGAAAGCCATCTGCGACTGGCAGCAGGCGGTGCTGGCTGACGCCTGACCATATCTCCTGCCGACCGCGGCGCAGCTCGGCCAGCACGAAGTTGCTGCGGGTGTGGACTTCGCCCTCGCGCACTTCGTAGCGGATGTTGCCGACCACCCGGCGCATGCGCGAGCGGGGCCGCTGGCTGTGGGCGGCGCTGCTCATGAGGCGGTAGATGCGGTCTTCGAGGCGGGCCCGGTCATCGTAGATGATGGACACCTGCCGCTGCGGATCGGTGCTGTCGTCGCGGCCATTGCAGGGCACCCAGTAGCAGCACTCGGGCGCCCACAGGGCCAGCCAGGCCTCGGCATCCATGTCGTCGAGCAGGTCGGCTTCGTGGAACAGGAAGGCTTCCACTGCCTCGCGCGTGATCGTCATGATCAGGCCTCCGCCATGAGTTTCGCCCACCCGCGCAACTGGCCGCGCTGGGTGGTTTCGTCGCCGACCAGGCCGACGCGCGTGCCGTCCGGCTCCACGCGCTCGCGGTTCAGGCCGCGCGCCAGATACAGCCAGGGTTCGACGCTGGCCTGCAGGCCTTCCTGGTTGCGCTCGAACAGTTCGGCGTCGTCCGGCGAGCCGGCGCCGGACGGGCCGTAGAACGATTCGTGCTGGCGCAGGCGCAGGCTGTTGACGCTGGCCGGCACGCCCTTGAGCAGGCCGGGGAACATCAGCACCTCGGTCTCGTCCACGCTGATCGGACGCACCAGGCGAATCTGCACGCCGATCAGTTGCAGGTTCGGATAAATGCCGACGTGCGGGTCGCCGGCCCAGGCCAGCAGTTCGTTGCCGCGTTGCTCGCCGTAGGCGGTGTGCATGGCCTGGATGTAGTCCTCGCCCTGCGGCAGCTTGCGCAGGGTGGCCAGATAGCGGTCCAGGTTGCCCATGCGTCCGGGCAGGAAATCCAGCAGCACGTGGCCGTTGCCAAGGTCGCGCGTCAGGTTGCCGGACTCGTCGGCGAACGGATCGCCGTGGTGGGTGTCGGCCATGTTGCCGCCGGAGCGCCGGCGCCAGGCGTCGAGCACCGAGCGGTGCGTGTAGTGCGGGTGGTAGCCGTCCATGCCGACGAACTTCCAGTTGCCGCGGTAGCGCGTGCGGTGCACGCCGGCGGTGACGTCGATGTCGCCGACCGGCGAGGCGTCCATGTAGATGTCCAGGTACTTCGCCGCCGGCCCGAGGTGTTCGGCCAGGGTCGAACCGGTCGGGGCGAGACTCGCAAACACGAAGCCGCGGTAGCTGGCCTGGCGCGGCACGAGCGTCAGGCCAAAGTCTTCCTTGTGGAAGTCCGCACCGTAGCCGGCGGGGCCGGGCACGTCCTGCAGCGGGCCGGTGTTGCGGTACACCCAGCCGTGGTACCAGCAGGTGAAAAAACGCGCGTTGCCGGTTTCCGTTTCGCACACGGTCATGCCGCGATGGCGGCAGCGGTTCATGAACACGCGCACCTGGCCGTCCTCGCCGCGCACCATGATGACCGGCTGGCGCCCGAGTGTGGTGGCGCGAAAGTCGCCCGGATTGGGCAGTTCCGCCTCGTGGCCGACGCACAGCCAGGCGCGATGGAAGATGCGTGTCATCTCCTGCTCGAAGATGGCCGGATCCGTATAAATGGCGCTGTGCACGCGGTCGGGCTGCACCAGGTGGGCGTAATCGGACAAGGCGTGCGGGGCATTCATGGCAGTTCCTCCGATCGCGAGCTGTGGCGGAAAAATACCATGCGGCCCCTGCTGATCGTTCGGTCGGTTGAGCGGTCTATGATTCGCATCAGGTGCGGCGCCGCTTCGGTAAGCCGACCGTAACAGTCATCCCGGAGGAGACCCCCATGAGCCAGCCCAACGGCGCCGAAGTCCTGATCGACATCCTGAACGGTTACGGTGTGGAGGCGATTTTCTCCTCGCCCGGCTCCGAATGGCCGCCGCTGTGGGAGGCACTGGCCCGGCGCGCGGCCGCAAAACAGCCGGCGCCGACCTATTACAACGCCCGCCACGAGGACCTGGCCATCGGCCAGGCCATGGGCTACGCGCGGGCCACCGGCAAGCTGGGCGTGTGTCTGGTGCACGCCACGGTGGGCACGCTGCACGCCTCGATGGGCATCCGCGCCGCCTATCACGAGCAGATTCCGTTGCTGGTGCTGGCCGGCGAGTCGGTCACCTTCGGCGAGGGTCCGGACGCCTGGGTCGGTGCGCAATGGGGGCGCTTTCTGGCCGACCACGGCGGGCCGGCGCGGCTGGTCGATTCGTTTACCAAGTCGAGCTTTGGTTTGAACACGCCGGCCGTGCTGGCCGGCGCCGTGCATCGTGCCTGTGCTCTGGCGATGGGCGCGCCGCAGGGGCCGGTGTTCCTGTCGCTGCCGTTCGAGCATCTGCACCAGCCGGCGGTGCTGCCGGCGCCGGCCCGCTATGCCTTTCCGGCCACACCGCAGGCGGATCGCGCGCCGCTGCAGCAAGCCGCCGGCTGGCTGAAGGCGGCCAAAAGCCCGCTGATCATCGTCGAGAACGCCTGCCGCACGGCGGCCGAAGCGGCGCGCCTGGTGCAGTTGGCCGAGCGCCTGGGTGCCGGCGTGGTGGAGGGCCAGCATCCGGGTTTCGTGAATTTCCCGCGCGATCACGCGCTGCATGCCGGCTTCTATGCGCAGGCTTATCTGAAGGACGTCGACGCGGTGCTGATGCTCGAATCGCCCGGCCCGTGGTACCCACCGACGGCCATGACGCCGCCGGCCGCCAAGCTGATCAACATCGCCCAGGACCCGTTGCGCGAGCGCGATCCATATACCGGTTTCACGGCCGATCTGCAGATTCAGGGCGATGTGATGGCCGCCGTGGACATGCTGCTGGAGCTGATCCCGACCGCCACGGCCGGCGCCGATCAGCGACAGACTGCCTGGGCGGAACGCAGCGTGGCGCGGCGCGCGCAGTGGCGGGAGGATGCGCTGCAGAACGCGGGCGCCACGCCGATCGACGCGCGCTTTTTGTGCCACGAACTGAACGCCTGCCTGCCGGACGACGCTGTGATCATCGATGAGACCATCCTGTCCCACCACACCATCATCAACGTGATGGACCGCTTGAAGCCCGGCCATTTCATCAACGCCCTGTCCGGCGGCCTGGGCCTGGGTCTGGGCATGGGTTTGGGCGCCGCAGTGGGGCTGCCGGACAAGCTGCTGGTCACCTTCGTCGGCGACGGCACCTACAACTACAACCCCGGCCTGGCGGCACTCGGCTTCTCGCAGCAGTACGGCGTGGGCATGCTGACCGTGATCTTCAACAACGGCCACTATCGGTCGATGCAGATGGGCACCGAGTTCCTGTACCCGAAAGGCGCCGCGGTCACCCACCGCAACCACGTCAGCTCGCCGATCGCGCCCAACCCGGACTACAGCCAACTGGCAGTGATGTTCGGCGGCCACGGCGAGAAGGTCGAGGATCCGACGCAGATCCGCGCCGCCGTCGGTCGCGCCGTGGCGGCGGTACGCGAGGGCCGACCGGCGATCCTGGACGTGCGCATCGGCGACGAGATCGCCTTCCTGGCCAGGATGTTCGGCGGCTAAGTGGGAGCCTGGCTGTGCCGCGCGATATCGCCCGGCACTGCCGGGCTCTACAGTTCTCCGATCGGGGGGCAGTTGTGCCCGGCTCCGCCGGGGTATAGAAAACCGTCGGCGGCATTCAGCGTCTGCCTGAACGGCCGATACAAGGCCAGGTAGTGACCTGTCACGCCCTGGCTCAGGGGCCGGTGCCTAGACGTCGCGCGACGCGAGCATGCCGTCGCGTGCGTCTCGACCCGCCGCCAGCCAGGCCCGACAGGCAGATCTGTGGCCATTCACTGGAGCGTGCCAAACGCCATGTCGAACCTGCGTACCGCCTCGCAGCTTTCCCATCTTGAGGCCCTGGCCAGCCAGGCCGACGACGGCGTCTGGCAGGGCCAGTTCCGCAGCCTGCGCCTGTCGAGCGTGTTCCAGCCGGTGGTGACGCTGAGCACCGGCCGGGTGGTGGGCCACGAGGGACTGGTTCGTCTGGACTATGCCGACGGGCGGGGCGCGACGCCGTTCCGGTTCTTCAGCGGCGGCCTGGACGAGGCCGGCCTGGTTGAACTGGACACCCTGTGCCGGCTGCTGCACCTGCGCAACTTTCAGGGCCAGGCCGGCACGGCCGACGGCTGGCTGTTCCTGAACGTGTCGCCGCTGGTGGTGGCGAGCCACCGCCGGCATGGCGAATTCCTGGCCAACATACTGGAGAAAAGCGGTTTCGATCCGGCGCGCGTGGTGGTGGAAATCGCCGAGTCCGGTGTGCAGGATGGCGATACGCTGGCCGATGCGGTGGCCCATTACCGGCAAATCGGCTGCCTGGTGGCGATCGACGATTACGGCGTCGGGCTGTCCAGCCTGACGCGCCTGTGGTCGCTGGGCGTCGACATCGTCAAGCTCGATCGCGAGCTGCTGCTGGCCGCCCTGGCCCGTCACGAGGAGCGCCGCCTGCTGCCCGGTCTGGTCGAATTCCTGCATGACTGCGGCGCCCTGGTGCTGATGGAGGGCGTGGAGACCTACGAGGAGGCCATGCTCGCGCTGGAAGTCGGCTGCGACCTGGCGCAGGGCTTTCACTTCGCCTTCCCGGCGCCTGTTCTGCGCGACCGTGCCCAGATCATCCCCATCGACATGCCGCGCGCTGTATCGTCGACACCGGTCGGCGCCGCGCCGGTGTCATCCTGGCCCGATGTCTGGTGCCTGCAGCTGGTCGCCGCCGCGCAGCGCCTGGCCGGCGGCGCCACGCTGGCGGATGCGACCGCCCCGATGCTCGATGAGATCTCACTGCTGCGCTGTTACTGGCTCGATGTCGATGGCATTCAGCGCAGCGACAGCCTGCTGGGCGCCCGAGCGGGCCGGCCACGCTTTGCGATGCTGCTGGACCAGCCGGGCGCGGATGCGTCCGGGCGCGGGTTTTTTGCCCGCGCCGTCGCCAATCCGGATTCGGTGCAGCGCAGCCGCGCCTACCTGCAACGGGGTTTCGGCGTGGCCTGTGTCACGCTGGCGGTGACGGCATCGCTGGCCGGCGCGCCGGGCGTGCTGTGTTGCGACGTGGCCTGGCGGGCGTGAAGCGGCCCTGACGCAGCCGGCAGCCGCGTCAGGCCGCGCCTATTGCCGACTGCGGGATGCCCTCCAGCATCGATTCGATCGGTGCCGGCCGGCCAAGCAAAAAGCCCTGCCCGTAGTTGACGCCGATCGTGCGCAGCAGCTCCAGCGTCGCCGCGTCCTCGACGAACTCGGCGATGGTCTGAAAGCCCATGATGGTCGACAGCCGGTGGATGGCCTCCACCATGGCGCGGTCGATCGGTTCGCGGGTGATGTCGCGCACGAAGCTGCCGTCCAGCTTCAGGTAATCCACCGGCAGATGCTTCAGGTAGGCGAACGACGACACGCCGGTGCCAAAGTCGTCCAGCGCAAACAGACAGCCGGCGCCGCGCAGACGGTGGATGAACTCGCGCGTGCGGCCAAGATGGGCGACGGCGGTGGTCTCGGTCAGTTCCAGGCACAGCCGGCCGGACACATGGCCCGGATCGGCGAAGTAGCCCTCGATCATGCCGATCACGCCCGGGTCCTCCAGTGAGCGACCGGAAAGGTTCACCGACAGGCGCGCACCGGCGGCCCGGCCGCAGGCCAGCAGGTGCCCAATCGCGCGTGACACCACATAGCCGTCGATCAACGGCATCAGTCCGAAGCGTTCGGCGGCCGGCAGGAAGGCGCCCGGCAGCACGATGCGCCCGTCCCGCTGGCGCAGGCGCAGCAACACCTCGTACCACGGCGGCCCGTCGGCTTCGCCGAGCGCGCAGATCGGCTGCACGTACAGCAGCAGGCGCTGTTCATCCAGCGCGTCGCGCAGCTCGGTCGCCCACTGCATTTCGCTGCGGCGGCGCGCCAGGTCGGCATCACCGTGCCGGAACAGATGGATGCGGTTGCGCCCGAGGTCCTTGGCCGTGTAACAGGCAAGGTCCGCCTCGGTCAGCAGTTCGGCGGCCGATGCCGCGCCGGCGCTGACCGGCACCAGGCCCATGCTGGCGCCCACGGTGAAGCTGCGTTCCCCCCAGCGAAAGCGGAAATCGCCGATCGCGCCGAGCAAATCATGGGCGATCTGCGTCGCCTTGTCCGGCGGGCAGTCGGTCAGCAGCAAGCCGAATTCGTCGCCGCCGAGGCGCGCCAGCAGGTCACCGCGGCGGATCCGGTGCTGCAGCAGGGTGGCCAGTTCGGCCAGCAGCTGGTCGCCGGCCGTGTGGCCGCAGCCGTCGTTGACCACCTTGAACTGGTCCAGATCCACGTAACACAGGGCATGCACGGCATCGGTCCGGCGCGCTTGCTCCAGCAGTTCGCCCAGCCGGTGTTCGAACTCGCGCCGGTTGGGCAGGCCGGTCAGCGGGTCGTGCCGCGCCTGGTGGGAGATCTCGTCCGCCAGGCGCCGGGTGTCGGTCACGTCGCGAAACACGATCACCGCGCCGGCCAGCGTGCCGTCGGGCAGATGAATGGGCGCCGCCGAATCTTCCACTTGATACTCGACCCCGTCGCGGTTCAGCAGGACGGCGGTGCCCGGCAGGTCGATCGCCTGATCTTCGGCGATGCAGCGCAGCAGCGGATTGTCGACCGGCCGGCGGCTGTCTTCGTGCACCAGGCGAAACACCTCGCCGACCGGCCGGTCGAGGGCTTCGATCTGCGGCCAGCCGGTCAGGCGCTCGGCGATCGGGTTCAGCGCCGTAACGCGGCCCTCGGCATCGGTGGTGATGACGCCGTCGCCGATCGATTGCAACGTTACCCTGGCCAGCTCCTCGGCCCGGGCGAGCGTCTGTTCGGCGTGTTTGCGGTCAGTGATGTCGCGGCCGGAGAAATGCAGCACGCCCGTGCCCCAGGACGGCTGGATGGTCAGCGCCACGTCCAGCCAGAACGGCGTTCCGTCCAGGCGCAGCGAGTACCAGTCGAAGCGGGCAAAGCCCTTTTCCAGCGCCCGTTCGGACTCCATTCGCGAGCGATCGACCGACGACCTGCCATCCGGCTGCACCGGCGGCGAGAAATCGAGCGGCGTGGCGCCGATCACCTGCGCCTTGTCGCTGGCGCCATACAGGCGCGCCAGATAGGCGTTGCAGTCGATGAAGCACGGCTCGCCACCGGCGATCGAGATGAAGCCGAAGGCATCCTCTGCGACCTCGAACAAATCGCGAAAGCGCGCCTCGCTGGTGGCCAGTTCGGCCTGGGTTTCGATCACGGCGCCGATGTCGCGGATGTGTACGCAGTACACATCCGGCGCAAGCGACGGCAGGGCCGTCAGTTCCACCTCGGCGCTCAGCCGTTTGCCGGCCGGGTCCAGAAACTCCCAGCGGGTCTTGGTACGGCCGGCACGCAGCGCCTCCCGATTGGCCGCAACGAAAGCGTGTTCCTGTTGCCCATCGAGCTGGGCCATGCGGGTCAGCGCGGCGGCGAATCGCGGCGCCGGATCGGCATCCTCCCGCATTCCCAGCAGGGTCGCGAAAGCGTCGTTCCAGCGCAGCAGGCGGATGTCCTGCAGGGTCACGCCGCGTGCGATCGCCACCGGGTCCGGGTTGCTGCGCAGCCAGTCGTCGAAGGCGGACGGTCCGGTGATGCAGGGTTTCTCCATCCTTGGTCAATCCTTTGCCTGCGGGCAGCGAAGGCCGGCTTGCCGGCTGTGGGTAGTTCACCCACCGAGCCGACGGCACCCCACAGCGCCCCGCTTGCCGCGTTGGCGCCGATGGTCTGACACGGTTTATCGGTCGCCGCGCCGGAACATTGAGCGCCAGACCGCGACCGGCTGAAGTTGGCCGACCCCCCGGGGGCGCAGTACCGCTTGCACGCCGCGCCGCTGGGGGCGGCTCAGCGCCCGCGCAGGAACAGGCGGTCCAGCTCCGCCAGCGGTAATTCCACCCAGGTTGGGCGGCCGTGGCTGCATTGGCCGCTGCGTTCAGTGCGTTCCATGTCGCGCAGCAGCGCGTCCATTTCGGCCAGCGACAATTGGCGTCCGGCGCGCACCGAGCCGTGGCAGGCCATGCCCGACAGCAGGGCGTCGATATGCTCCTGCACGCGCGTGCTGCGGCCGTGCTCGCGCAGCTCGGCCAGGATGTCGCGCACCAGCGCGGCCACGTCGCCGCCGGCCAGCAGCGCCGGCACCTCGCGCACGGCCAGCGTGTCCGGCCCCAGCACGGCCAGCTCCAGGCCCAGCTGCGGCCACAGTTCGGCGTGTTGCTCTACCGCCGCCACATCGGCGGCACCCAAGTGCAGCGTCAGCGGCACCAACAGTGGTTGACTGACGATGCGCCCGCTGGCGTGGGCGGCGCGCAGGCGCTCGTAGGTGATGCGCTCGTGCGCGGCGTGCATGTCGACCAGTACCAGGCCGCGCGCGCCCTGCGCCAGGATGTAGATGCCCATCAGCTGCGCCAGCGGCCGGCCGAGCGGCTGCTCGCCATCGGCTGGCAATGCCACAGCGGCGCCCGCGGCATCCTGCGCCGCGCCACGTGCCAGCTGTGTGTACGCCGCGAGCTGTTCGGCCACCTGACCGGTCGACAGGCGGGGGGCATTCGCTTCCCAGAGCCGGGATGGGCTGCCGGCAAAGCCGCTGGTCGGAACGGGCGCCGATCCGGTCCCAGGCGCGGCATCCAGCCCCTGCCCGCCGGCGCGGCTGCCGCTGGCGATCACCTCGCGCAGACCCCGACGCACCAGGTCGTGCACCGCGCGGCTGTCGCGAAAACGCACCTCGGCCTTGGCCGGATGCACGTTCACGTCCACCAGTTCGGCCGGCAGGTCCAGGTACAGCACATAGGCCGGCTGGCGACCGTGGTAGAGCACGTCCTGATAGGCCTGGCGCGCGGCATGGGTGAGCAGCTTGTCGCGCACCAGGCGGCCGTTGACGTACCAGTGCTGCAGGTCTGCCGCGGCGCGCGAGAAGGTCGGCAGCGCCGCCCAGCCGGACAGGCGCAGCTCGCCGGCCGGAAAGTCCAGCCGCAGCGCGGCATCCACGAAGGCCTGCCCGCACAGGCGTGCCAGGCGCTGTTCGCGGGCCGGCAGATCCAGCGCCGGCTGCAGTTGCTGCACCGGCTTGCCGTTGTGCGACCAGGCAAGACCGACGTCGAAACGCGCCAGCGCCAGGCGGCGCAGCAGTTCGTCGGCGTGCTGGAACTCGGTCTTCTCGGCGCGCAGGAACTTGCGCCGCGCCGGCAGGTTGTAGAACAGGTCGCGCACGGTCACGGTGGTGCCGGGCGGATGCGCCGCCGGCGACGGCTCGGATTGGCCATGCAGCAACTGCGCCGCGGGCGCGCCGGCCGGCGCCGATGCCAGGTCCAGGCGCGCCACGGAGGCGATGCTGGGCAGCGCCTCGCCGCGAAAGCCCAGCGTGCGGATGCGCATCAGCTCGCCGCTGCTGGCCAGCTTGCTGGTGGCATGGCGGCGCAGCGCCAGCGGCAGCTCCTCGGCCGGAATGCCGCCGCCGTCGTCGCGCACGCGGATCAGGCCGACGCCGCCCTGCTCCAGCGTGACCTCGATGCGCCGGGCCCCGGCGTCGAGGGCGTTCTCCAGCAATTCCTTGACGATCGAGGCCGGCCGCTCGACCACCTCGCCGGCGGCGATCTGGTTGGCCAGTTGCGCCGGCAGTTCGCGGATCGGCCGGCGCGGCGCCTCAGCTGCCGTCATCCGCGCGGCGCAGGGCCGGCGTGCGGCCGGTTTCCGCATCGGCCAGCGCCTGGCGCAGGCGCGGCTCGGTTTGCAGGTAATCGCGGATACCGGCCGCCAGTGCCGTGGCCATGCGGCGGCGGAAAGCCGGATCGGCCAGCTTGCGGGCCTCGTCGGGCGAGGAAATGAAGGCGGTTTCGACCAGCACCGAGGGTACCTGCGGTGATTTGAGGACCATGAAGCCGGCCTGTTGCACGTCCGAGCGGTGCAATTTGTTCACGTCGGCGATACGGTCCAACAGGCGGTCGGCCAGACGAAGACTACTCTCGGTGGTGGCGTTCTGCGACAGGTCCAGCAGCACCGAGCGCAGCACCTTGTCCTGGCCCGCATCGGCCAGGCCCGGCGCCAGGCCGGCCGCGTTCTCGCGCGCCGCCAGCAGACGCGCCGCCTCGCTGGTGGCGCCGTGCTCGGACAGCGCGTAGACGCTCGAACCGCGCGCCGTGCCCTTGGCCACGGCGTCGGCGTGTATCGAAACGAACAGGTCGGCCTTGTGCTTGTGCGCCACGGCGGTGCGCTGGCGCAGTTCCAGGAACCGGTCGTCGCTGCGTGTGAGCACGGCGCGCATGCCCGGCCTGGCGTTGATCTGCGCGGCCAGTTCCCGGGCAATGGCCAGGGTGACGGTTTTCTCGTACAGGCGGCCGGGGCCGACCGCCCCCACGTCGTGGCCGCCGTGGCCGGCGTCGATCACCACCGTCACGGCGCCGGCCGACTTGGCGCGCAGCACCGGCGCAGCGGCGGCGCTGGGCACAGCCGCCGCCGTGGCAACCGCTGGCTCGGGCCGTGGAGCAACCGGCGTAGCGGGCTGTTTGGTGACCTGCGGAGCGGTTTTGGCAATCGCGACCGCATTGGCTGGCTTGGCAACAACCGGTGCCGAGGCCGGCCGGGGCGCCTTGGCCGGCGCGCGCGCCACCACCGGCGCCAGCGCCGCCTTGCCGCCCAGCACGTCGATCTGCACTCGCGGCCCCTGGCCGCCACCGGCCGGCAGCGTGGCGTGGCGCCACTGCACCGGCGTGGCCAGGTCGAACACCACCCGCAGTCCGCCGCCTGCCTGCGGGCCGGTGCGCACGGCGCGCAGCGTGCCGCCGGGCGGCGCGGCCAATGCGCCGCGCAGCGTGGTCGCCGGCAGGTCGACCACCAGCCGCTCCGGTGCCTTCAGGCTGAACACGCGCACCGCGGTGGGTGCGCTCAGATTCAGCGTCAGCCGCGTGCCGCCGGCCACCGGCGCGTACTGCACGCCGCGCAGCTCGCCCGCGAAACCGGCCAGCGGCGACAGCGCCAGCAGGCACACAACAAAGGCAGCCGCGAACAATTGCCCCAGGCGGCCAGTGGACTGGCGATACCCGCCCTGTAGGAGCGCAGCAGCGCTGCGCGATCCAAGCCCCGAAGCCATCGCCCGGCATGGCTGGGCTCCCATCCGGTTGTTGAACGACAACCCCCCGGCGGGCTTGTTGGCGGTTCCAGCACGTGTGTTCATGCCATCGATTCCAGTAGCGATTCGCCGGCGGGGCTGTGCGCGCGGGCCTGCACCCGGCGGCCACTGCCGGCCATGTCGATGTCCAGTTCCAGGTCGGCCTGCGGCAGCCAGCCGGCGCCGCGCTCGGGCCATTCCACGAAGCAGACGTGCCGCCCGTCGAACAGCTCGCGGGCGCCGATGTCTTCCAGTTCCTCGGCGCTGCCGAGGCGATACAGGTCCAGATGGCAGACCTCGCCGCGCGCCACGGCGTAGGTTTCCAGAATCGTGTAGGTCGGGCTGCGCACCGGGCCGGCGTGGCCGAGCGCCCGCAGCACGCCGCGCACCAGCGTGGTCTTGCCGGCACCCAGCGGGCCTCGCAGGTAGACGCACAGGGATTCCGGCAACGCCTGCGCCAGGCGGGCGCCCAGATCCAGCTGCGCGGCTTCGTTCTCAAGCACCCAGGTGCGCTCCATCGTCCGTTCCGTTGAGCAATGGCGGCAAGGCGTCCGACACATCCCCGGCCAGCAGGCCGCGCTCGCCGCGTCGCGCCGCCACGGCATCGGCCGCCGCGCCATGCAGGCAGGCGCCCAGCGCCGCCGCTGCCAGCGCCGGCAGGCCCTGCGCCCACAGCGCGGCGATCAGGCCGGTCAGCACATCGCCCATGCCGCCGCTGGCCATGCCCGGATTGCCGTACGGCACCACGGCGATCGGCGCCTGGCCGTCGCACACCAGCGTGCCGGCGCCCTTGAGCAGCACCACGCCGCCGAAGCGGGCCTGCACGGCGCGCACGGTGGCGTAGCGGTCGGCCTCCACCTGTGCGGTGGCGATACCCAGCAGGCGCGCCGCCTCGCCGGGGTGCGGCGTCAGAATCCAGTTCTCGCGCCGCTCGGGCGCGGCGGCCAGCAGATTGAGCGCGTCGGCGTCCACCACCAGCGGCAGACCGCTGTCGAGCGCCGCCCCGAACAGCGCGCGGCCGAAATCGCCCTGCCCCAGACCCGGCCCGACCGCCAGCACGCTGGCGCGCGCCAGCAGCGGCGCCAGATCGGCGGCGGTGTCGACACCGCGCGCCATCAGCTCCGGCCGACCGGCGATCAGCGCCGGCACGTGCGCCGGGCGCGTCGCCACGCTGGTCAGGCCGGCACCGGCGCGTGCCGCCGCCTCGCCGGCCAGGCGCACCGCGCCGCCGTAGCCGTGATCGCCGCCGATCACCAGCACGTGACCGAAGTCGCCCTTGTGCGCGCCGCGGCGGCGCGGCGGCAGAAAGGCAGCGCGCAAATGCGGCAGGTCGAGCAGCACGGCCGGCGCCTCGCCGGCCTGTTCCACGGCCAGCTCCGGCACGCCCAGATCATCGAAAACCAACTGCCCGCAACAGTCGCGCGCCACGCCGGTGTACAGACCCTGCTTGCGGGCCACGAAGCTGACCGTGGCATCGGCACGCACCACCGCGCCCGGCGCCTGGCCGGTATCGGCGTTCAGCCCGCTTGGCACATCCAGGGCCAGCACCGGCCGGCCGCTGGCATTGATGTCGGCAATGGCATCCGCGACTGCACCCACGGGCGGGCGGTCCAGACCCGTGCCCAGCAGCGCATCGACCACCACATCGGCCTGCGCCAGCATGGCGACTGAAACGTCTTCCTCGGCGCCGCCGCAGGCGATGAACCACTGCCGGGCCGTGTCTGCCTCGCTGCCGGGGCGCGGCAGACCGGCCACCGCGGCCAGGCGCACCGGCCGCCCGGCCAGCCGCGCCAGCCGCGCCAGCACGTAGCCGTCGCCGCCGTTGTTGCCGGCCCCGCACAGCACGGCCAGGCGCAGCGCCTGCGGCCAGCGGCTGCGCAGAAACGCGAACGCAGCCGCACCGGCGCGCTCCATCAACACGCTACCGCTGCACGCGGCTTGCTGCGCCGCGGCTCGGTCCATCTGCCGCGACTGCGCAACCGAATAGATTTTTTCCAGCGAAGACAACACGTTAAGGACGTCGCTTGATGCCTGGCCTGAAAAAGTCGACGCAAGCATACGCTTTTTTCGCCGTCGTCGACCTGCAAAACCATGCGGGGCTTGGCTTTTGGCCACTTCCGGTGGCGACGGAAGCCGGGCATGCCACCGCGTGGGGAGCGCGGTTTCATACTTGCCGATCGATTCGTCCGTTCCCGGACCCGACTGGCAGGCCTCGGACCGGCCCAAGGGGTGAGGCGCACGGACGCGCCTGGCAACCTGCGCGCGCTGAAAGCCTTGCTTCTGCGCTATGTCGGCAAGCTGATGTGCAGCCACATCGATCCGCCGTAGAACACCGGCAACGAGTGCTGGGTCGACAACGTCAACAGCCCGCGGATTTGCAAGTGGTGGGCGAGGTGGTCGGCATGGAAGGCGAAACGCTCGACCGGCTGTGGTGGTGTCCCGCAGCGTGGTGCGGGTTCACAAGGTCATCGGCGGCAAGTGGCTTAGGGAAACGCTGAATACTTCAGCGTTTCCCTAAGTAATATTTATCGGGTGCGTTAACGAAGAGTCAGTTCGCAAGAGACGGCGGGCTTGTGAGGTAGTGCTCGCCAAGACAGCGCCCCGTTTCTCAGAACCTTGGCGGGCGACGCTCGCCGAAAGCCGCCAGGCCCTCGTCCACATCCGGTCCGGCCATGGCTTCCAGGGCCAGGCGTTGTTCCAGCGCCAGCGCGTCGGCCAGCGGCAGGTCGGCGCCTTCGCGGGCCAGGCGTTTCATGGCGGCCAGACCCGGCCGGCTGCGGCTGGCGAGCGCAGTGCAGTAATCGAGCGCCCGTTCGCGCAGCTGGGCGTCCGGGATGACCTGCGTCACCAGGCCCCAGTCCTGCGCCTCGTTCGCTGCCAGCCAGCGGGCCGAGAACATCAGGTCGAGCGCGCGCGCCGGGCCGACCCGCCGCGGCAGACGCTGGCTGCCGCCCCAGCCGGGCACCAGCCCGAACTGCGCGTGCTGATCGCCCAGCTTGGCGCCCTCGGCGGCCAGAATGACGTCGCCGGCCAGCGCCAGTTCCAGGCCGCCGGCCAGGCACAGGCCCTGCACGGCGATGACCACCGGCAGCGGCGAGGCCTCCAGCCGGCACAAAACGCGGTGACCGAGCGCGATGAATTCGTCGAAGCGGCCGGCGGCGCGCAGGGCCTGCACCTCGGCCAGATCGGCACCGGTGCAAAAGTGCTTGCCCTGGGCGGCGATCAGCAGCGCGCGGCAGGTGGGGTCCGCTTCGGCCGCATCCAGTGCGGCCTCGATGGCCCGGTGCACGGCGCTGTTCAGGCAATTGAATTTTTCCGGCCGGGCCAGTTCCAGTACGGCCGTCGCGCCGTGTCGGCTGACGGCGACGACAGTGCCCGAATCCGCGTTCGCTTCAGGCATAGGGCACCGCCACGCGGCCGACCTTCTCGCGCGCGATGATCATTTTCTGGATCTGGGCCGTGCCGTCGCCAATCTGCAGGCCCAGCACGTCCCGCAGGCGCTGCTGGTGGGGCAGGTCGGTGCTGTAGCCGTAATGGCCATTGGTGATCAGGCACTGGTGGATGACGTCGAAGGCCAGCTTGGGCGCCCACCACTTGACCATGGCCGCCTCGGACGTGTGCGGCAGGCCGCGGTCGCGCAGCCACAGGGTCTTGAAGCACAGCAGGCGGCAGGCTTCCAGCAGCGTCTCGAACTCGGCCAGCGGTTCGGTGACGCCCTGGAACTTGGCCAGCGGCCGGCCGAAGGCCTCGCGCTCGGTGACGTAGGCCCAGGTTTCCTCCAGCGATGCCCGGGCGGCGCCCAGGCACTGCAGGCCGATCAGCCCGCGGCTGTAATCGAAGCCGGCCATGACCTGCCCGAAGCCGCGATTCTCGTCGCCCAGCATGCGCCCGGCCGGCACTTCCACGTCATCGAAGAACACCGAGCCGCGGCCGACCGCACGGGTGCCCAGATCGTCATACGGCAAGCGGCTGATGCCGGGGCTGTCCATGTCGACCAGGAAGGCGCTGATGCCCTTGGCGCGATCTTCCTGGCTGCCGGTGCGGGCGAACACGACGATCTTGTGCATGTGGGCGGCGAACGAGGCGGAGGCCTTCTCGCCCTTCAGGACGTAGACATCGCCCCTGCGGGTGGCGCGCAGCTTCAGATTCGCCGCGTCCGAGCCGCCGCCCGGCTCGGTCAGGCCGAGCCCGACCAGCGCCTCGCCGCGGCAGATCTGGCCGACCACCTCGCGCGCCAGGTCCGGCTGCGCATGGCGGGTGAGGATGGTGGCGCACAGCGAGCCCATCAGCTGCACGTAGGAGACGTTGAAGTCGTGGCGGGCGATTTCCTCCACGATCAGGCCGGCGGTTACGGCGTCCAGCCCGGCGCCGCCCATATCCTCCGGCATTTCCGGGGCGATGTAGCCCAGGCCGCCCATCTCCTGGATCAGGCCGGGCTCGAAGCCGGTCTTCTCGCGCTGCATGTAGCCGGGCGCCAGGCGCTCGGCCCCGTAGCGGCTGACCGCCTCGCGGATGGCGAGCTGCTCGTCGGTGAAGGCGAAATCCATGGGGTCTCCTCCTTAATGCCGCGGCGTGGCCAGCGGTGTGTTGGTTAGTTATTGGGTGCCGCGGACAGGGCGTTCGAAATCAGCCCTCGCGCCGTTGCCAGGTTGCCGGGTCTCGGCTGCTGTGAAAAACCGCCAGCACGACAATCCGCTTTACCTGCGCGCGAAAGTAAATGCTGTACGGAAACCGGTTGGCGACGACCCGGCCACGGCATACCGCCGCGGTTGCGCGGCGGCGAGCAGGACGCAGCGCTCGATCTGGGCGATGAACTCGCCGCCAAGGCCGGGGCGCTGCGCCTCGTACCAGGCGACGGCCTCGATGAATTCTGCATAAGCGGCGCGACCAAACGTGACCGGCAGCGTCATCGCCCGATGCGGGCAAGCGCGGCCGTCTTGACATCACTCCAGGCCAGCACGTCGTGCGGGTTCGCCAGGTGATCAGCGAGCCGACGATCGAGTTCTGCCTTTTGCGCGTCGGTCGGCGGCGGTGCGGCATTACGTTTGGCAATGCTGTCCCACAGCGCTTCGACCAACTCGAGCTGGTCTTGCAGGCTCAGTTGGCGGGCCTGATCGAGAAGGTCCGTATCCATACCACGTTGTCGAGCTGCCGGGTCGGAGAACCGAAGCGGCTTGCGAAGCCGCCCCGGTCATCGTCAGGAAACGCCGGCTTACAGTGCGGCCAGAATCGTCTCGGCCTTGCTGGCCTCGAAGGTGCGGCCTTCCTCGACGCCCAGGTGCTTGACCACACCGTTTTCGGCGATCAGCGCGTAACGCTGCGAGCGCGCGCCCATGCCAAAGCCGCTGCCGTCCAGCTCCAGGCCCATGGCCTTGGCGAAATCGGCATTGCCGTCGGCCAGCAGCAGGGCCTTGTCGCCGACCTGCTGGTCCTTGGCCCAGGCGCCCATCACGAAGGCGTCGTTCACGGATACGCACACGATCTGGTCCACGCCCTTGGCCTTGAACTGGTCGGCCAGCTTCACGTAGCCGGGCAGGTGCTGGCCCGAGCACAGGGGCGTGAAGGCGCCCGGCACGGCAAACAGCACAACCTTCTTGCCGGCGAACACGTCGTCGGTGGAAATCGGCTTGGGGCCTTCGGCAGTCATCTGCGTCAGGGTTACGGAGGGAATCTTGTCGCCAACTTTGATGCTCATGGAGCGCTCCTCGGAAGTGGGGGAAATGAATACGGAAAACGGTATCGGCCTCAGCGCGCACCTATGGTCATCACGGTGAGGCGGGACACGCAACTGATTCTACCCGCCTCGTCTTCGATCCGGATGTCCCAGATTTGCGTGGTTCTGCCGGTATGGATGGGGCGCACGGTGCCGGTCACCACGCCGTCGGCAACGCTGCGCAGGTGGTTGGCGTTCACTTCCAGGCCGACGTGGCGCATGCCCTCGTGCCCGGCCAGCACGCCGGACGCGACCGAGCCGATGGTCTCGGCCAGTACCACGTTGGCACCACCGTGCAGGATGCCGGCCGGCTGGCGGGTGAATTCGTTCACCGGCAGGGTCGCTTTCAGGTAATCCGGGCCGACTTCGGTGAAGCGCATGCCAAGGTGCCAGGCCATGCTGCCGCCGATGCGCGGCGCGTTCAGTTGCTCGACCGTCAGGCCGGGGCGCCAGATGCTCATGCTGGGTATGTCCTCGATTCTTGCAGCGGAAAACGAAACTGCGACTCGCCGCGTTTGGGCGCGTGGCGGCGTTCGACCAACTCCACCCGTGCCTCGGCGCTGATGCGCAGCACGGTCGAGCAGCGGGTGCCGTAGCGCGGGGTCTCTATGAAGATGGCCGACAGTGCCTGCGCCAGGGTCGTGTCCAGGCCAATCGCCGGGTCGGCGCTTGCAGGATGGGTACGCCGGTCCTGCAGCAGTTCCAGCAACGCATCGGCCGGCGGCGCGCCGTCCTTGCACAGCCCGGCCAGGGTCGCCTTGCTGGCCTGCACTTTTGGCCACGGCGTGTCGAGCTGGTCGTTTGAAAGTCCGTAGATACCGGGCGCGAGCTGGCGCGGTGGGCCGCCCCGATTGCTGTACCACCACAGCGACTGGCGGTCGCCGCACAGCAGGTTGAAGCCGGCGTAATCGGCAGCGTGCGCCGGCAGCGACTGCACGTACTCGCTGGCGCGGGTTCCGCCCAGCAGGTAATCGCGCGCCAGTTCGCCGCGCGAACGGGGCGGCGGCGTGACGGTTCGCGCCTCGCGGTAATTGGTCACGGCGGCAAAGCGCCCGTCGCGGGTTACGCCAAGCCAGGTGCCGCCGGCCAGCAGGTCGCGACCGGCCAGCAGCTGCGGCGCCTCCGGCCAGAACTGCGCCGGTGCGGCCGGGCGCTCGTAGAGTTCGTCCCGGTTGGCCGCCAGCAGCAGCGGGCAGTCTTCCAGCACGCGCCAGGCCAGCACCAGCAGGCACATGTCGTGCCGAGATCGTTTACAGGCGCACGGCCAGCGCCACGCCGTCCTGCTCCGGGCTGTGCCCCGGCAGCAGGCACAGCAGGTTCACGCTGCGAAAGCGCGGGTCGGCGACCAGCGCGGCGTTGAACGGCTCGGCATCGGCAAAGCCGGTGTTGTCGGCCACCAGCAGGCCGCCGGGGCGCAGCAGCCGGGCGCAGTGCTCCAGCGCGTACAGGTAATCGGCCTTGTCGATGTCGAGCAGGATCAGGTCGAACGGGGCGACCAGGCCCGGCAGTACTTCCTGCGCGGCGCCGATCAGCACGTTGGTTTTCACGCCGCAGCCGGCCAGGTTCTGGCGGGCTGCCACGGCCCGGCGCGGATCGCTTTCGAGGGCCACGATTTCGCCCTCGCCGGCCATGCCGTCGGCCAGATACAGGGTCGAGTAGCCGTTGCCGGCGCCAAGATCGAGCACGCGCCGCGCACCACCGAACTGCGCCAGCAGGGCCAGCAGGTTGCCCAACAGCGGCCCGATGGTGGGGATGCCGTCGGCGGCAGCGGCAATCGCCACCTGCGTCAGCTCGGCCCGCTGGGGCCGGGTCTGGCGGCGAAAATGGCCTTCCAGGTCGGGAATCATGCGTGACACGGGCAACTCCGGATGGTTGGCCGGCCCGGGAATCCGTCGCTGCGCCTTTTCAGGCGCGAATCCCGCTGTGCGGCCGGCTGGCTATGATGCCCGAAGCTGCGCGGCCAGAGCCGCTCCGGCGCGCGGATCGGGTGTTTTCAGGCCGCCGGCTGCACGCAGCGCGCGACGACCTCGCTGCGCGCGAAGGCCAGCGTGGCCGGGAACAGCTGCGAGAAATCCTGCGCGATGCCGTCGCGGGCCGCGGCCAGGTCGGGGAACACATTGGCCAGGGTATTGGGCCGGCGAACCCGGCCGGCCATGCGCGCCAGGACTTCGGCGATGACCGCCGGCTCGCGATAGCCGGCGAGCAGGTCGCGGCTGGCCATGAAGCCGGCAAACCGCACCAGATTCGGCGGCAGGGCAGGGTGGTGCTCATCGAGCGTCGCATATACGCCGGCGGCGAACCGCGCCAGCGGCACGCTGCTGTAGCGCGCCCAGTCGCAGGCCAGCAGATGGTCGTAATAGACATCCAGCGCCACCCGCGCCCAGCGCCGCTGCTCGGCCGGCAGGCGCGCCACGCTGCGGGCGGAGGCGGCATGGCGATCGACAAAGCCGTCGATGCGGCGGTGCAGGCGGATGCCGTCCTGCCAGGCGGGCGGGTAATGCGGCGGCGGAGCGCCGCGCACGAAATCACCCAGCAGGTTGCCGACCAGCGAGCAACCGGCTTGCTGGGCGATCAGCGCATGGGCAAGCACGTTCAAGATGCCGCTCCGCAGGGTGCAGGCCGGGCCGGATGCCCGGTCGGGTTGTGATTATGGCAGCCGGACAAGGCGCGCCGCGCGGCTGGGTCATTCGCTGGCGGCGGGGGCTTGCGCCATACTGCGCGCTTCATTCCGATATCAGGATTCGCGGTGTGAACGAGACCTCACTGTCCCTGCGCAACATGCAGCGTGCCTGCCGTAGCTGCAGCCTGCACGAGCTGTGCCTGCCGCTGGGCGTGAGTGACACGGACATCGACCTGCTGGAGAAGATCGTGCACCGCTCGCGCCCGCTGCCGCGCGGCAAATATCTGTTCCGCGAGGGCGACCCGTTTACGTCCATCTTCGTGGCCAGGTCCGGGGCGGTCAAAAGCTTCACCGTCGGTCAGGACGGCAGTGAGCAGATCATCGGCTTTCACCTGCCGGGCGAGCTGTTGGGCCTGGACGGCTTGACTCAGGGCGTGCACGCGGCCAGCGCCCGCACGCTGGAAACCGTCAGCGTGTGCGAGGTGCCGTTCGAGCGCCTCGAGGAAACCGCCCGCCAGGTGCCGGCCCTGCAGCATCAGTTGCTGCGCCTGATGAGCCGCGAGATCACCAAGCGCGAGGAACAACTGCTGTCGTTGGGCAAGCAGGCGCCGGAGCGGCGTCTGGCGGTGCTGCTGCTGAGCCTGTCGGTGCGTTTCTCGCAGCGCGGCTATTCGGCAACGCGTTTTCTGTTGCCCATGGCGCGCATCGACATTGCCAATTTCCTCGGCCTGGCGGCGGAAACGGTCAGTCGCCTGCTGCGCCGCCTGCAGGATACGCAGGTGCTGGCCATCGACGGCCGCGCGGTCGACATCCTGAACCTGCCCGAGCTGCGCGCCCTGGCCGGTGCCGAGCCGGAAGAGCCCGCGCGCGAAGCCTGCCGCTGAGCGCCTGCGCCTTGACAGGCGTCAACGGCTGCCGGCACACCCCGTGCCACCCTGAAGGTCGATTTCGCGTGACCGGCAGGGATCTTCGTCATGGACTGCCCAAGCACAAGCCGGGGTTTCTCGGGTTTCAGTGCCTACGTCGATGAACGGCCCGTGGATGGCGTGCGCCGGCTCGACCGCGGCCTGTACACGGACCCCGAACTGTTCGACCTGGAACTGGAACGCATCTTCGAGGGCGGCTGGCTGTACCTGGCCCACGAGAGCCAGCTTCCGTATCCGGGCAATTTCGTCACCCTGACCCTGGGTCGCCAGCCGGTCATCGTCAGCCGCGACGAGCGTGGTCACGTCGGCGCCTTCATCAACGCCTGTCCGCACCATGGCGCCACGCTGCTGCGTGAGGCGCAGGGCAGCGTGCCGGATTTCAGCTGCCCGTCGCACGGCTGGTGTTTCAACCTCGATGGCGAGCTGGCCGCAGTGCTCAAGGAAAAGGACGGCGCCTACCCGCCGCAGTTCGACAAGCGCCAGCATGGCCTCAGCCGGCTGGCGCGGGTGGACAGCTACCGCGGCTTCATCTTCGCCAGCCTGAACGCCGCGGTGCCGTCGCTCAGCGACCACCTGGGGCCGGCAGCCCGCTGCATCGACCTGCTGGTCGACCAGAGCGAGGAGGGGCTGGAACTGCTGCGCGGCCAGGCCACGTACACCTATCCTGGCAACTGGAAGCTGCAACTGGAAAGCGGCGTCGACGGCTACCACGTGCATGCCACGCACGCCACGTACATCGCCACTGCGGATCGACGGCGGGCCCGCGGCACCGGGCGCGACGCCGTGCACGCCATGCAGCTGGGCCGCGTGGACCGGCAGAAGCACAGCGGTTACTTCGACCTCGGCCGCGGTCACGTGATGCTGTGGGGCGACTGGCCGAATCCGCAGGACCGGCCCAATTTCAGCCGCTACGACGAGTACCGCGATCGCCTGGGCGAGGCCACGGCGCGCTGGATGGTCGGGCGCCTGCGCAACCTGCTGATCTATCCCAACCTGCTGCTGCTGGACCACATGTCCTCGCAGCTGCGGGTGATCCGGCCGCTGGCGGTGGACCTGACCGAAGTGACCACGCATGCCATCGCCCCGCGCGACGAAGAACCCGACGACCGCCTGCGCCGCATTCGCCAGTACGAGGATTTCTTCAACGCCAGCGGCATGGCCACGGCCGACGATCTGAGCGAGTTTCGCCAGCGCCAGATCGGCTGCAACGGTCGCGCCGTGCGCTGGAGTGATCTCTCGCGCGGCCTGGCGCGCGTGGGCAATGCCGAACTGGCGCAGGAGCTGGGTCTGGACTTGCCCCCTGGCGGCGCCAGCCTGGAGGACGAGGGCGCAGCCATGGTGCTGCACCGGCGCTGGCTGGCGCTGATGCAAGGCACCGGCTGAGGCCAGAATCGGGTACAGGCGGCCCGGCGCAGGCTCGCGCGGGCGCGGTTTTGTTCGGCAAGCCCCCATCAAGGGCGGCCCGATGACCGACAATCCGCCGCCTTGCAGTCCCCCGAGAGCGCGCCTGGATGCCCGAACTGACCGTCGTAGTGCCCACCTTCAACGAGGCGGGGAACCTCGCCGCCGTGGTGGCGGAAGTCGAACAGGCGCTGGCCGGGGTGGACTGGGAACTGCTGTTCGTGGACGACGATTCGCCCGACGGCACGGCCGACCGGGCGCGGGCGATGGCGCAGCGCGACCGGCGCGTGCGCTGCCTGCAGCGGATCGGCCGCCGGGGCCTCGCCAGCGCCTGCATCGAGGGCATGCTGGCCTCGTCGGCGCCGTATGTGGCGGTCATGGACGGCGACCTGCAACACGATCCGGCGCTGCTGCCGGCCATGTTGGACACCCTGCGCGGCGGCGGGACCGATATCGTCATCGGCAGCCGCCATGTCGCCGGCGGCGGACTCGGCGACTTTTCCAGCCAGCGTCAGGGCATCAGCCGCCTGGCAACGCGCCTGAGCCGGGCCGTGCTCAAGGCCGACCTGAGCGACCCGATGAGCGGCTTTTTCATGCTCACCCGGCCGGCACTGATGGACTGCCTGCGCCACGGCGTGTCGGCCATCGGTTACAAGATCCTGGTCGACCTGTTCGCGTCGGCGCCGCGGCCGCTGCGCTTTGCCGAGCTGCCCTACACCTTTCGTGCGCGTCAGGCCGGCCACAGCAAGCTCGACAGCAAGGTGGTGTGGGACTACCTGATGCTGCTGGCGGACAAGCTGGTCGGGCGTTTCGTGCCGGTCAGGTTCCTCGCCTTCTCGGCCGTCGGTGGCCTGGGCGTCGGGGTGCATCTGGCCGTGCTGGGGCTGGCGTTTCGCGGCCTTGGCATGGGCTTTGTGGCGGCGCAGGCGCTGGCCACGCTGGTGGCCATGGGCTTCAACTACGTCCTGAACAATTCCCTGACCTATCGCGACCGGCGCCGGCGCGGTTGGCGTTTCTTCACCGGCTGGCTGTCGTTCGTGCTGGCCTGCAGCGTGGGCGCCTTTGCCAACGTGGGCATCGCGGCCTACCTGTTCGACCGGCAGACCTTCTGGTTGCTGTCGGCCCTGTCCGGGGTGCTGGTCGGCGCGGTTTGGAACTACGCCGTGACCAGCGTTTACACCTGGCGCACGTGAGGCGCCATTCGTGCGGTCGCCGCGGGTTGCCCGGCGGCGACCGAAAGCTCAGAAGCGTCGGCCGATGCCGATGCCGTACACCCAAGGATCGATGTCCACGTCCACCTTCAGGCGCCCGAGGGCATTGGTCTTGATGGTGGCGGTGGTATCCATGTCGATGTACTTGACGTCGGCGTTGACGAACCAGTCCTTGTTGATGGCCACGTCCACGCCGACATTGCCGGCCAGGCCCCAGGAGTCGTTCAGTTCCACGCTGGCCTTGCCGCCCATCGCCGTCTTGAAGTCGGACGTGGCGTCCTCGTTGAAGAACAGCGTGTAGTTCAGGCCGATGCCGGCGTACGGGCGGACGATGCCGTTGGTGTTGAAGTGGTATTGCATGGTGAGCGTCGGCGGCAGTGTGCGCGCATCGAACAGCTTGCCCAGGCCCGCGATCGACCCGGTGCCACTGACGTCGTGTTCGCTGGACGCCAGGATCAGCTCCAGACCCCAGGCGGGCGTCAGCATGTAAGTGAAATCCAGCTCCGGGGTGATGTTGGAATCAAGCCCGGCGCCGCTGCCCGGAATGGCGCCGGCGGCGCTGCTTTTCACTGTGCTGCTGTTCTCGCGCGGATCGACGGCGATCACCCGGCCGCGGATCAGCAGGTCACCGGCTTCATAAGCCGCCGCGGACTGGGCCGCGCCGGCGCCGGCGAGCACCAGGCCGAGGGCGGCGACGCGGCCGGCGTCATGGATCATCGTCATGGGTTGGGTACCTCCGTTACGGCGGCACACCGTGTGCCGCGCTGTGGCGCGGACTGCACGAGCAATCGGCGCCAGGCCAGTATCGGGAGATGACGATTTGGCACGTTGACGCGTGCCCAGAAGCCGGATGCGGCGGCTTGATGCCGGTCAATACGCTGCGCGGAATCGCCGGATCAGACTCATTTCAGGCCGAGGCGTCCGGCCAGACGCTGCAGGTTGCCCCGATCCTGTCCGAGCTCGCGCGCGGCAGCGGCCCAGTTGCCGGCGTGGCGGCTCAGGGCCTGCTCGATCATGCGTCGCTGCAGGTCCGCGACCGCCTGGCGCAGGCCGGTCTGGGCGGGCGGCGTGTCGACGGGTGCATCGTCGATCGCTGCGCTGGCCGTCGGCGACAGGTCCAGATGCTGCGCATGCACGGTCAGGATGCGCGGGCGCTGCGGCTGCTGAGACAGCGCGCGCAGGGCGGCCCGGCCGATCAGGTGTTCGAGCTCGCGCACGTTGCCGGGCCAGGGCTGGTGCAGCAGGGCCTGTTGCGCGTCGGCGGCCAGGCGCAGGCCGCGCAGGCCCAGGCGCACGCGGTTTTCCTCCAGGAAGCCGCCGGCCAGCAGCAGCACGTCGCGGCCACGCTCGCGCAGGGGCGGCACGGTGAGTGGATAGGCACCGAGCCGGTGGTACAGGTCGGCGCGAAAACGCCCGGCGCGGACTTCCGCCGCCAGATCGCGGTTGGTGGCGGCCAGCACGCGCGCATCGACGTGGTGTTCGCGGTCCGAGCCCAGGCGCTGCAACTGGCCGCTTTGCAGCACGCGCAGCAGCTTGGCCTGCACGGCCATGGGCAGCTCGCCGATTTCGTCCAGCAGCAGCGTGCCGCCGTCGGCCAGTTCGAACTTGCCGCAGCGCTCGCGCACTGCGCCAGTGAAGGCGCCGCGCACGTGGCCGAACAGCTCGCTTTCGACCAGGTTGTCCGGCAGGGCGGCGCAGTTGAGGGTGATCAGCGGCTGCTGCGCACGGCGCGAGCGGGCGTGGATGGCCTGCGCCACCAGCTCCTTGCCGACGCCGGTCTCGCCGCTGATCAGCACCGTCAGGTCGGTGGCGGCAACCGTGTCGATCTCGGCCTGCAGGCGGCGCATGGGCGCGCTGTGGCCGATCAGCTCGCGCTGGCGCAGCGGCGCCGGGTCTTGCGCCAGGGTGCGCGCCAGCTGTTGCTCGCGCTGTGCCTGCTGGGCGAGGCTGCTGATCCGTTCGCCGGCGACCACGACGGCGCTGGCCAACCGGCCGTAGGCCTCCAGCAGCTCCAGATCGACCGCGCCGAAGGCCTGCGGGTCCAGCGCATCCAGCGTGAGCAGGCCCCAGGGATGTTCGTCGACGTACAGCGGGCAACCCATGCAGTCGTGCACTTCGAGCTGGCCGGTTCGCCCCTCGACCAGCCCGTCGTAGGGGTCGGGCAGCTGGCAGTCGGCCGCCAGGCGCGTCGGCCCGCGCCGCTGCAGCAGTGTCAGCAGGCGCGGGTGGTCCTGCAGGCGAAAGCGCCGCCCCAGCGTGTCATGGCTCAGTCCGATCACCGCCAGCGGTTGCAGCGTGTCGCCTTCCAGACGCAGCAGCGCAGTGGCGTCACAGGGGAAAAGCGCCAGTGCGGCCTCCAGCAGGTGTCGGTAACGGGCCTCGTCGGGCTCGTCCCGGGCCAGGGTTTCGACCACCTGCGCGAAGGCTGCGAGCTGTTGGGGTGGAGTCATTTTGACGGCTCAGAGATGTCGTATCGACTTCATTGAAGGGTTGTCATTCTGACATCGAGAGAGGGGACGGCGTGTAACCGAGCGGCTTTCCTGCATGGCACGAAACGTGAGATGTGCAATGCGGAACGGACAAGCTGTGTCGCGCGTAAGCACCCGGCAGGGGACGCGCGACCGGCCAGGTCCGGGATCAATGCACTGCCATGGAGTCAGACAATGCTTTCCGAACAACACCGTGATCTGGTCAAGGCCACCGTGCCGCTGCTCGAAGCCGGCGGCGAGGCGCTCACCCGCCACTTCTACGGGATCATGCTGGACGAGTACCCGCAGGTGCGCCCGCTGTTCAACCAGGCCCACCAGGCCAGCGGCGCGCAGCCGCGGGCACTGGCCAACGGCATCCTGCAGTACGCCCGCCACATCGACCACCTGGACGCGCTCGGCCCGCTGGTCGGGCAGGTGGTGCAAAAACACGTCTCGCTGCAGGTGCTGCCGGAGCAATACCCCATCGTCGGCGGCTGCCTGCTGCGCGCCATCCGCGAGGTGCTGGGCGCGCAGGTGGCGACCGATGCGGTCATCGACGCCTGGGCCGCGGCCTATCAGCAGCTCGCGGATCTGTTGATCGGTGCCGAGGCGGATGTGTACGCGGCCGCTGCGGCGGCGCCCGGCGGCTGGCGCGGCGCAAGGCCGTTTCAGGTGGCGCGCAAGGTGATCGAGAGCGACGAGATCGTCTCGCTGTACCTGCAACCGACCGACGGTGGTCCGGTGATGGCCTTCCGGCCGGGCCAGTACATCGGCCTGAAACTCACCGTCGACGGCCAGGAAGTGCGGCGCAACTACTCGCTGTCGGCACCTTCCAATGGCTCGACCTATCGCATCAGCGTCAAGCGCGAGGCGGGCGGACTGGTTTCGAATTTCCTGCACGATGCGGTTGGCGCCGGTACGACGATCGATCTGTTTCCGCCGGCCGGCGATTTCGTGCTGCAGCCGGGCAGCCGGCCGCTGGTGCTGATCAGCGGCGGCGTCGGCATCACGCCGACATTGCCGATGCTGCACGCGGCGCATGAGCAAAACCGGCCGGTGAGCTTCCTGCACTTCGCGCGCAGTGGCCGGGTGCATGCCTTTCGCGACTGGGTGGACGACCTGGTGGCCCGGCACGCGCAGGCGCGGCGGTTTTATTGTTACGAGGAGCACGGCACCGCGCCGGCCGACGCCCATGGTCGGGCGAGCGCCGAGTTGCTGGAGCGCTGGCTGCCGGCGCGCGATGTGGACGCCTATTTCGTCGGGCCGCCGCCGTTCATGGGCGCCATCAAGCGCATGCTGGCCAAGCTTGGCGTGCCGGCCGGGCAGATGCACTGGGAGTTCTTCGGCCCGGCAGCGGCGCTGGAGGCCTGATTAGTGCCGACACTGTGATCTTGCCGTGCGTGGCTCCGGCCGGGCGCGGCGTTTGAGGCGAGGCGGGCAATGGGCGATACCGCGCAGGCATCCGGATCAAGTTCAACGCCGCCGCTGTGGCGACTCGGCTTTCGGCCGTTTTTTCTGGGTGCCGCGCTGTTCGCCGTGCTGGCGGCGGGGCTGTGGGCGGAGGCCTACGTCGGCTGGCTGGGCGGGCTCGCGCCACGCGGCGGCTGGCTGACCTGGCACATGCACGAGATGCCGTTCGGCTTCGCCGCGGCGGTGATCGCCGGGTTTCTGCTCACCGCGGTGCAGACCTGGACCGGCTCGCCTGGCCTGCGCGGCCGGTGGCTCGCAGCAGTGTTCGCGCTGTGGCTGGCCGCGCGCATCGGCTGGCTGTGGCCGGGTTTGCCGTGGCCGGTGCTGGTGGCGCTGGAACTTGCATTCCTGCCGGCGGTGGCGGTGCGTGTGGGCTGGCAGCTCGGGCGCGTCGGACAGCGGCGCAACTATCCGCTGGTCGCGCTGCTGGTGCTGCTGACGCTGATGGACGCGCTGGCGCTGGGGGCGCTGGCGATGGGCAATTTCGAATGGTTACGCCGCGCCGTGTGGGCCGCGCTGTGGCTGATCGGCACGGTCATCGCCATCGTCGGCGGGCGCGTGATTCCGTTGTTCACCGCGAGCGGCCTGCAGCTGCCGGCGCCGCTTGCCCCGCGCCGCTGGCTGGAGGCACCGGCCCACGGCGGCCTGCCTCTGCTCGCGGGGCTGGCGCTCGCCGGGGTGGGGCTGGCGCCGGACATGCGTCTGGCGCCGCTGTTCTTGCTGCTGGGGATCGCCCATGCCCTGCGCCTGGCGCGCTGGTTTCGCCCCGGCGTTTTGCGCGTGCCGCTGCTGTGGTCGCTGCATCTGGCCTACGCCTGGCTGGTGGCGGCGCTGCTGGGGCTGGCGACCTGGCACCTGGGTCTGCCGATCCTGGGCAGTGCGGCGCTGCACCTGTTCACCATCGGCACCATCGGCGGTCTGATCCTGGCCATGATGGCGCGCGTCAGCCTCGGTCACACCGGGCGGGCGCTGCAGCCGCCGGCATTGATGTCGCTCGCGTTCGGGGCCGTCGCTGCCGCCGCTGCTGTGCGCGCCGGACTGGCCGGCGTGGCGCCGCGGCTGGCGGTGGCGCTCTCGGCCATGCTGTGGTGCCTCGGGTTTGGCCTGTTCGTGTGGTGTTACGCGCCCATGCTGAGCCGGCCGCGTGTCGATGGCGGCGCCGGCTGAACGGGCGGCCATCGCCCGGTACTGCCGGCCGCGCCGGGCCGCAGCGGTCCACGCAAACTCCCTTGCCGCGGCGCAGCTGCGGCGTCCGGCAGCCGCCGCCGTCCGGACGTGCCCGCTCGTCCCGGCGGCAACGGCTTCAGGCGTGATAGCGCAGCAGCTGCTCGCGCGGGTCGGGATGCAGATAGGTCTGCCGCGCTGCCCAGGGCTGCGGATAGCGCCGCAGGTGATGGCGCAGCAAGGTGATTGGCACCAGCAGCGGGCCGCGGCCGGTCCGGTAGGCGTCGATGGCCGCCTGCAGCTCGGTCTTGTCGCCCGGGTCGAGCGCGTCCTTCAGATACCCGGCCAGGTGCTGCAGCACGTTGACGTGGTTGCCGACGCTGGCGGGCCGCGCCAGCGCGGCCATGAACTCGCGACCGTACTGGTCCAGCAGTTGTGGCGCCGGGCGCCGGCCGGCGCCGGCCACCAGGGGACCCAGGCGCCGGTACGCGGCCTGGTTGTAGGCCAGCAGCTGGTACTTGTGGCGGCTGTGGAAGTCGATCAGCGCCGCCCCGGTCACTGCGCTCGCCGTCAGGGCCTGCCAGCGGGCATAGGCGAACACCCGCTCGATGAAGTTCTCGCGCAGCGGCGGATCGTTCAGGCGACCTTCCTCCTCCACCGGCAGCAGGGGCTGGCGCGCCATCAGGCCGGCGGCATAGGCGCCGCTCGCGCGCCCGGTTGGCATGCCCGCTTCGGTGTAGGTCTTGACTCTTGCCATGCCGCAGCTGGGCGAATTTTTCTTCAGCACGTAGCCGCACAGGTCCGGCAGATCGCGACTGACGCGCGCCGCTTCGCCGTCCAGCGCTTCGGTCACGTCCAGGGCCGGGTCGTGCACGCCGCGCACACGCAGGCCGGCGGCGGTCTGCACCAGCCGGATTGGCCGGCGTGGCACGCCAAGGCCGATGGCCACCTCCGGGCACAGCGGCAGCAGATCGAAGTGTGCCCCCAGCAGGTCGGCCACGAAGCCGTCACGCTTGTGGCCGCCGTCGTAACGCACCGGCTGGCCGAGCAGGCAGGCGCTGACACCGAGGCGCAGGCGCGGTAGCTCGGGCTTTTCGGGCACGGGGTCGATAATGTACGGGCCAGAGTTCATGTCGCGCCGTTGCCTGGAGCTGTCACGATGCCGATCCTGCCCGAAAACCTGAGTCGCTGGCTGATGGCGGCGCTTGAGTTGCTCGCGGCGCTGTTCATTCTTTCACTCATCGCGTTGGTAATTGCCGCGCTGGTGATGTACGTGGCCGACCGCACGCAGACGCAGCACGCGGTGCTGCGCAATTTTCCGCTGGTTGGGCGGTTTCGGTATCTGTTCGAGCGCCTGGGCGCGTTCCTCCGGCAGTATTTCTACGCCATGGATCGCGAGGAGCTGCCGTTCAACCGCGCCCAGCGCAGCTGGGTGTACCGGGCGGCCAAGAACGTCGACAACACGGTCGCGTTCGGCTCCACGGTGGACATCCACCGGCCCGGCTCGGTGATTTTCGTCAGCAGCCTGTTCCCGCCGCTGGAACAGGAAACGACTCTGCCGGATCCGGTCACGGTCGGTCCGTTCTGCCGGCAGCCGTACACCACGCGCGCCATCTTCAACATCTCGGCCATGAGTTACGGCGCGCTGTCGCAGCCGGCGGCGCGGGCGCTGTCGCTGGGCGCCGCCAAGGCCGGTTGCTGGCTGAACACCGGCGAGGGCGGCCTGGCGCCGGCGCACCTGGAAGGCGGCTGCGATGTGGTGTTCCAGATCGGCACCGCCAAGTACGGTGTGCGCGACGCAGTCGGCCAGTTGTCCGAGCCGCGCCTGCGTGAGCTGGCGGCGCGCGAGCAGATCCGGATGTTCGAGATCAAGCTCAGCCAGGGTGCCAAGCCGGGCAAGGGCGGCATCCTGCCGGCGGTGAAGGTGACGCCCGAGATCGCCGCCATCCGCGGCATTCCGGCCGGCCAGGATTCGCTGTCGCCCAATCGCCACCCGGACATCAACAACCTGGACGATCTGCTGGATCAGATCGCCCGCATCCGCGACATCACCGGCAAGCCGGTCGGCTTCAAGACCGTGATCGGCAGCCTGGACTGGCTGGACGAGCTGTGCGCGATCGTGCTGCGCCGCGGGGTGGAATCGGCGCCCGATTTCATCACCGTGGACAGCGCCGAGGGCGGCAGCGGGGCGGCGCCGATGCCGCTCATGGACGGCGTCGGCATGCTGCTGAGCGACAGCCTGCCGGCGGTGGTCGACCGGCTGATCGCCTGGAATCTGCGCGATCGCATCAAGGTGATCGCCTCCGGCAAGCTGATCAACCCGCGCGGCGCCGCCTGGGCGCTGGCGGTGGGGGCGGATTTCGTCAACTCCGCGCGCGGCTTCATGTTCGCGCTCGGCTGCATCCAGGCCATGCAGTGCAACAAGAACACCTGCCCGACCGGCGTCACTACCCACGACCCGCGCCTGCAGCGCGGCCTAGTGCCCCAGGACAAGGCCGAGCGGGTGGCGCACTTCGCCCGCAACATGGAGAAGGAGATCGCCATGATCGCCCATTCATGCGGGCTGCCGCAGCCGCGGGCGCTGCGCCGCCAGCACGCGCGGATGATGGTGGAGCACGGGCGCTCGATTGGTCTCGAGGAGCTTTATCCGGCGCCGCGGCCGCGTTCGATGGCCGGGTAAATCCCCGGCGCCGGGGCGCCCGATGGGTGTGCCCGCAGGCGCGCAGCTTCGCTGCGCGATGAGGGGAATCGCGCCGCAACGCCATCGCCCGGCACAGCCGGGCTCCTACAAAACCGGGCTCCTACAAAAACCAAAAACAGCGCGGCAGCTGGGTGCCGGCGTAGCAGACGGCAGCCTCAGCCGCCGTAGAACACCTTCTCGCCCAGATCCTTCATCCACAGCGTGGCGTCGTCGGCGCGCCCGGCCGGCTGCTGGCGTACCACCGCCTCGGTCACCTCGCCGATGAACACGCTGTGATCGCCGCGCTCGACGCTCTCGACCAGCGTGCATTCCAGGTATGCCGGCACGGCGTCGAGCACCGGCGCGCCGTTGCTGCCGTCCTGGTACGGCTGACCCGACAACAGGCCCGGCTCGGCCTGTACCGGCTTGAAGAACGCGAAGGCGATGCCGCCCTGCTCCTTGCCCAGAATGTTCAGGGCAAACCGGCCGCCGGCCTTGATGATGGCGTGTGCGCCGGAGTCGACCTTGACGCCGAGCGCCACCAGCGGCGGGGCGAATGACGCCTGCGTCACCCAGTTGACGGTGGCGGCGGCGAGCTGACCGTCCGGTGCCTTGCCGGTCAGCACGTACAGGCCGTAGGGGATCATGCGCAGGGCGGTTTTCTTGTGTTGCTCGTCCATCTTCAATCCTCCTGTTTCTTGTTGGAAGTGGGGTTTTGCAGCTCCGTGCGCACCCAGTCGGCCATGCGCCGGGCCCGGGTGAGCCATACCTCGGCCAGCTCGGCCGGCAGGTGATCGCGCACCGTCGCCTCGAACAGCCGCAGCCACGGATCGACCTGCCCGGGCCGCACGCCGAAATGGCGGTGCACGGTGTGCGGGTTGTAGACATCGTCCCGGTAGCGCTGGCCGCCCAGGTCGATCCACCAGAAGTGCCCGATGCGCGCTTTGACTTCGTCCCAGTCCCTGACCCCGGCGAAGGTGGGGCCAAGTTCCGGGTCGTGCCGCACGCGGTCGTAGAAATCCGCCACCACGGCGCTGATGCGTTCGCGCCCGAGCAGGGCGGCCAGGTCACGGTGAGTGGTCATCGTTTCGATCCCTGCGGCGCCCGATCACGGGACGGGCACGCTCCTGTGGGGCGGCCGGAAGGCGCGGACGTCTGCTCTTTTAAAGACCAGGCTGTCGGTGGTCGTGAGTCCGCGGCCTTCCAACATGGCGTCCCCTCATCGGCATGTGCACAGCAATCTACGCCCGCCGGGCGCGGCGGGCAAAGCCCCGCCCGCGCCGCCGACCTCGATCCTGGCGGCGCCCTGGTTGCCGGTCGCCAGGGTCAGGCGTGAAGCCCTTGACGGCGGTCAATGGCCGCCAGCGGCCCCCGCCCACAATGGCCGCACTGTCACGCCCACACGAGGTGCCGCCCATGTCCACTGCCGTTGCCACGGCCCCTGTCACCACCACGCGCCAGGAAGTCGAAGACCTGATCCACGCCTACGTGCAGTGCATCGACGACGACCGGCTGGAGGAATGGCCGGATTTCTTCGCCGACGACTGCCTGTACAAGGTCATCCCGCGCGAGAACGCGGATCTTGGCCTGCCGGTGGCGGTGATGTTCTGCGACAGCAAGGGCATGCTGCGCGACCGCATCGTGGCCCTGCGCAAGGCCAACATCTACGCGCCGCACTTCTACCGCCACCTGGTCAGCAACACCCGCATCCTGGGCGAGCAGGCCGGCGTCATCACGGCGCAGACCAACTACGGCGTGTTCCAGACCCTGCTGGACGGCGAGACGCGGGTCTACAACACCGGCAAGTACGTGGACAAGATCGTGCGTGTCAACGGCGCGCTGCGCTTCAAGGAGAAGCTGTGCATCTTCGACACCTATCGCATTCAGACCTTGATGGTCACCCCCATCTGAGCCAGCACAAGGAGTAATCAGTCATGGACGCACGCGTAAAACGGACCGGCGGACTCATCTGGCCGGAAGAAGGGGTCAACTCGGCCGTGCCCTACGGTGTATTCACCGAGCAGGCGGTGTACGACGAGGAGCAGGCCCGCATCTTCCGCGGCCCGACCTGGAACTTCATCGGCCTGGCGGCGGAAGTGCCGAATCCGGGCGACTACAAGGCCACCTTCGTCGGCGACACGCCGATCGTGATGACGCGGGACGAGAAGGGCGACATCCACGCCTGGGTCAACCGCTGTGCCCACCGCGGCGCGCTGGTGTGCCGTGAGCTGCGCGGCAACAACGCCGCCGGCACCTACACCTGCGTCTACCACCAGTGGTCTTTCGATGCCCGGGGTGATCTGGTCGGCGTGCCGTTTCGGCGCGGTCTAGGCGGCAAGGGCGGCTACCCGGCCGACTTCGACACCAAGCAGCACGGTCTGCGCAAGCTGCGGGTGGAGAACTACCACGGCGCGGTGTTCGCCACCTTCGACGACGCGATGCCGGGTTTCCAGGACTACCTGGGTGCCGATGGCGCCGTGGACCAGCACCTGCGGCGCGTACTGGAGGGCCGCGACATCGAGGTCATCGGTCACGCCCGCCAGTACATCCCGAGCAACTGGAAGTTCTATGCCGAGAACACCAAGGATCCCTACCACGCGAGTCTGCTGCACCTGTTCCACATGACCTTCGGCCTGTACCGGTCGAGCCAGGTGGGCGGGGTCAAGATCACCGGCGGTTGGCACACGGTGCTGTTCTCGCGCTCCGGCACGGACTCCGAGGAGGCCATCTCCGAGACCAAGGACTCGCAGCTGCGCACCTACCAGGCCGACAGCTACACGCTGGCCGACCCCTCGCTGCTGAAGGGTCGCAAGGGCGAGTGGGGCGACGACGTCACCCTGGTCATCATGTCGCTGATGCCGAACCTGGTCATCCAGCAGATCCAGAACACGCTCGCCGTGCGCCAGATCGTGCCCAAGGGTCGCGATGCCTTCGAGCTGGTGTGGACCTACTTCGGCTACAAGACCGACGACGAGGAGCTGCGCAACATCCGCCTGAAGCAGATCAACCTGATCGGCCCGGCCGGGCTGATCTCCATGGAAGACGGCGAGTCGTCCGTGATCTGCCAGCAGGCGGTGGTGCGCGACCAGAACGACTGGTCCTGCATCGAGATGGGCGGGCGCGACGTGAAGGACGCCGACCATCTGGTGACCGAAACCACCATCCGCGCCTTCTGGGACGAGTACCGGCAGCTGATGGGGTACTAGCGGCTCGCCGCCGCAGCGTCGGCACAGCGGGCACAATGGGCGCATGAATGCACCCTGCCCGCTGTGCCATCCGGACCGCGAGACCGTGCTGTGGCAGGACCGCTCGGCGCGCGTGGTGCTTGTCGGCGACCCGGCCTATCCGGGCTTTTGCCGGGTGATCTGGCAGGCGCATGTGGCCGAGATGACGGACCTGGCGCCGGCACAGCGCCGTCATCTGATGGAACTGGTGTTCGGCGTCGAGACGGCGCTGCGTCAGGTGCTCAGGCCCACCAAGATCAACCTGGCGAGCCTGGGCAACCAGGTGCCGCATGTGCACTGGCACGTGATCCCGCGCTTTGCCGATGACGCGAGCTTTCCGGATGCCATCTGGGCGGCACCCCGACGCGCCGGGGGGCAGCGCAGTGTCGATGCAGCTGCCCTGCGTCAGGCCTTGCGCAGCACCTTGCCGGCCGCGGGCGAAACCGCCTGAGGCCAGCCCGCCGCGTCACCCCGCGCGGCGCAATGTCCGCGGCTGTGCCAGCGGCGCGTACAGGTAATCCCGCGTCAGCGGTACCGCGTCGGCTTCGGCCGCCAGTTGCACCTGTGCCACGGCCATGTCGTCCGTTTCGAAGGACGCTTCCGCGGCGGCCAGATAAAACTCCCACATGCGACAAAACTGCTCGCCCATGCGCTCGGCGACCTCGGCGCGATGGCGCTGAAAGCGGGCCTGCCAGGCGTTCAGGGTCAGCGCGTAGTGCCGGCGCAGCAGCTCCATGTCCATGACCTTCAGCGCGCTGTGCTCGATGCCGGCGGTCAGTTCCGACAGTGCCGGACTGTAGCCGCCGGGAAAGATGTACCTGCGCACCCAGGCGTTGGTGGTGCCCGGCGGACCCAGGCGGCAGATCGTATGCACCAGCGCCACGCCGCGCGGGCGCAGGCTGGCCGCCACCTGGCGGAAAAAGCGCGCGTAATACGGCCGCCCGACATGCTCGAACATGCCGACGCTGACGATGCGGTCGTACTGATCCGCATGTTCCCGGTAGTCCTGCAGCAAAAACTGCACGCGGCCCGACAAGCCGCGTTCCTGTGCGGTGCGCTGCGCGACCGCCAGTTGGGCACGGGACAGGGTCAGGCCGGTCACGTGCACGTCGTGGTGCTGCGCCAGATGCAGGGCCAGGCTGCCCCAACCGCAGCCGATGTCGAGCACGCGCTGGCCCGGCTGCAGGCGCAGCTTGGCGGCAATGTGCTCGGCCTTGGCTCGCTGCGCGGCCTCCAGGCTCAGCTGCGGCACCGCGAAATAGGCACAGGAGTAGTACATCTCCCGATCCAGGAACAGCCGGAACAGCCACTCGTCCAGATCGTAGTGATGGGCCACGTTGCGGTAGCTGGCCTGCACCCGGTTCCACTGCTGCAACAGTCCGCCCAGCAGGCGCCGCAGGCGCCCGCCGTCGTGGGCAAGCTCGCCGGCGTTTCGCATCAGCACCGCCAGCAGCGTCGCCAGCTCACCCGGCGGCGTGTCCCACTCGCCACGCATGTAGCTCTCGCCGAGCGCAAGCTCCGGGTTGGCGATGATGCGCCGCAGGCTGTCGCGGCGGGTGAAGGTCCAGCGCGCATGCGGCGGGCCACTGCCGAACAGGTGCTGGGCACCATCCGGCAATCGAAGTTCGAGCGTGCCACGCCGGATCAAGCGGCCGAGCACGGCAAGTTCGCGTTTCATGGCGAAACCTCCCGACCCCTTGCCCGAGCCTGCCGGATGGAGGTCACCGAACCGGTGGTGACCTGTCCCCGGTCGCCGCCAAGAGGTGCAACCGAAAACACCGAAATCTGCGCCTGCGATTGAAAGCGGCAACTGCCCTGCGGTCAAGGGGACGCCGCGCCGTACCGGCACGGGCGGCCCGTTGCAGCAACGACTTGGAATCGGCTACGCGGCGCATCGCCCGTGGTCATTGAAGCGACTGCCGGCCGGTAATCGGCACTGCTACCTCGCCGGCGTGGTGATCAGGCTTTCCCTGGCGAGCCCGCACCGGCGTTCATGTGCTTGCGCATCATTTCCGCCAGGTCGCGCCGCAGGAAGGCAGGTTCGCCGAGGTTCAGCTCGATCAGCCGGCGCAGCTCGCCCATGCTGTCCAGGTCGATGCCGGTGCACTGCCAGCCGAGTGCGTCCGAATCCTGGTGGCGCAGAATGCCGACCATCTGGATGCTGGTGCCCTCATCGAGGCGAAACCGCAGCGTGCAGCGCTCGCCGAGCTCGCCTTCCCAGCCACGGGGACGGCTGACCAGTGCCCCGTGCAGGGACAGATCGATGGCCTGGCACGGCCAGCTGCGTCCCTGGCTCATGAACTCGGCCTGCACGTGCAGGCTGATGCGGGTATAGCGACGGCGTTCGATCACGTTCATGCAACTCCGGCACACCGGGAAGCCCGGCAGATCAGGCACGGCGCAGCAGCACGCGCATGGCGCCACTGCCACCGTCGCGGGGACCTGCGCTGCGTAGCGCAAGCACCGCGGGATGCCCTTTTAACGACTCGATCACCAGCGGCTTGAGCACCGGCAGATCCTGGCCCGGACGCTGGCCCTTGCCGTGAATGATGCGCACGCGCTCGCAGCCGGCCGCCAGGCAGTCGGCGATGAACGCCTGTAACGCAGCACCAGCCTGTGCCGCCGTCAGGCCGTGCAGGTCGAGCTGCGCCTCGGCCACGAACAGCTCGCCGTCCAGGCGGCGCAGCGCACGCTTTGGCACGCCAGGCCGAGCCAGCCGCACGGTTGCTCCGGGCTCGATGACCGGCAACACGGCCGGCAACGGTGGTGGGGCCTGCGGTCGCCTGCCGGGTGGGGTGACCGGGCGCGCTGCCGGCGGCACCTTGGCGGGCGGCGCCCCGCGCAGCGGCCGCACCGGCCCGACCGCGGCGCGAAACTCGGCGCCCGGATCGGGCGCGTCGGGTGGATCAGTTTTCGAGCCCATCCAGGTAACGCTCCGCGTCCAGCGCCGCCATGCAGCCGCTGCCGGCCGAGGTAATGGCCTGCCGGTAGACGTGATCGGCCACATCGCCGGCCGCGAACACGCCCGGCACGCTGGTGGCGGTGGCGTTGCCGTCGCTGCCGCCGCGCACGCTCAGGTAGCCGCCGCGCATGTCGAGCTGACCGGCGAAGATGTCCGTATTCGGGCTGTGGCCGATGGCGATGAACACGCCGCTGAGCGCGCGCTGCTGCGTGCCGCTGCCGTCGGTGGTGGCGAGGCGCACGCCGGTAACGCCGGACTCGTCGCCGAGCACCTCGTCCAGGGTGTGGTTCCAGACCAGTTCCACCTTGCCGTCGGCGGCGCGCTGCATGAGCCGGTCGATGAGGATCTTCTCCGCCCGCAGGCGATCGCGGCGGTGCACCAGCGTGACCTTGCTCGCGATATTGCTCAGGTAGAGCGCCTCCTCGACCGCCGTGTTGCCGCCGCCGATCACCGCCACTTCCTGGCCGCGGTAGAAGAACCCGTCGCAGGTGGCGCAGGCCGACACGCCGCGGCCCTTGAAGGCGTCCTCGGACGGCAGGCCCAGATAGCGCGCCGAGGCGCCGGTGGCGATGATCAGCGCATCACAGGTATATGTGGCGCTGTCGCCGTGCAGCACGAACGGCCGCCGATCCAGCTGCACCCGCCCGATGTGGTCGAACACGATGTTGGTGCCGAAGCGCTCGGCGTGCCTTTGCATGCGCGCCATAAGCTCCGGCCCCTGCACGCCGGCGTCGTCGCCCGGCCAGTTGTCGACGTCGGTGGTGGTCATCAGCTGCCCGCCCTGGGCGATGCCGGTGATCAGCACCGGCTCGAGGTTGGCGCGGGCGGCATACACGGCGGCGGTGTAGCCGGCCGGACCGGAGCCCAGGATCAGCAGGCGGCAATGGCGCGGGACGGTGGAATCGGTCATGTCGCTCGTAAAGGCAAATGGCTGGGGCGCGCGATTATCCCGCCGCCTGCGATGCAGCCAAAGCGCTTGCCGAAAGCGCCCGTCGGGGGCACCCTCCGGCGCCTGTTAAAATTGCCGTCTCGCCCTTCCCGGTCCTTATCGCCTCATGTCGCGTCCGCGCCGCCAGCAACTGCCTCCTGTCCCCAAGCGCTGGCGTCTGCCGGCCGGTCTGCGCGAAACGGTGGTGCTGCTGCTGCTGGCCAGCGCGGCTTTCCTGCTGCTGGCGCTGCTCAGCTTCGACGCGCAGGATCCGAGCTGGGTCAGCACCGGCAACCATGCCGGCATTCGTAACGCCGGCGGGCGCATCGGCGCCAACTGGGCCGGCTGGCTGTACTACTTCTTCGGCTACCCGGCGCTGCTGATTCCGGCGCTGCTGCTGTGGTTTGGCTGGCGCGTGTATCGCAGCGGCGACCAGGGCGTACCGGTACGGGCGCGCGGCGTGGCCTTCCGTTTGCTCGGCCTGCTGCTGGCCATGACCTGCGGCGCCGCACTGGCGCAGATTTACCTGCCGCATGGCGTGCTGCCCAACGGGCCGGGCGGCGGACTGGGCCTGGAACTGGGCCGTCTGGCCGCCGGTAGCCTCAACACGGCCGGCGCTACGCTGTTCCTGGTCGCCGCGGGCCTGTCGGGCATCACCTGGATAACCGGCGTTTCCTGGCTGAAGCTGACCGAGCTGCTGGGCATCGCGGTGGTCAAGGGCGCCACCGTGGCCGGCCGCGGCCTGCGTGTGTACGCCGACGGCGTGGCCGGCAAGCGGGCGCGCGAGGACCGGCGCGAGTCGGTGGACCGCCACAAGGCCAAGGACGTCAACCGCAAGCCGCCGCGCATCGAGCCGGTATTGCGGCCGGTCGAAATCGTCGACCGGGTGGAGGCCGAGCGTCAGGTGGAGCTGTTCGAGCCAGCCCCGAACATCGCCCCCACGCTGCCGCCGCTGAGTCTGCTCGACGATTCCGAGACCAAGGTCGTCGGCCTGTCGGCCGAGGCGCTGCAGGCGCTCTCCAAGCGCCTGGAACTGAAGCTCGAGGAATTCGGCATCGAGGCGCACGTGGTGGAGGTCCATCCCGGCCCGGTGGTGACGCGCTTCGAGCTCGACCTGGCGGCCGGCGTGAAGGTCAGCCAGGTCACCGGCCTGGCCAAGGACCTGGCGCGCTCGCTGTCGGTGATCAGCGTGCGCGTGGTGGAGGTCATCCCCGGCAAGTCCACCATCGGCATCGAAATCCCCAACGAACAGCGCGAGCTGATCCGCTTCGCGCAGACCCTGCGCTCGCGCGCCTACGACGACAGCCACTCGCCGCTGACGCTGGCGCTGGGCAAGGACATCCAGGGCGTCCCGACGGTGGCCGACCTGGGCAAGATGCCGCACCTGCTGGTGTCCGGCACCACCGGCTCGGGCAAGTCGGTGGCGGTCAACGCGATGGTGCTGAGCCTGCTGTTCAAGGCCACGCCCGACGACGTGCGCATGATCATGATCGACCCCAAGATGCTGGAGCTGTCGGTCTACGAGGGCATTCCGCACCTGCTGTGCCCGGTGGTCACCGACATGAACGACGCGCACAACGCGCTGCGCTGGTCGGTGGCCGAGATGGAGCGCCGCTACAAGCGCATGGCGGCGCTGGGCGTGCGCAACATCGCCGGCTACAACCGCAAGGTGCGCGAGGCGGCCGAGGCCGGCACGCCGATCCCGGATCCGGCGCCCGCCAAGCCGGCGGACTTCGAGGACGGCGAGGGCGAAATCGCCTACTGCGAGCCGCTGCCGTACCTGGTGGTGTTCGTCGACGAGTTCGCCGACATGATGATGGTAGTCGGCAAGAAGGTTGAGCAGCTGATCGCCCGCCTGGCGCAAAAGGCGCGCGCCGCCGGCGTGCATCTGATCCTGGCCACGCAGCGGCCGTCGGTGGACGTGATCACCGGCCTGATCAAGGCCAACATCCCGGCGCGCATCGCCTTTCAGGTGTCGTCCAAGATCGACTCGCGCACCATCCTCGACCAGATGGGCGCCGAGGCGCTGCTCGGCCACGGCGACATGCTGTACCTGCCGCCCGGCACCTCCATCCCGACCCGCGTGCACGGCGCCTTCGTGTCGGACGAGGAAGTGCACCGCGTAGTGGCGCACCTGAAATCCACCGGCCGGCCGAACTACCGCGACGAGATCCTGCGCGGCGATTTTGGCGAGGACGGTGGCGAGGGCGGCAGCGCACCGTTCGCCGTCGGCGAGCGCGAGGAAGGCAGCGACGAGCTGTACGACAAGGCCGTGTTTCTGGTCACCAGCAGCCGCCGGGCCTCGGTGTCGGCCGTGCAGCGGCACCTTCGCATCGGCTACAACCGCGCCGCCCGGCTGGTGGAAGAAATGGAACGCGCCGGCATCGTCGGCCCGCTCAAGTCCAACGGCGCCCGCGACGTGCTGGCCGAAACGCCGCCGGGAGGCTGACATGCGAGCCCGCATCCTCGCCGTACTGCTCAGCCTGCTGGCCGGCCCGGCCCTGGCCGACAGCCTCGCCACGCTGGAACGGTTCTATACGAACACCCGCACGCTGGCCGGGCGCTTCACGCAGACCGTCAGCGACGCCAACGGCACGGTGACCGAAACCAGCAGCGGGCAGTTCGCCATCCAGCGGCCGGGCCGCTTTCGCTGGGACTATCAGGCGCCCTACGAGCAGACCATCGTCGCTGACGGGCGCGAGCTGTGGGTGTACGAGCCGGACCTGGACCAGGTCACGGTGCGGCCGATCGACGCCGACAGCGCCGACGCGCCGGGGCTGCTGCTGTCCGGGGCGGCGTTTCCGAGCAAGCTGTTCGACATCGCCAGCGAAAAGGACGGCTGGCTGCGCCTGACACCCAAACAGAGGGACAGCGGCCTTGGCGCCGTGCGCCTGAAACTGGCCGGCGACAGCGTGCAGGCCCTGCAACTCGACGACGGCCTGGGCCAGACCACGCGCATCGAATTGCTCGACCAGCAGCGCAACGGCGCCCTGCCGGCGGCGCGCTTCAGTTTCAAGCCGCCGCCCGGCGTGGACGTGATCCGCGCCCTGCCGCAGCCGCCGACGGGCGGTAAACCGTAGCCGGCCCGTGGCAGGCGGCCCGCCCGACCTGTTCGACGCCGCCGCCGATGCGGTTGCAAGCCGTGGCCGGCCCCTGGCCGATCGCCTGCGCCCGCGCACGCTGGACGAGGTGCTGGGCCAGGATCATCTACTGGCACCCGGCAAGCCGCTGCGCATTGCCATCGAGGCCGACCTGCCGCGATCGATGATCTTCTGGGGCCCGCCCGGCACCGGCAAGACCACGCTGGCACGGGTGCTGGCGGCGCACACGCGGGCCGAGTTCATCACCCTGTCGGCGGTGCTGGCCGGCATCAAGGAAATACGCGAGGCGGTGGAGCGCGCCCGCCAAATCGCCACCACGGGCCGGCGCGCCGTGCTGTTCGTGGACGAGGTACACCGCTGGAACCGCGCCCAGCAGGACGCCCTGCTGCCGCACGTCGAGAACGGCACCGTGACCCTGATCGGCGCCACCACCGAGAACCCGTCCTTCGAGCTGAACAACGCGCTGCTGTCGCGGGCCCGCGTCTACCTGCTGCGCCCGCTCACCGTGGCGGATCTGGAACGCCTGATCGAGCGCGCGCTGACTGACACCGAGCGTGGCCTGGGCGCGCTCAATATCCGCTTTGCCCCGGAACTGCGCCCCACGCTGGCCGCCATGGCCGACGGCGACGCCCGCCGGCTGTTGGGTCTGCTGGAACTGGCCGCCGACATCGCGCCCGAGACCGCCGACGGCCGGCTCATCGACGAGGCCGTGCTCAAGGAACTGGCCGGCGAGAGCTGGCGCCGCTTCGACAAGGGCGGCGAGGCCTTCTACGACCAGATTTCGGCCCTGCACAAGGCGGTGCGCGGCTCGGCGCCGGATGCGGCGCTGTACTGGCTGGCGCGCATGCTGGACGGCGGCTGTGAGCCGCTGTACATCGCCCGCCGTGTGCTGCGCATGGCCAGTGAAGACATTGGCCTGGCCGACCCGCGGGCACTGACCCTGGCGCTCGAAGCCCTGCAGACCTACGAGCGCCTGGGATCCCCCGAGGGCGAACTGGCCATCGCCCAGGCCATCACGTACCTGGCCTGCGCGCCCAAGAGCAATGCGCTGTACACGGCGTTTGATGCCGCCATGGCCGACGCCCGCCAGTTCGGCTCCCTGCCGCCGCCGCTGCGCATCCGCAACGCCCCGACCAAACTCATGAAACAGCTCGGCTACGGCAAGGGCTACCGCTACGCGCATGACGAGGCCGGCGCCTACGCCCCCGGCGAGCGCTACTTTCCGGACGAAATGCCGGACCGGCGCTACTACCAACCCAGCGACCGGGGCCTCGAACGGCGTCTGGCCGAGCACCTGGCGCAACTGCGCGCCCGCGACCGCGAGGCCGGCGAACAGTGAACGGCGCCGTGCTGGCGGCAGTCGCGCTCGGCGGCGCACTCGGCTCCGTGGCGCGCTATCTGGCGGTCAACGGCCTGGCCACCTGGCTGGGCCGGGCCTTTCCCTACGGCACGCTGGCGGTGAACGTCGTCGGTTCGTTCCTGATGGGTCTGGCGCTGGCGCTGCTGGTGCAGCGCGGCCTGCTGGGCGAACCCTGGCGCGCCGGCCTGATGGTGGGCGTGCTGGGCGGCTTCACCACCTTTTCCGCCTTTGCCGGCGAGACGCTGCTGCTGGCCCAGCAGCGCCCGGCCGTCGCACTGCTCAACATCGGCCTGCACCTGACGCTGTGCCTGCTGGCGGTATGGGCAGGCGCCAGGGTCGCGGGCTGACCGGCGGTTACGAAAAAGCATCCATACCCATGCGCGTCGTGTTGACATTGACTCTCAAGTCGAGTGCCATGCGCTGACAATCCGGCTCCGGACGACGGCGCTGCGCGCCGATCAGGCCCACGCACGGCCAACGGACCGCACGTACCCGCATCGGCTTTCGGGTGACAAAACAATGAAGCTCGGTGGAGAACGCATGGCGCATGCAAGGGCCCGCAGCGGCCACACCTGGGGCATGGGAAGCCGTCATCCGGCAGTCCGTGCGCTGCTCGCGGTGACCCTGCTGGCCGCCTGCGCCGATACGGTTGGCTCCCCTGCCATCTCATGGCACGGCTTCGGAACCCTGGGCGCGGTCCGCTCCGACCAGGACCACTCCGACGTGATCTCCAACGTATTTCTGCAGCCCAACGGCGCCGGTCACACCCGCCGCTGGGACATGGGCGTGGACAGCAAGATCGGTGGACAACTGGATGCCCGCTTCAGCCCCGAGCTTTCCGCAGTCCTGCAAGTGGTCTCCAAACACCGCTACGACAATTCCTGGACGCCCGAGATCGAGTGGGCGAACGTGAAATATCAATTCACTCCCGCGTTCAGCGCCCGCCTGGGCCGCACCGTGGCGCCGATGTTCATGCGTTCCGACACGACGAACGTGGGTTACGCCAACCCATGGCTGCGCGGTCCCCAGGAAATCTACGGCATGGTCCCCATCACCCATCTGGATGGGGTGGACCTGGCCTGGAATGTCCCGGTCGGTCCGGTCATGAATTCCTTTCAGGCCAATTTCGGATACAACCAATTCAAGGCCGTCGACGGCCTTGAAATAACCGGGAAACGCGCCTGGATCGTCAGCGACACGGTCGAGTACGAAAACCTGACGCTGCGTGTCAGTTATCTGGCCGTCGATCTCACGTTCGACTCCACCGTTTTGGACAGCCTCCTCAACGGCCTGTCGGGCGCCGGCGATAACCTCGTCACGGCCGGCTTTCCCCTGGAAGGTGGCCGCGCGCGCTCGCTGGCCGGGCGTTACGACCTCGACGACACACCCCTTGAAATCTTCAGCGTCGGCGCCCGCTTCAATCCCGGAGACTGGCTGTTGATGGGTGAATGGGCGCGTCTGACCGATGCCGGCGTGCTGCCCAAGACGCAAGGCTGGTACGTGACGGGCGGCTACCACTTTGGCAAGACCAGGCCCTACGTCACAGTCGCCGAAGTCAACGCCAGGACACCCTCGGAATCCGGAATACCGCTCGCCGGCTTGCCGCCGGGGCCGCTGTTGGATGGAGCGGGCGCGCTGAACGCCGCCCTGGGCTCGGCGCTCGGCGCCGCGGCGCCATCCCAGAAGAGCCTTACCCTGGGGCTTCGGTGGGATCTGCTGGACGCCGCCGCCCTGAAGTTCGAATACCAGCACATTCGCCTCGACGACCGGTCCGCCGGGCGCTTCGGCAACCTGCAGCCGGGGTTCCGGCCGGGGGGGAACGCGGATGTGTTCTCCATCGCCCTGGATTTCGTGTTCTGAGCGCGCCGGGGCTGCAAATGCCGTTTTTTAAAGCCTCCGGGTTCCCCACGTTCGCCATGCTGCTCGCCCTTGCCGGCAATATCGCGGCAGCCGAGGTCGTCACTGTCGTTTCACCACAGAACCCCACCACCACGCTCAGCAGGCGCGAGGTGTCGAACATCTTTCTTGGCAAGATCAATCGCTTCCCAAACGGCCAGCCTGCGGTACCGATCGACCAGCCCGAAGATTCGCAGCAGCGAAAAGACTTTTACCGCGACGTCAGCAACAAACAACCGGCAGACATCAAGGCGTACTGGTCACGGATGATCTTTACCGGACGGGGCCAGCCGCCCATGGTGGTCGAGGGCGACGAGCAGGTGAAGAAAAGCCTGGCCGGCCGGCCCGACGGTATCGGCTACATCGACCGCGCCGCGGTGGACGACACCGTCAAGGTACTGGCCGTCCAGTAGGCCGCAGCGCCATCACGTGGAACCTGACCGCATGCGATTGAAGGAAGCGTCGAGGCGCCTGCTGCCGGCCTTGCGCCACGGGCTGAGCCGTGGCACGGAACCGGTGCTGCTGTTCCCCGGCCTGGCGATCCTGTTGCTGGGCATGTTGTGGATTGCAACGGCCAGCCTGGCACGCCAGGAATACGCCAATGCGCGCGCCACCGCCGTGCTCACCACCCGCGAGCTGGCCGAAACCTACGAAGCCCAGATCGTGCGTGCCCTGCGTGAAATCGACCGCACCCTGAAATGGGTCGCCTATACCCACGCATCGGACAACCACGAGTCCATCCTGGCCGAGCTCGGCAAGAAAGGCTTGTTGCTACCGGACTTTCTGTTCACGGTCAGCATCGCCGATGCCGACGGCAACGTCCGCGCCAGCACCCGGGTCGGCGGGCGCGCGAACATCGCCGGTACGGATTATTTCGAGGCACAGCGCACGCAGTCCGTGTTTGCGGTCGGCGCCCCGCAACCGAAGCCGCACTCGCGCGACTGGACCCTGTACTTCAGCCGGCGCCTGGACAAGCCCGACGGCAGCTTTGCCGGGGCAGTCGTCATTGCCGTGGACGCGGCCTACTTCGTCAGCGGATACGAGCAGGCAAAGCTGGGCCAGCGCGGCTTTCTTGGCCTGCTGGGTACGGATGGCGTCTTTCGGGTCGGTCGCAGTGGCCAAACCGTGGCCATCGGCGAGGTGGTCGACTACAAAAAAGTCGTTCCGGAAACCGAAGCCGACATCGACCTGACCCAGGTATCGCTGTCGGACAACAGCTGGGACGGGGTGCGGCGTTACACGGCAACGCGCGCCCTCTACGAGTTCCCGCTGGCCGTGGTCGTCGGCCTGTCGGAGGAAGAACGGTTACTGCCAGCCGCCGCCCAGGTGCGTGGCTATCTGCTGCGCAGCGCTGCCGCCAGCCTGGCGCTGCTCGCCCTCATGGCCGTACTCGGCCGCCTGAGCTGGCAGCTTCAGCAAAGCCGGCAACGCGCCGCGCAGGAGCATATCGAACACGCCAAGCGCATCGAGTACATCGCCCACCACGACAGCCTGACCGACCTGCCCAACCGCGGCTTTTTCAGCCACATGCTGAACCAGGTGCTGGCGCTGGCCAAACGCTACAACCGCGAACTGGCGGTGCTGTTCCTGGACCTTGACCGCTTCAAGCTGATCAACGACACCCTGGGCCATGACGCCGGGGACGCGCTGTTGCAGGAGGTAGCCCGCCGCTTGACGGCCGCCGTACGTGAAAGCGACGTGGTGGCCCGGCTGGGCGGCGACGAGTTCATCGTCCTGCTGCCGGAGCAATGCGACGAAGCCAGCCTGGTGACCGTCGCGCAGCGGGTACTCGATTCGGTGGGCAAGCCGTATGACCTGCTCGGACATGAGTTTCGGATCACGGTCAGCATCGGCATCAGCCGCTATCCGCATGACGCCCAGGATGAACAGTCCCTGCTCAAGACGGCCGACATCGCGATGTACCGCGCCAAGGAAAAGGGCCGCAACAATTTTCACTTCTACTCCGGGGCCGAAAACACGACGACCCTTGAGCATCTGAGCCTGGAATCGGCGCTGCAACTGGCCCTGGAGCGGCAGGAGTTCAGCATCCACTATCAGAACCAGCTGGACCTGAACACCGGGCAGGTCACCGGCATGGAGGCACTGCTGCGCTGGAAGCATCCGCAGCTCGGGCTCGTCCTGCCGATGCAGTTCCTGCCGCTGGCCGAGGAAAGCGGGCTCATCGTGCCGATCGGCAAGTGGGTGATCGAGACCGCCTGCCGGGATTGCATAGCCATGCAGCAGGCAAGCGGGCGGCGACTGACCGTGTCGGTCAACCTCTCGGCCCGGCAGTTTGCCGACGACAACCTCGCCCGCGACCTTGAAGCCATCCTGCAAAGGACCGGCATCGAGCCGGGCCTGCTGGAGCTGGGCGTCACCGAAAGCGTGCTGCTGACTGACGTCTACCGGGCGGTGGCGATACTCGGCGACCTCAGGGCGCTGGGCGTGCGGGTGGCCATCGACAATTTCGGGGCCAGCTACTCGTCCCTGTCGACGCTGCGCCGGTTCCGCTTCGACACCGTCAACATCGACGGCAGCGTCATTCGTGATTACGCGCACAGCCCGGAGGACCGGAAATTGACCGAGGCGACCATCGCCATGGGCAAGGACCTGGCCTTCACCGTGGTGGCCGAGGGTGTGGAAACGGAGGATCAGGCGCAGTTCCTGCGCGCCGCGGCCTGCGACAAGGCCCAGGGTTTCTATTTCGGGCGCCCGGCACCGCACGATTCGGCGCAGTCGACGCCGTAGACGGCGCGCCGGTCCGGGGCGGCGTCGGAAAACTGTGGGAGCCCGGCTGTGCCGGGCGGTCATCGCGCAGCGAGGCTGCGTTTGTATCCGGGTTTTTCCATGGCGGGCGCCAGCTTGGCGGACGGGGCACCTGGCCGCCCCACCGCGCGGGGTCATCAACTGCATGCACAGGATTCTGGATGCCTCCAAGGCGCTGCTGCTGACGGCTTTGATCGGCACCGCAGCCTGCGCCGAAACACCGCCGACGCCGCTGGAAGCGGCCGGCTACAGCCGCCACAGCACGTCCGAAGAAGTCTCGGCCTACCTCGCTACGCTGGTCGCGCGCGCTCCCGCCCTGGCGCGCACGGAGGTGCTCGGGCGCAGCGTGCAGGGCCGGCCGATCGAAGCGCTGGTGCTCACGGCGCCGACGGCGGAGGCGGGCGCGCCGCGACTGAAGGTGCTGCTGGTCGGTTCCCAGCACGGCGGCGCCGAGCCGGCCGGTGGCGAGGCGCTGCTGGCCATTGCGCGCGACCTGACCGAGGGCGACCTGCGTCCGCTGCTGGACGACCTGGACGTCGTGCTGATCCCGAACGCCAACCCCGACGGGCGCGATCTGCGGCGCCGCGCGAACGCCAACCGGGTCAACATCAACACCGATTTCGTGCTGTTGTCCCAACCGGAGAGCCGCGCCCTGGCGCAGGCTCTGACCCGCTACGCGCCGCACGCCGTGCTCGACACCCACGAGTCGGCAGTGCTCAAGCGCACCACGCTGGCGCGCGAGGGCTGCCTCACCGATTTCGACGCCCAGTTCGAGATCGCCAACAACCCGGCGCAACCGGCCGGCCTGCGGGCCTTCGCGCAAGACCAGGTTCTGCCGGCGCTGCTCGCGCGGGTGTCGGCCGCCGGCCTGCCGGCGAATCACTACATCGGCGAGATCGTCAGCACCCGCCAGCCGATCAGCAACGGCGGCCTTACGCTGCGCAATTTTCGAAACACTGCCGGCCTGGGCGGCGCGCTGTCGGTGCTGGTGGAAACCCGGCTCGACCCGCGCCACGACCGGTTTGCGAGCTATCGCAACATCGCCGTGCGCGTGCAGCGGCAACTGCTGTGCATCCGCAGTTTCCTGGCCGAGGTGCACGCGCGACGGGCGGCCATCCTGGCGCACACCGCTGCCGCTCGGACTGCGCTGAAGCCGCCCGTGCTGACGCTGTTTGCCGGCTACGCGGCGGACCCGGATCACCCGACCGTCACCCTGCCGCTGCGCCGGCTGGACACGCGCACGCTGGAGCCGATCCGCTTTGCCGATCATCGCCGGGTGGTGACGGCCGACACTGTTCCCTATCCGGCGGCGCTGGTGGTGACCGACCACACCGACCGCCTGCGCGAGCTACTCGATCACCACGGCATCCAGTACACGACGCTGATGCAGCCGACGCGCCTGGCGGTAGTCGCCACGCGCTTTGCGGCGCGCCCGGGGCGGACCGATCGGGTGCCCGCCCAGCCGAGTGGGCGCACGTCGCTGACCGTCAAAGCCGGCGGCCTGGTCATCGATCTGGCACAGCCCGGCGGCCGCAAGGCGCTGCTGCTGCTGGACCCGCGCTCGACCAGCAGCGTGTTCCGCTACCCGGACTACGCCGCGCTGGTGACGCCGGCCGCCGATTTTTTCGTCTATCACGCGCCTGACGGGGCGCCGTGATGCCGCTGCCGACGCCGCTGGAAGCGCAGGCCTTCGGGCGCTATTCGGACAGCGCCCAAATCGCCGCTTATCTGCGTGCGCTGGCCGTTGCCAGCGGCGGGACCGCGGTGTTCGGCTGCGCCGGACACTCCGCGCTGGGGCGCGAAATTCCGGTCCTGACCTGCGGCGTGGCCGACCCGGCACGCGTCGAGGACGGCAAGCTGCGCCTGCTGCTGGTCGGCTCCGTGCACGGCGCCTCCGAGGCCGCCGGCTGCGAGGCACTGCTGTGCCTGGCGCGGTCGGTACTGCTGGGCGAGCTGCGCGAGCTGCTGGACGTATTCGAGCTGGTGCTGATCCCGAACGCCAACCCCGACGGGCGGGACGCGGACTCGTTTCGCAACGGCAACCGGGTCAACATCAACCGCGATTTCGTTCTGCTCGAACAGCCCGAAAGCCGGGCGCTGGATGCCGCCGTGCGCCGCTACGCGCCGGCGGTGGTGCTGGATGCCCATGAATCGGCGGTCCTGAAGCGCAGGACGCTCGGCCAGGAAGGCTACCTGACGGCCTTCGAGGCGCAGTTCGATGTCGCCAGCACGCCCGCCATCCCGGCCGCGCTGCGCGATTTCGCGACCGATACGCTGCTGCCGCAACTGATCGCCGGCGTGCAGGCGCGCGGCCTGCATGCGCAGCGCTACATTGCCGAGATCCGCTCGGTCAGCCAGCCGATCACGCACGGCGGCCTGACGCTGCGCATGTTCCGCAACAAGGCCGGCCTGCGCGGGCCGCTGACGGTGCTCCTCGAAACACCGATGGAACCGAAGGCCGGGCAGTACGCGACCTACCGCGACATCGGCCCGCGCGTGCACAAGCAACTGCTGTGCATGCGGGTGTTTCTGGACTGCGTCCGCGCCAGCGCGCCGGCCATCCGGGCGGCGCAGGCGCGCGCAGCGCTGGAACTGGACCAGCCAACCTGCGCCCTGAACGGCAGCTACCTGCGCGAGCCACCGGATGCCGCCATCACGTTGCCGCTGCGCGAACGCGCCAGCGGCACGCGGGTCCAGTCCACGTTTGCCGACCACCGCACGGTGATCGCGCAAGACACGCTGCGCATTCCACCGCATTACTTCGTCACCGAACACACCGAGGTGTTCGCCGAGCTGCTGGCGCGCCACGGGGCGGCCTTCGAAAGGCTCGCTCAGGCCATCGAGGCACCGGTGATGAGCGAGGTGTTCGCCGGTGGCGGCAATCCCGAGGCGGCCTGCCAGCGGATCGACGAACTCACGCACCGCCGCCTCATCCCGGCCGGTGCCCTGCGCGTGCCACTATCGGGCAGCAACCGGCGCCTGGTGCCCTTGCTGCTGGAGCCGCGCTCGACCAGCAGCGTGTTTCGCTATCCGGCGTTTGCCGGCCTGCTGCAGCATGGGCGGCCGTTCTTCATCCCGCGCGGCGTGGACGAGAACTGATCGGCAAGCCGCAGAATCGAATTTCCGGCATTTTCGAGAGGAGACAAGCAGCATGGAATACCGACAACTGGGCAACACCGGCCTGAAGGTCTCGGCCGTCGGCCTGGGCGGCAACGTGTTCGGCCCGCCGCGCCAGGACCTGCCGTCCAGCATCGCCACCGTGCACCACGCCCTGGCGCTGGGCGTGAATCTGATCGACACGGCCCACATGTACAACGACGGCCGCAGCGAGGAGTTCCTGGGCAAGGCGCTGGCCGGACGGCGCGGCGAGGTGGTGCTGGCCAGCAAGTGCCACCTATGGAACATGGCCGCGGGCGAGTCGGTCGCCGCGCGCGTGCGCAGCCACTGCGAGACCAGCCTGCGGCGCCTCGACACCGACTACCTGGACCTGCTGCAGCTGCACTTTCCCTTCCCGCAGGTAGCGGCCGAGGAAATCCTGCACGCCTTCGCGCCGCTGGTGCGCGAGGGCAAGGTGCGCCACATAGGCCAGTGCAACTATGCCGCCTGGCGCCATGCCGAGTCGCTCGGCGAGGCGGCGCGGCTGGGCCTGCCGGCCTTTGCCACCGCCCAGCACCAGTGCAGCCTGCTGGTGCGCGGCGCGCAGCTGGAACTGCTGCCGTTTTGCGAGGAAAAAGGCATCGGCTTTCTGCCGTACTTCCCGCTGGCCGCCGGCCTGCTCAGCGGTAAATACCGCCCCGGCGAGGCCGCGCCGGCCGGCACCCGCGGCGCCGCCGGCAGCCCCACCGTCACCCGTTTGCGCACGCCGGAAAACGAACGCCTGCTGGGCGCCCTGACCGAATTCGCCGCCGCCCGCGGTCACAGCCTGCTGGAACTGGCCTTCGCCTGGCTGTTGTCGCAGCCGGCCGTCAGCAGTGTCATTGCCGGCACCATGAGCCCGGCACAGATCGAGGCCAACGTCAGGGCTGGCCAGTGGCGGCTTGATGCCGACGACCGCGCGGCGCTGGCCGAGCTGCTCGGCCCGGTCTTGCCGCTGTGGATGTCCGAACCGGACCTGGCGTCGTTTCGCTGAGGCCGGCGGCCGGCGCGCGCGTCGGCCGCACGATCGAACGACGGCGCCGCGCCGCTCACGCCGCGGCAAAGGCCCGGCGCGCCCGCGCGATGGTGGCCTCGATGGTCGCGGCGTCGTGCGCGGCGGTGACGAAGCCGGCCTCGAATGCCGACGGGGCGAAGTTCAGTCCCTCGCCCAGCAAGGCCCGGAACAGGCGCCCGAAGCGGGCCACGTCGGCCTGCTGCGCCTCGGCCAGATCCCGCGGTGCAGTGTCGCGCAGGAAAAAACCGAACATGCCGCCAACGTGGACGGTCGAAAACGGCACGCCTGCGGCGTCTGCAGCCGCCTGCAGCCCGGCAGTCAGGGCCGCTGCGGTCGCTTCCAGCCGCTCGTAAAAGCCGGGCTGCTGCACCAGCGCCAGCGTGGCCAGACCCGCCGCCGTCGCCAGCGGATTTCCGGACAGGGTGCCGGCCTGATAGACCGGCCCGGCGGGCGCCATCTGCGCCATCAGGTCGGCGCGTCCGCCGTAGGCGCCGACCGGCAGTCCGCCGCCGATCACCTTGCCCAGCGTGACCAGGTCTGCGGTCACGCCAAAGCGCGCCTGGGCGCCGCCCAGCGCAACCCGAAAGCCGGTCATCACCTCGTCGAAGATCAGCAGCGCGCCGTGCGCATCGCACGCCCGGCGCAGGCCCTGCAGAAACCCCGGCTGCGGCAGCACGCAGCCCATGTTGCCGGCCACCGGCTCGACGATGACCGCCGCGATGTCCGCGCCGCGCTGCGCGAACAGGGCTTCGACCGCGGCCAGGTCGTTGTACGGCGCGCTCAGCGTCAGCGCCGCCAGTTCCGGCGGCACGCCGGGTGAGCTGGGCACGCCGAAGGTCAGCGCGCCCGAGCCGGCATTCACCAGCAGGCTGTCGGCGTGGCCGTGATAGCAGCCGGCGAACTTGACCAGCAGTTTGCGGCCGGTGGCGGCGCGCGCCAGGCGGATGGCGCTCATGGTCGCCTCCGTGCCGGAATTGACCAGCCGCACCTGCGCCATGCCTGGCACGAGCCGGCACAGCGTCTCGGCCAGTTCCACCTCGGCGCCGGTCGGCGCGCCGTAGGACAGGCCGCGCGCGGCGGCGGCCTGCACCGCCTGCACCACGGTTGGCGCGGCGTGACCCAGGATCACCGCGCCCCAGGAGCACACGTAGTCGATGTAGTCGGTGCCGTCCACGTCGCGCAGGCGCGCGCCGTGCGCCTCGGCAATGAACGGCGGCTGCCCGCCGACGGCGCCGAACGCCCGTACCGGCGAATTCACGCCACCGGGAATCACCGCCAGCGCGCGCTCGAAAAGCTTCCGTGAGTGCTGCATGTCTCTGTCCATCATCGATTTTTCCATAATGAATCCATCCCCGGTTTCCACCGGGGCAGGCCTGGATTTCTCAGCGTCGCGTCCCTGCGCTGCGGGAAACGCTGAATACGTCAGCGTTTCCACAAGGCCGCCAGGGCACGGGCGGCCGCCTCACTGTCCACGCCCGGCCCGAACAGGGCGTTGCCCACGGCCAGGGCGTCGGCGCCAGCCGCCACCAGCGGGGCGGCATTGTCGGCCCGAATGCCGCCGATGCACACGATGGGGCAACTCAGGCTGGCCCGTGCGGCGCGCAGCAGGTCGAGGCTGGCGTAAATCTGGCCGGGTTTGGTGCTGGACGGAAAAAACCGCCCGAACGCGACATGATCGGCGCCGGCGCCGAGTGCGGCCGGCGCAAGCTCCAGGCGGTCGTAACAGGTGGCGCCGATCAGCGCCCTGGGTCCGAGGCGGACGCGGGCCAGGGCCGGCGCCGGATCATCCCGGCCCAGGTGCACGCCGTCCGCGCCGACGCTCAGCGCCAGGTCGACGTCGTCGTTGACGATGAAAGTCGCGCCGTGGCGGGCGCACAGCGCACGAAGCGCCTGCGCCTCGGTCAGCCGGCGGGCCGAATCGACGGACTTGTCGCGGTACTGCACCACGGCCGCGCCGCCGCGCAGCGCCGCCTCGACCCGCGCGATCAGTTCGGCGCCGGCCAGCAGCGAGGTGTCGGCCAGGGCGTACACGCCGCGGATGGTTGGGTGTCGGGAAGACTCGGTTTCCATGCGTACAGTGTCACGGTGGCGGCGCGTTTTGCGCAAAACGGCATAAGCGCGGCATAAACTGGCATTTGCTCCGGCTTTCCTGCCGTTCCTAGAATCGAATCCCCCGTTTCTTTCGCACCCGGCCCAGCCGGCGGAGATCCCATGGCGCACATTTTCGACGACATCACGCAGACCATCGGCAACACGCCGCTGGTGCGCATCCGCCGCATGATCCAAAGCGAGGCCACGGTGCTGGCCAAGCTGGAGTTCTTCAACCCGCTGTCGTCGGTCAAGGACCGCATCGGCCTGGCCATGATCGAGGCGGCCGAGAAAAGCGGCCAACTCGTGCCCGGCGGCGAGATCATCGAGCCGACCTCCGGCAACACCGGCATCGCGCTGGCCTTCGTGTGCGCCGCGCGCGGTTACCGCCTGACGCTGACCATGCCGGCCTCGATGAGCATCGAGCGGCGCAAGGTGCTGCGCGCGCTGGGGGCGGAAATCGTGCTCACGCCGGCCGAGAAGGGCATGACCGGTGCCATCGAGCGCGCCCGCGAGCTGCTCGCCGAGCGGCCCGGCAGCATCATGCCCCAGCAGTTCGAGAACCCAGCCAATCCGGACGTGCACCGGCGCACCACGGCCGAGGAAATCTGGCGCGATACCGACGGCCAGGTCGATTACCTGATCTCGGGCGTGGGCACCGGCGGCACCATCACCGGCGTGTCGGAAGTGATCAAGTCCCGCCGGCCGTCGTTCAGGGCGATCGCGGTCGAGCCGACGGCCTCGCCGGTGCTGTCCGGCGGCAAGCCGGGCCCGCACAAGATCCAGGGCATCGGCGCCGGCTTCGTGCCGGCGATCCTGAACACCGGCATCATCGACGAGGTGATCCAGGTCAGCAACGAGGACGCCATGGCCTACGCCCGCCGCGCGGCCCAGGAAGAAGGCCTGTTCGTGGGCATCAGCTCCGGCGCCGCGCTGTGGGCGGCCGAGCAGATCGCCAAACGCCCGGAAGCGGCCGGCAAGACCATCGTGGCGATCATCCCCTCGGCCGGCGAGCGCTATCTGTCGACCGCGCTGTTCGCCGACATCGAGGTCTGATACCCCCGGCCGACCGTAGGGGCACGGCATGCCGTGCCCCCGCGGGCTGCGGGATCGGCCGCCGGCTGGTGAATAATTGCCGCCTGCAGGCCCGCCGCACCGTTGCCGGCAGGCGCGTTCGTTCACCCATCCCAAGGAGTCCCCATGCGCACCTCGCGCTTTCTGCTGGCCACCCTGCGCGAAGACCCGTCCGACGCGGAGGTGATCAGCCAGCGCCTGATGCTGCGCGCCGGCATGATCAGCCGCCTGGCGGCCGGCATCTACAGCTGGCTGCCGCTGGGCCTGCGCGTGCTGCGCCGCGCCGAACGGGTGGTGCGGGAGCAGATGGACGCCACCGGCGCGCAGGAACTGCTGATGCCGGCGGTGCAGCCGGCCGAGCTGTGGCAGGAGTCGGCCCGCTGGGAAAAATACGGCCCCGAGTTGCTGCGCCTGAAGGACCGCCACCAGCGCGAGTTCTGCTTCGGCCCCACGCACGAGGAAGTCATCACCGACATCGTGCGCCAGAAGGTGAGCAGCTACCGGCAACTGCCGGCCTGCTTCTACCAGATCCAGACCAAGTTCCGGGACGAGATCCGGCCGCGCTTTGGCCTGATGCGGGCGCGCGAGTTCCTGATGAAGGACGCCTACTCCTTCCACCGTGACGAGGCCAGCCTGGACGACACCTACCAGGCCATGCACGGCGCCTACAGCGCCATCTTCAGCCGCCTGGGCCTGAAATTCCGCGCCGTGGCGGCCGACACCGGCAGCATCGGCGGCGCCAGTTCGCACGAATTCCACGTGCTGGCCGACTCCGGCGAGGACGCCATTGCCTACTCGCCGGGCGGCTATGCGGCCAACGTGGAGCTGGCGCCCGCGCCGCCCGCGCCGCCGCGCCCGGCGCCATCAGCCAGCCGCGAATCGGTACGCACGCCCGGCCAGCACAGCATCGCCGAGGTCAGCGCGTTTCTGAATGTGCCGCCCGATCGCATCGTGAAGACACTGATCGTGCGCGGCGCCGACGGCGGGCTGGTGGCGCTGCTGCTGCGCGGCGATCATGAACTCAACGCCGTCAAGGCCCTGCGCCTGCCGCAGATCGCCCAGCCGCTGCAGTTCGCCACCCCGGCCGATGTACGGACCGCACTGGGCTGCGATTTCGGGTCGGTCGGACCGGTGGACTTTCCAGGTCCGGTGATTGCCGACCACGCCGCGGCCGCGCTGGCGGATTTCGTGTGCGGCGCCAACGCCGACGGCTATCACCTCAGCGGCGTCAACTTCGGCCGCGACCTGCCGGAGCCGGAAACCGCCGACATCCGCAACGTGCTGGCGGGCGAGCCGGCGCCGGACGGCAGCGGGCCGCTGGCCATCGCCCGCGGCATCGAGGTCGGCCACGTGTTCAAGCTGGGCACCGTCTACAGCGAAAAGCTCGCCTGCACGGTGCTGGACGAAAACGGCCGCGACGCCGTCATGACCATGGGCTGCTACGGCATCGGCGTGTCGCGCGTGGTGGCTGCCGCCGTGGAACAGAACCACGACGCGCGCGGCATCGTCTGGCCGCAGGCGCTGGCGCCGTTCGAGGTGGCGCTGGTGCCGATCAACCTGCACAAGTCGCCGGCCGTCGCCGAAGCAACCGAAACGCTCTACGCGCAGCTGACCGCCGCCGGCGTGGACGTGCTGCTCGACGACCGCCCGGAGCGGCCCGGCGTGATGTTCGCCGACATGGACCTGATCGGCATCCCGCATCGGCTGGTGATCGGCGAGCGGGGTCTGAAGGACGGCCTGGTCGAGTACAAGGCGCGTCGCGACGAGGAGGCGCAGAACATCCCGCTGGCCGAGGCCACCGGCTTCATCCGCAAGGCGCTGGCCGGCGTCTGAGCGGCACCTCACAACCCAACCCGCTGGCGGATCGGACCGTTTCCATCACAAAAAAGCCGCGCCCCGACCGCGGGACGCGGCTTCCTTTCGCCGCAGCGGTGCCTACTTGAAGGCAGGCATCACCTGCGTGGCGAACAGCTCCTGCGTGCGCCGATGCTGTTCCAGCGTCAGGCCGCCCTGCGGGCCGCGCGGCAGCACCTGGATGGCGAACTCGTCCAGCGCCTCCTTGGCCAGGAAGTCACTCACGCGGTTGGCGATCTGCGCCGGCGTACCGACCCACACCATGTCCTGCGCCAGGATGTCGTCGTAGCTCAGGGCCATCATCTGGTTCATGGCGTCGCTGGCATAGAAGCCATAGCCGGAAGCCAGCAGGCGCTCGCGGTCGGCCTTCTGGTCCAGCGACAGGATCGGCTTGGCGATCTGGTGGTAGAAGTACGGCGCCGCCAGGCGCGCCTGCTCGTGGGCTTCATTCTCGGTCGGCGCGATGTGCACCGGCTGAATCCAGCTGACGATGGGCTTGGTGCCGGCCTTGATGCAGGCGTCGCGGTATTCGGCCATCGGCTTGGCGAACAGCGGATACGGCGCCGGGCCGCCCACGGAGATGCCCCAGCCGCGCTCGGCGGCAAAGCGGAACGAGCGCCCGCTGGTGCCGGTCAGGTACACCGGCATCGGCTTTTGCACCGGCCGCGGATAGACCGTGACGTTATCGACCGTGTACAGCGCGCCGTGGTGCGAGAACCGCTCCTCGGTCAGCGCCTTCATGATGATGTCCTGCGCTTCCTCGTAGCGCGGCTGGCTTTCCTCGTAGGGAATGCCGGCCATCTTGTACAGCCACGCATGACCGCGCCCGAAGCCCAGGTCCAGCCGCCCGCCGGTCAGCACGTCGGCGGTGGCGATCTCGCCCGCCAGCACGGTCGGCGTGTGCAGCGGCAGGGTGTGGCACAGGGTGCGGAAACGGATGTTCTGCGTGCGCTGGGCGGCGGCCGAAAACAGCGCCAGCGGGTTCGACGACTGGCCGAAGGTCGGGAAGAAATGGTGCTCGATGGCCATGTAAACGTCGTAGCCGAGCCGGTCGCACTGCTCGATGTGGCCGATCACGTCCCATACCGCGTCGCCGGTGTCGACACCCGGCATGCAGTTCATTTCGGTATAGACGCCGAATTTCAGCTTGCTCTTTGCCACGAACGGTTACTCCCTACGTGAATGATCCGGCGGCGGTCAGGCACGCATCCAGCCCGCCCCAGCCACGAGGGGCGCCACTATAAACGTCGCCACCGCCGGCCGACTGATGCCCGTCAAGCCACTCGGGTACGGCGTGCCTGCAGCCAATGCACGGCCACCGGCAGCAGCGACACGGCGACGATGCCCAGCGCGATCAGTGTCAGGTTGTTCTTGACCACCGGCAGTTGGCCGAATACCACCCCGGCGGTCATGAACAGCAGCACCCATACCGCCGCGCCGAACACGTTGTAGGCCAGAAAACGCCGGTAATGCATGCTGCCGACGCCGGCCACGAACGGCGCGAAGGTGCGCACGATGGGCACGAAGCGCGCCAGCACGATGGTCTTGCCGCCGTGGCGCTCGAAAAACGCCCGCGTGCGCGCCAGGTGCTCCTGACGCAGCCAGCGCGAATCCGGGCGCGCATAGACCCGCGGGCCGACGGCGTGGCCGATGGCGTAATTGACGCTGTCGCCGACCACCGCCGACACGAACAGCACCGCCGCCGCCGTGCCGAAATCCAGCAGCCCGCCGGCCGCCAGCGTGCCGACCACGAACAGCAGCGAGTCCCCCGGCAGGAACGGCGTCACCACCAGCCCGGTTTCGCAAAACACCACCAGCGCCAGCAAGGCATACACCCACACGCCGTAGTCGGCAGTGAATTCGGCCAGGTGCGTGTCCAGGTGCAGGAACAGGTCGAGCAGGGTGTGCAGCAATTCCATGTCGGGCTTCCAAGAATGCGGCGGGCCAGTATCACGGGCCGTCACTGCCGGAACAAGGCAGCGGCGCCGCGGTGTCTTTGCGGCGCCGGCCTGTTAGATTGCCGCTGCCGCGCTGTCGCGCGGCGTCATCTACCGGAGGACTCCGTCATGAGCAAAGGCATGGACAAGAAAAAGGAAGTGAAGAAAAAGCCGGCCAAGACCGTCAAGGAAAAGAAAGAGGCCAAGGCCGTCAAAAAGGCCAAGCAGGACCGTTGACATCACACGCCCGCCCCGGGCATCCGTGACGGCCATGCCGCGGATGGCAACGGCGCGCCTTTCTGGTCGAACTGGCGGACCTGTGCCGCAGGAGGCCGCAGGGCGCTGCCCTCACTCCAGATACGCATCCTGCGTCTTGATGACGCGGTAGACCGTCTCGAGCACCGGCACCTGCAGGCCAAGCTCGGCGGCCTTGTCCAGGAAGGGCTTGAGCAGGAAGTCGACCTCGGTTTTCTTGCCGCGGATGACGTCCTCGTGCATGGAGGTGCGGCCGCGCATGCCCTGCTGCTTGAGGCGCTCGCCGAGTTTCATCATCAGCGCCACGCCGCCCTCGAAGTCGAGCTCGTTCAGTTCCTTGAACTGCGACATGGGCGCGTAGAAATTCTGTGGCGTGTAGCCCATGGCGCCGTACACGCGCAGCATGTCCTTGGCCAGCGCCACGTAGTGTTCGGCGCCCTGGCGGATCAGCAGGCCGTCCTGGAAGTACAGGCGCAGGCCGAGCGTGGACACCGACCAGCCGGACGCGGTGCCGATCTGCACCAGTTTTTCCCACAGCACCTGCATGATGTTGGGGACCGATTTGGCCACCAGGCCGGAGCGGGTGAAGGCCTCGGCCAGTGCATCGGTGCGCGCGCTGGTGCCGCCGTCCAGTTCGCCAAACCACGCTGTCGTTGGCGTTGTGAGCGGGTTGCTGACCACGCCCGGCTCGTGCAGCGTGCCGCCCTCGATGGTGGAGGCGCCGACCACCTTGTCGCGCCCGGCCCACTGGCGCAGGCGCTCTTCCTTGCCGATGCCGTTCTGCAGCGAGAACACGTTCTTGCAGCGGGCTTTCAGGCCTTCGGCCTGGGCCAGCGCGGTTTCGGTGTCCTTGCCCTTGACCAGCACGATCAGGTGGTCGAATTCCCCCGCCGCCTCGTCGGGGCTGGTGACGGCGCTGAGGTTCTCGCGCACCAGATGCTCGCCGCGCACGCCGCTGATCTTGAGGCCCTTGCTGTTGATCGCCTCGGCATGGGCCGGGCGGCAGATGAGGGTGACGTCCTCGCCGGCCTTGGCGAGGTAACCGCCGATGACCGAACCCAGACCGCCGGCACCCAGAATGACAAAACGCATGGTTCTTCCTTGGTTTGAAAAATCGGTAAATCAGGCCTTGCGCCGCCGGCGCAGCAGAACCACCAGCAGTACCAGCGCGGCAATGGCCGGCAGGATGAGCGTGAACAGCTTCGGGCGGATGCCGAACAACCAGATCTGCTCCAGCGTCGGGGCGACGGTGTATGCCCCGCCGGGGTGCTCGGCCGGAATCTTGTCGGCCGGCGTGCTGCGGATGTACTCGACCAGGCGCGTGAGCTCCTCGTCAGTGACGTCGGTCGGGCGCAGCGGCGGCATGCCCAGCAGGCCGTTGCGCACCACGTGGGCGATGTACTCGCCCGGCAGGTCCTGGCGGTTCAGGATGACCGACTGCGCCTCGCCCTTGGTCTGCGCCAGTTTGGCGGCACCGGGGTGCGCCGGACCGGGGGCGTGGCAGGCACGGCAGAACAGCACGAACAGCTCCTCGCCGCTGCGTTCGCCGACCGGCGTGGTGGCGTCGGCGACCGGGCTGGTTGCGGCATCGGCTGCCGGGGCATCGCTTGCGCCATGCGCGAATTGCATGCCGCCGGCCAGGCCGAGCAACACGGCGGCGACAAGGCGCAGGGTGTTTTTTTGAACGGTCATGGCTGCGCCTCAGGTACGGGGGCCGGTCCAGTTGGACGGCCAGATGCCGGACTTGCCCGGCGACAGGATGCCGTTCGGGTCCAGGGCGTCCTTGATGACCTGGTTCACCTTGCGCAGGGCGCCGCCCTGGCCGTCGTACATGTCGGCGATGATGTCCATGTAGGTGAGGTTGGCCTTCAGCTCGCCATAGCCGTGCTGCTTGGCGATGGCGACCAGCTCGCGCGAGCAGGCGTCGGCGCGCTGTCGGGCGTCCTCGTCGCGCGGGTCGAACATGATCATGACCAGCGTGATCATGGTGCGGAACATGGCCACTTCTTCGCAGATCATGTCGAAGCCGTGGCGGTTGAGCAGTTCCTTGAAGGTGTTGAACATCTCCCGGGCGTTCTTGCCGGTCATGGCCGCCATGGGGGTGAAGTTCAGATGCCCGCCGCCGTCCCAGTTGACCAGGTTGAACTCGGTCATGTTCGGCTCGCCGCGCATCAGTTTTTCGCGGTAGTTCCAGCCGGCGTCATCGGCCGGCCGGTCGCCCTGCAGGTACACCTTGGCGCCGGGAATGCGGGTCAGCTCGTGCTGCACCATCTGCCAGGTCATTTCGACGTTCTCGGGCAGGCCGTACAGGGCGCCGTAGATGTTCCACATGCCAAGGTCCAGTTCCTTGGCCACCTCGCGCCAGCGCTCGTCCGGGATGATGCCCGGCTTGTCCCACAGCTGCTTGCGCAGGCGCTGCACCGAGGCGCTGTAGGAGATGTGCTCGATGACCACGCCGTTCTGGATGACCATGTTCATCTTGAGCGGTCGCAGGATGTCCATCAGCGGGCCGATGTCGTCCTCATTCTCGTACGTGACCATGAACGGCTTGTAGGCCGGCGGTACCGGCATCAGCCAGAAGCCCATCTTGGTGACGATGCCGAAATTGCCCTGCGAGAACATGCCGTCCACGTAAGGCCCAAAGCCGTACTTGAACAGCTGCCAGCTGGTGTTGCCGGGCATGGCGCCCATGCCGGTGCGCAGCAGCTGGCCGTCAGCCAGCAGCACCTCCATGCCGCAGGAGAACAGGAAGTGGTCGGCGTAGGGCGTATAGCCGGCGCCGTGTTCCAGCGCGTTGCCGATCATGCCGCCCCAGCCGGGCGCGGCGCAGTCGATCCACAGCTTGTAGCCCTTCTCCTGCAGGTGCTGGTACAGCTGGTAGTACGACACGCCCGGCTCGACCAGGCAGTAGCCGGATTCCTCGTTTACCTCCAGGATGCGGTTCATGCGTTTGAGGTCCAGCACCAGGTAGCCGGCCTGCTTGGGCGCCGGGCCGCCGTAGGCGAAGTTCTTGCCGTTGCCGTAGGTCCACAGCGGCAGCTTGTACTGGTTGGCCACCTGCAGCACGGCCTGCACTTCGGCCACCGAGGCGGCCGAGATGGCGGCCGATGGCATGCGCGTTTCCGGCGGCACCGCCGACATGTGGTCCAGATAGGGCTGCAAATCCCCCTCCGGGTCCGTGAAGACCCAGGCCGCGCCCACGATCTTGCGGATTTCCGCCAGGGCTGTCTGGAAATCCTCGCGCGCTACGCCGTGCGGCAGGTACTCGGGCATCGATTTCTCCTTGCGGTGGCCTTGCGGCCACGGGTATTGCGTTGTTCGTGGGACTTGGCAGATCAGTCGGCGAGGACTGGCGCCAGCAGGCGCAGCCACTCGCGATACTGGCCGTGCAGCAGCACTTCATCCTGGAAATCCGGGCCGCTCATGTGGGCGTCCATGCCGACCGCCGCAGACTCCTCGTCACCGCCCGCGTGGGCATGCGCAAAGCCGCGGTCGTAGCCCAGTTGCCAGGGCACCAGGCGGCCCTGCAGGCCGTCGTGGCAGGCCTCGAAGGTGGACAGGTCATCCGGCGTGGCCAGACCCGTGGCGTTGTAGAAGTCCTCGAACTGGCGGATGCGGCGGGTGCGCACGTCCGGTTCGTCCTCGCGCGCGGCAAGCGCGAAGCTCTCGACCTTGGTGAAGTCCACCGACACCGGCTTGATGACACGAATCTGCGTGGCCGCGTGATCCATCAGCAGCAGGTTCGGGAAGATCAGCAGATTGCGCAGGCGCCCGACCACCCATTCGGCATGCGCGGCGCCGTGGCGCTGCGCGATCTGTTCGCGCCGGTTCCACACCGGGCGGTTCTGTGGCTGCCCGAAGCTGCCCCACATCAGGGTGTGGCCGTGGCCGTAGTCGTACCAGCCGCTTTTCATTTGCAGCAGCGAGTCGCCGCCGAAGCTGCGCTGCACACCGCCGGCCGTGGCCTTTCTGGCGCGCCGCTCGGCGTCGCGCTTCATGACGCCGACGTAGTTGGCATGCACGGCGGTGAAGTGATAGCCGTCGATGCCGTTTTCCGGCTGCAGCTTCCAGTTGCCGCGGTGGGTGTAGGTGGACCAGCCGCGCAGGACTTCGAGCGGGCTCTCGGACTGATCCATGACGAAATCGATGGCCTTGGCGGCGCCGCCCAGGTGCTCGGCCAGCGTCGGCACGTCCGGGTTCAGGGAGCCGAACACCAGGCCGCGATACACGGCCAGTTTCGGGATGGCCTTCAGGTCATGCGACTGCTGCTCGAAGGCCGGCGGATAGGCGCCGCTGGCGTGGTCCTTGATGTCGACGTTCTTGCCGGCGGTGTCGTAGACCCAGCCGTGATACGGGCAGGTCAGGAACTGCTGGTTGCCCTTTCGGGTGCGGCACAGGGTGGCGCCGCGGTGTGCGCAGGCGTTCACGAAGCCATGCACCTGGCCGTCCTTGCCGCGCGTGATGACCACCGGCTGGCGGCCCATCTCGGTGGTGAAGAAATCGCCCGGATTGGGCACCTGCCCCTCGTGGCACAGGAATATCCAGGTGTTCTCGAAGATGTATTTCATCTCCAGCTCGAACAGCTCGGCCTCGTTGAACAGGCGCCGGCTGACCAGAAAGGTGCCGTCCTGCGGCTGGTCCACGACCAGTTCGCGTGGATCGAGAAAGGGATGAGCCTCGACGGGCTTGTTCATGGTGCAACCTCCGGTGGGGGGGCGGGTGGTCTCAGCGCGATCCGGTCAGCAGCTGGTGCCAGCGCCGGTAGAAGCTGTGGAAGATGTTCTCGTCTGCCCAGTTCGGGCCCGCCGTGTGGGGCGTCGAGCCGACGCTGCGGGCCGCCTCATCGGCGCCCTGGATGACCCGGCTCAGGCCCCGGTCCAGGTGCTGCACGGTGCCGGCCAGGCCCTGGTTGCCGGCCTGGCAGGCTTCGAACTCGCTCAGGTCGTCCGGCGTGGCCATGCCGGTGGCGTTGAAGAAATCCTCGTACTGGCGCACGCGGCGTGTGCGCGCCGAGGCGCTCTCGCCCTTCGGAGCGATGCAGAAGATGGTGACCTCGGTCTTGTCGATCGCCAGCGGCCGGAATACCCGAATCTGCGTCGAGGTCTGGTCCATCAGGAACACGTTCGGAAACAGGCCAAGATTGCGGCTGCAGTCGATCATCCAGTGCGCCTGCACCGGGCCCATGCGTTGTTCGATTTCGGCCCGGCGCTGCGCCAGCGGGCGGTCGTTGGCACCCGGTACCTCGCCCCACAGCAACGAGTGACCCATGCCAAGGTCATAGGCGCCACTGGTCATCTTGGTGATGTCGCCGCCGCCGACGATGGCCTTGACCTTGTCTTCCTTGCCCATCGTCATGCGCCGCTGGACCATGGCCACGTAATTGGCGTGCACGCTGGTGACGTGGTAACCGTCGACGCCGTTCTCGGCCTGCAGTTTCCAGTTGGAGTTGTAGGTGTACGTGGATGAGCCGCGCAGCACTTCCAGACCCTCGGGCGACTGGTCGGCCATCAGGTCGATGAACGGCATCGCCGCCCCAAGGTGCTCGGCGAGCGTGGGCACATCGGCGCTCAGCGAGCCGAACACGAAGCCGCGGTAGGACTCCAGCTTCGGGATGGCGGTCAGGTCGTGCGATTGCGCCTCGAAGGCGGCCGGATAGGCGCCGCTGGCGTGGTCCTTGATGTCGACGTTCTTGCCGGCGGTGTCATACACCCAGCCGTGGTAGGGGCAGGTGAAGAACTGCTGGTTGCCCTTGCGCGTGCGGCACAGGGTGGCGCCGCGGTGCGCGCAGGCGTTCACGAAGCCACGCACCTGGTCATCCTTGCCGCGCACGATGATGACCGGCTGGCGGCCCATGTGGGTGGCGAAGAAATCCCCCGCGTTCGGGATCTGGCTCTCGTGACACAGATACAGCCAGCTGGCCTCGAAGATGTGCTTCATCTCCAGCTCGAACAGCTCGGGGTTCAGGTATACGTCGCGGTTGACGTCGAACACGCCCTCGCTGATGCGATCGTCGATCCAGGTGTTGATGGTCTCGATTTTCACGGGCGTGCTCCTCTTGTGGGGTATGTGCTTTGTCGGCGTTCAGGCCGGCGCGGCGGCCGCGCCATTGCCCAGCCACTGTGGCCAGCCGGCGGCGCGGTTGGCGGCAATGGCCAGTTCACGTTCGCGGGCGCTGGCGTGGTGGGTGTCCCAGTGTTCCAGCAGCGGGCGGCCGATCAGCCGCTCCCAGAGCGGCGGCACCAGGGCCAGCACGAAGCAGGTCACGGCGCTCGGCATTTGCGGGGCACTGGGCCGCGGCGTCAGGCGCCAGTAGGGACGGTCCGGGTCCACGTGGTGCTGCGAGTGGGTCACGATCTCGAAGGTCAGCGCCCGGCCCAGCGGCGTCAGGTGGTTCCAGGCGTGGCGATCCTCGATCGGCGTGCCCGGTTCGCGCAGCAGGCCGTAGTGCTGGATGTAGCTGAAGATTTCCAGGATGAACAGACCCAGCGCCGACACCAGCATCAGCAGCAGCATGCCGGTAAGGCCGGTGGCCAGATAAAAGCCGCCCAGCAGCAGCGCATACATGCCGATGCCCCGCAGGATCAGGTTCTGCGGCGACCAGAAGCTCAGGCCCAGCCGATCAAGGCGCGTCATCTCGATCTGCCACGAGCGCCGGTGCTGGCGGTACGCGGCACGCACGACGAAGCGGTACACGTTCTCGCCGCGAAACGGCGTTTCGGTGTCGTCCGCAGTGTCGGTTTCGATGTGATGCACGTGCACATGCGCCAGCGCGCTGTAGCCGGACGCGAAGATGGTGCCCAGCACACTGCCGACGAACTTGCCCAGCGCGCTGTGGCGATGAAACATCTCGTGCGCCGCCGGCAGGCCGCCCAGCGCCGTCATGAAGGCCACCGACACCGCGGCGCCGAAGTAATCGAGTGGCGCCAGATCCGCATTGGCGGTGCCGATGCGCCAGGCGAACACCACCCACAGCAGTGCCACCGGCACCACCTGGAAGTACAGGATCAGGTCCGCCAGCAGCGGATGGGCGCCGCGGCGCATGCCGTGATCCTTGCCCAGCAGCGGGTCGGTTACCGCCACCGCCAGGAAGGCGGCAAAGCCTAGCCACACCCAGTGCCCGCCCAGCCACAGGCCGGCGATGCCGCTGGCCACCAGCAGTGCCGGCGACATGTAACGCAAGTAATCGAGTCTGGTCATCGTCGTTCCCTGTCAATGTCCAGTCGGCAGGACCGGCCGCCTCAGCGCGCCACCGGCGGAATCACCACGCCAAACCGCTCCGGGTGGCTGGGGTCGATCTGAAATACCTTGCGGCGCTTGGTCGAATCGATCGACAGCGCCGGCTCCGTGTCGCGCCAGGTAAAGCAGCAGGCGGTGCAGTAGTGCACGGTCCAGATCACCTGGCCGTCTTCCTTGCCCTGGTGTTCGACGCGGTTCTTGTCACCGCCGCAGCGGGGGCAGTTCAGAGCCATGTCAATTACCTCCCTGCAGGGCGCGGATGCGGGCGGCCAGGGCATCGATGGCCGGGCCGGATGGGGGGGTCACGATTTCCACGTCGCCGCCGATCGGGTCCGGCGGCATGTGCGTGGTGGCGTCGATGATCAGGTGATGGCCCTTGCCGGGCGTGACCGCGGCCGGGTCGATCATGATCATGGCCATGTCGTTCAGAACCATGATGTCGCTGGCGCGGGTGCGCACTGACAGTGCCCACATGACCTGGTTCAGGTCGAACGGATCGACGTCGGCATCGACCATGATCAGGTTCTTCAGATACATCAACCCATGCGGCGTCGACAGCGCGCGCAGCGCCACGCTCTTGGCAAAACCTGCGAAGCGGTTCTTGACCGCGATGATGCCGGTCAGGCCGTGCTGGTACAGCGCGTTGACGGCCACCACTTCGGGGAATTCTTTTTTCAGTTGGGCATAGATCGGCGCCGAGGTGTTCAGACCGATCAGCGTGTCGTGCTCGGTCCAGCCGCGGCCGATGTAGATGTTCTCGAAAATCGGGTTCTTGCGGTGCGAGACGGCCGTGACCTTGAACGTCGGCGCCCGGCGCACGCCGCTGTAGGAGCCCGGGAACTCGCCAAACGGCCCCTCGAACTCGCGCCGGCCGTGGATGTACTCGGCCTCGATCACGATCTCGGCGTGGGCCTGGATGTCCAAGCCATTGCCCGATTCGGTCAGCTCGATCGGCGAGCCCATCATGGCCGAGGCGTAGCTGTATTCGGACTCGTCGTAGCCGATCGGCGTGGCGGCAAACATGGCCATGGCCGGGTGGTTGCCGAGCATGACGGCGATCTTCAGCGGCTTGCCAGTTTCCTCGGCGGCCTGCATGTGCCGGCCCATGTCGTGGATCGGCACGCTCATCAGCGTGAACTCGTCCGGGCCGTGCGGCTGGATGCGGTAGATGCCGACGTTCTGCTTGCCGAAGTTGTCAGGATCGTTCGGATCGCGGCTGACCACGTTGGCCTTGCCGATGTAGTAGCCGCCGTCGAAATCGTTGATGCGGTACAGCGGCAGGATGTCGTACAGGTTGATGTCGCGCTCGATGCGCACCTCGTGCACCGGCGCCTGGTCCGGCTTGACGCGCGGCAGCTGCGCCTTCTCGGAACCCCAGCGGCTGATGATGTCGTAGAACATCGCCTTGATGGTGGTGTTCTTCGGGTGCCCGAGCAGGATGGCCAGATTCGCCCAGCTGCCGTGCACGCCGGTGACCAGGCGCTTGTCCGGGTAGCCACGAATCTTGTCGAACAGGATGGCCGGCGCGCCCGGCACGTCCTGCCCGGAGGCGACGCAGATCTCGCGAATGTCCGGCTCCGGCATCACCGGGTCGGGCCAGGTGATGCACTGGTCGTGGCTGGACAGCAGGTCCAGGAAGTCGCGCATCGAGCGCACCGAACTGGCCAGCTTGATCGGCAGGTCGGAGTATTTGTTCATGGCGTGTCGCCTCCGGTGTCGGGTCCGTGTGAACTCAGTGGTGGCCGGGCGCGTCGGTCGGCAGCTGGATGGTCACCCACTTCCATTCGGTCATGGCGTCCAGGTCACAGTCCGTGCCCTCGCGGCCGACACCGCTCTGCCCGACGCCGCCGAACGGCACGTGCGGCTCGTCGTACAGGCTGGGGGCGTTGATGTGCACCATGCCGGTGTGGATGCCGGAGGCGGCTTGCAGCGCGCTGTTGATGTTGCTGGTGTAGATGGCCGCCGACAGGCCGTAGGGCGTGTCGTTGGCCATGGCGAGGGCTTCTTCCAGCGTGTCGAAGGGGTACAGCGACGTGACCGGGCCGAAGGTTTCCTCATAGAACAGTGTCATGGCGGGCGTGACGTCGGTCAGCACGGTCGGGGCGCACTGAAAGCCGGTGAAACTGCCGCCGGCCAGCACCCGCGCGCCCTTGGCGGCGGCGTCCTCGATGTGCGTCTTGACGCGGCTGCGCTGGCGGCCGGAGATGATCGGCCCCAGCGTGGTGCCCGGATCGCGCAGGTCACCGCCCTTCAGGCCCGCTGCGGCGCCGGCCAGCGCCTGTGAGAAGCGCTCGAAAATGCCGCGCTGCACCAGGATGCGGGACGAAGCCATGCAGGCCTGACCCTGGTAGAAAAACGTACCCATGGCCGCGGCGCGCACGGCGCCGGCCAGATCCGCATCGTCCATGACGATCAGCGGGCTCTTGCCGCCCAGCTCCAGGGTGAATTTCTTCAGCTGTTTGGCGCAGATTTCCGCGATGTGCCGGCCGACCACGGACGAACCGGTGAAGGTGACGGATTTCACCAGCGGATGGCCGGTCAGGGCGTCGCCGATCACGGCGCCGTTGCCCAGCACCACGTTGAAGCTGCCGGCCGGGAAGCCGGCCTCGTGGTATAGCTGCGCCACCCGCAGCGACAGCCGCGGCGCGTGCTCGGACGGCAGGTTGACGAAGGTATTGCCGCAGGCCAGCGCCATGGCCGACTGCTTGATGACCTTGATCATCGGCACGTTGAACGGCGTGATGCCGGCGATGACGCCCAGCGGCTCGCGCAGCGACAGGCTCCAGCGGTCGGCCGAATCGGACGGCAGGGTTTGACCCGTGATGCGCCGCGGCACGCCGGCCGCCGCACGCAGCATGCCGATGGCGAATTGCACCTCGAAGCCGGCCTTCATCACCGGCGAGCCCACTTCGTCGATCAGGATGTCGATGAATTCCTGGCGGTCGCGCTCCAGCAGCGCGGCGGCCTTTTGCAGCAGCGCCTCGCGGTCCTTGGCCAGCAGCTTGCGAAAGGCCGGAAAGGCCTGCGCGGCGGCCTGCACGGCGCGCTCGACGTCCGCTGCGTTGCCGTCGGCGGCGCGTGCGTAGACCGAATCGTCCAGCGGATTCAGGTCGTCGAAATAGTTACTGCCGGCGGGAGCGACGGCGGCGCCGCCGATCCAGTGGTCCAGCTTGATGGGGGTGGTCGATTGCGGGGCGTTCATGCGAATCCTTGCGTGCTCAGGGTTGGCGCAGGTAGGTAATGAGGGCGTCCAGCTCCTCATCGGTGATGTCGGTCGGGCGCAGGGGCGCCATTTCGATCAGGCCGTGGCGCACCACGTGCTTGGCGTAGGTGGGGTCCAGATCCTGGCGGCCCTTGAGCGGCGCCTTGTCCCAGCCGAGGCGGTCCGCCAGCACGCGCGTGCCGGGCGCCTCGGGGCCGGGCTTGTGGCAGCCCTCGCAGAACAGCCGCCAGGATTTCTCGCCGCTGCGCGGACGGGCGTCGATGCCGTCGGGGGCGGGCTCGGTGGCCATCGCACCGCAGCTGGCTGCCAGCAGGATCAGTCCGAGTGTGCGCCGCATCAGGCTTTCTCCTCGCGCATGTGTTTGGGCCAGATGCCCATCTTGCCGGGCGCCAGGATGCCGTTCGGGTCCAGCGCGTCCTTGAGCTTGTGGTGCAGCTTCCACAGGGCGCCGTCGTTCCAGTTGTAGGTGCCGGCGATCTTGTCCATGAAGGCCAGGTGCGTGCGGTACTCGCCGTAGCCGGCCTTGGCCGCGTCGTCGATCAGCACATTGAACAGCTCACGGGCGCGGCGGCGCTGGTCGGCGTCCGAGCGGTCGAAGGTGAGCGAGAACACGTGATGCATGTCCCGCCAGCCGACCGCGAACTCACCGATGTAGTCGAAGTCGTACTCGTGCGCGCGGTTCTTGATCAGCTCGTACTGCTTGACCGCGTCATCGCCGCGGGTCGGCGAGATTGGCGAGAAGTCGACATGCGCGCCGCTGCCACCGACCCAGTTGGTCATGTTGAACTCGGTCATGTTCGGAATGCCGCGCATGAGTTTCACGCGGTAGTCCCAGGACGGGTCGCCCTTGCGGTCCTCGTCGAAGTAGAACTTCGCGCCCGGAATGCCGCCCAGGGCCTCACGCACCACCTTGAAGGTGTTGTCCATCATCGGCTTGGGGCCGTAGAGCGCGGCGTAGAAGTTCCACATGCCAAGCTTGTGGTCGGACATGATCTTCTTGAGCGCGCTGTCGGGCAGGCGCTTTTTAGGATCGCCGTACTGGGCGCGCGTGGTCTTGATCGACGCCTCCCACAGCAGGCCGACGGTGAAGGCGCCGTTCGGGATCAGCATGTTCACCTTGAGCGGGCGCACCGCCTCGGTGATCGCATGCAGGTCTTCCTCGCGCTCGTAGGTGATCATGAACGGCATGTAGCCGGGGGGCTCGGGCATCAGCCACATGCCCATCTTGGTGACGATGCCGAAGTTCGACTGGGTGAAGATGCCGTCCAGCACCGGCCCGAAGCCGTACTGGAACAGCTGCCAGCATTGCGTGCCGGGCAGCGAGCCCTGACCCGTGCGCAGCACCGTGCCGTCGGCCAGCACCACCTCCATGCCGCAGTGCATCATGTAGTGGTCGCCGTAGGGCGTGTAGCCGACGCCGTGTTCCAGCGTGTTGCCGAGCACGCTGCCCCAGCCGGGCGCGGCCGGGTCGATCCACAGCTTGTAGCCCTTTTTCTGGATGTACTCGTAGAGCTGGAAATAGGTGACGCCCGGTTCCACCAGCGCGTAGCCGAACTCCTCGTTGACTTCCAGGATGCGGTTCATGCGCTTCAGATCCAGCACCACATGACCGGCCTTGCGCGGCGCCGGCCCGCCGTAGGCGAAGTTCTTGCCGCTGGAGATGGTCCACAGCGGCACGCGGTAGTCGTTCGCGATCTTCAGAATCTTCTGGATCTGCTCGACGCCGTCCGGGGCCACCACGGCCGAGGGCAGGAAGACATCGTCTTCCTCCGGGGAGAAGGCATCCCGGTAGCTGCGCAGTGCCGGGCCATCCTCCGACACCACCCACTGCTTGCCGACCACGGCGCGCATTTCCTCCACCGCCTGAAAGAACTGTTGCGGGGTCAGCCAATCGGGCAGCGTGGGCATGTCGGGTTTCTCCGTGTTGGGACGAGGTGCGGACGGCTGCGGTGCCGGATCAGGCGCGCATCGGCGCAAGCAGCCAGGTCACCATCTGGCCTGGCGTGCGTGCCGGGTGGCGGGCAGTGCAGCTGACGGCTTCGGTTGCGGTGCATTCCCGGTCCGTCGGCAGGCCGGCCAGGGTGCGGCCGAGCGCCTGGGGCCAGGCATCGGCGCTGTGCTCGAGCAGCGTGGCCAGGTCGCCCAGCCAGGCGTCGTCGCCGCGCAGGCGGTGGCGCAGGCGGTCGTTGCCCAGATAGTCATGCTCGCCGTGGAAGGCGAGTCCGTAGCCGTGCGGCGCGGCGACCTGCCGGGCGATCATGAGCGCGGTCGGCGTGGTCAGGCCCAGCACCGCACGGCCAGCGGCGGTGGCATCGGCCATGACGCCAAGCACTGTGCCCGGATCCGCGCCGACACCATGGCTGCGGTACGCGCGCTGGGAGACGGCAGTCAGGAAGGCGTCGCCGTGGGCATGGCGGGTGTCGCACACGGCTTCGAACGGCTGCCCGGTCAGCGCGGCGCGCGGATGCACCACCGCGCCTGCGGCTGGAACCAGCGACGCCAGGCCGGCAAGACTGCCACCCCGCAGGAACGCGCGACGCGAAACCATGGCTCTCCTCCTCATGTGCAACGACGTGCGTGCGCGGCAATCCCTGCGAGCACGCTGGCCCGGCATCTTAGCCTTGCCCAAACGGGCGGGCAAACGCCCGTTCTGGCCGATGCTGGCCAAAGTCCGCGTGCTGGTTAGAATGCCTCGACCGATCGGCCGGTAAATGCGGGCCCCGGCGGGGAATTTGCGGCAGCCACAGCAGGAGAATGACGATGAGCGTGCACGCGGTCGAGAAGGTGTTCTGGGAGTTCGGCAACAAGCCGGCGCGTATCGACGCGTTTCGTCGCGATCCCGACACGTACCTGAAAAACTACGCGCTGACCGATCAGGAGCGGGCGATGATCCGCGGGGTCGACCTGAAGGCGCTGGAGGCGCACGGCGTCAGTTCGCTGCTGACGTTGATGGTCTGGCCGCTGCTGAAGGGCGCCGACGAAATGCCGTTCGACTATCTTGTGCACATGAACGACGGCAAGCTGCCTGACATGGGCATGACCGGCTTCAAGGCGATCGGCCTGAAGGGCTATATTCGCTTTCGCCAGCTGCGGGCGGCGATCAGGCGCGCCTTGCGTGGCGGCGGCCCGGCCAAGGTCGGCGCCTGATACAGCGATAAACACCGGATGGCGGCCGCGCCGCCGGCATCACGCGACAGTCACCAGGAGGAGACGCACATGGCAAGCATCGTCGGCGGATTCTGCGTACCCCACGACCCGGCCATCACGGCCTTTCCCGAAGTCGCCAACAAGCGCCAGGCGGCCAACATCATGGCTGGCTTCGCACGGGTGGCCCGGCGCGTTGCCGAACTGCAGGCGGACACGGCCATCGTGGTCGGTGACGATCATTTCGCGCTGTTCGGGCCGCACTGCCTGCCAAGCTTCCTGATCGGCATCGGTGACGTCGAGGGGCCGGAGGAGAACTGGATGCACATCGATCGCTATCCGGTGCCCAACAACGTGCCGCTGGCCGAGCACATCATGAACTACGGTTTCGACCACGGCTTCGACTGGTCGGTGGCCAAGTCGCTGGTGCTGGATCACGGCACCATGATCCCGGTGCATCTTGCGTTGACCCCCAACCCCGGCGTGCGGACCATACCTATATATACCGCCGCAGCCGTGACGCCCTTGCTGCGCATGAAGCGCGCCGTGGCGCTGGGCAGGATGATCGGCGAAGCCGTCGCGGCCTTCCCCGGCAACGACCGGGTGGTCGTAATGGGCTGCGGTGGCATCAGTCACCGCGTGGGCACCTCCGACATGGGGCGGGTGAATCAGGCTTTCGACCAGATGATTCTGGATATGGTGGTGCGCGGCGATGTCGAGGCGATGGCCGAGCTGGACGATGCCTACGTGTTGCGCGAGGGCGGCAACGGCGCCTTCGAGATCCGCAACTGGATCGTCGCCATGGCCGCCATGCCGCGTTTCCGCGGCGAGGTGATCTGCTACGAGCCGGTGCCGGAGTGGATCACCGGCCTGGGTCTGGCCGAACTGAAACCGGCCGCCTGAACCGGCTCACCGATCGTACTGTCCAATTCGAAACCATGAATGCACCACACGCCTCGTCTCCCGTCTGGCCGCACAGCGCGGTCACGCAGGTTCCCTACGCGCTTTACACCGACCCGGCCGTCTATGCCCTCGAGCAGGAGCGGCTGTTCCGCGGTCCGACCTGGAACTTCCTTGGCCTGGCGGAGGAGGTGCCAAACGCCGGCGACTTCAAGACCAACCTAGTCGGCGACACGCCGGTAGTGCTCAGCCGCGATGTCGACGGCAGCCTGCATGCCTGGGTCAACCGCTGCGCCCACCGCGGCGCCCTGGTGTGCCGCGAACTGCGGGGCCACAGCGCATCCGGCACGCACACCTGCGTCTACCACCAGTGGGCCTACGACAACCGGGGCCAGCTGGTCGGCGTGCCGTTTCGCAAGGGCCTGGGCGGCAAGGGCGGTTATCCGGCCGACTTCGACATGGCAAAGCACGGCCTGCAACGGCTGCGCGTCGAGTGCATCGAATCGATGGTGTTCGCGACCTTCGATGACCAAGCCGAGCCGCTGCACGATTATCTGGGACCGGTCATGCTGGCCAATATCCGGCGCGTGCTGGGGCGGCCGATCGAGGTGCTGGGCACCGCCCGCCAGCACATGCGCGGCAACTGGAAGCTGTACGCCGAGAACACCCGCGACAGCTACCACGGCGCCCTGCTGCACCTGTTCTATCCGACCTTCGGCATCTACCGCCCGGCGCAGGACAGCGCCGCGGTGATGGACCAGGGCCACCGTTTCCACAACCTGTTCCAGATCATGACTTCCGGTGCCGGTGGCGATGTGTCCGAGTACCAGAACAAGGGTATGCGGGCCATGCCGGCCGCCGACAGCCTGGCCGATAGCCGCGTCATCGAGTTCAAGGACGACTACGCCGACGGCATCTCGCTGACCATCCAGTCGCTGTTCCCGAACGTGGTGCTGCAGCAGATCCAGAACACGCTGGCCACGCGCCAGATCGTCACCCGCGGCATCGCCGACACCGAGGTGGTGTGGACCTTCTTCGGCTACGCCGGGGAAAGCGCCGAAATGCGTGCGCACCGCCTGCGCAACATCAACCTGGTCGGCCCGGCCGGTTTCATATCGATGGAAGACGGCGAGGCGGTCGAGGTCGTGCAGCAGGGCCTGGCCGGGGTCGAAGCCGGCGCCGCTTCGGTGCTCTCGATGGGCGGCGACAGCGACGCGGACCTGGATCGGCTCGGCATGGACGAGAACTCGATTCGTGGCTTCTGGCGCGGCTACCGGCAATTCATGCAGTTGTGATCGGGCCGGCCGCCGGGTCACGGCGAATGAGAACCGCTTGCGGCATAATCGGCACCCCCTGGCGGGCCTGGACTGGCCCACTGCGTCAACACGGAGGTGAAGCGTGGTCAAGGTAAACGAACTGGTGGACGTCGCGCACGGCGTCCAGAGCAAGCGGGTGTTCTGGGACCAGGAGGTCTACGAGCAGGAGCTCGAGCGCGTGTTTGGCCGCTGCTGGCTGTTCCTGACCCACGAGAGCCTGATCCCGAATTTCGGCGATTTCGTGACCGCCTACATGGGCGAGGACAAGGTCATCGTGGTGCGCCAGAAGGACGGCGAGATCAAGGCCTTCCTGAATTCCTGCACCCACCGCGGCAACCAGGTCTGCCATGCCGATTCCGGCAACGCCAAGGCGTTTACCTGCAGTTACCACGGCTGGTCCTTTGGCGCCGACGGTTCCCTGGCCGCCCTGCCGCTGGAGCAGTCCGCCTACTACGGAAAGTTCGACAAGGCCGGCGCCGGCCTGCGTGAGGTCGCCAAGGTCGACAGCTACCGCGGCTTCGTGTTCGGCTGTTTCGATGCTGCGGCGCCAAGCCTGCCCGACTATTTGGGCGAGATGGGCTGGTACCTGGACACCTGGATGGACGGCACGGGCGGCGCCGAGCTGGTCGGCCCGCCGATGAAATCCATCCTGCGCTGCAACTGGAAGGTGCCGGCCGAGAACTTCATCGGCGACGGCTACCACGTCGGCTGGACCCACGCCGCGGCCATCAAGGTACTGGGCGGACCGCTGTCCGGCCTGGCCGGCAACGCGGAAATCCCCTTCGACGACGCCGGCCTGCAGGTCACGTCGCGCCACGGTCACGGTTTTGGCGTGATCTGGGACGGCCTGGGCCTGATTCACGACGACCCGGCGTATCGCGAATACGCCTATGCCAATCTGCCGGCATTGACCGAAAAAATGGGTCCGTGGCGGGCCAAGCTCTACACCGGCCACTGGAACGCCGGCATCTTCCCCAACTGCTCGTACCTTTATGGCACCAATACCTTCAAGGTGTGGAATCCGCGCGGTCCGAATGAAATCGAGGTCTGGACCTGGACCCTGGTCGAGAAGGCCATGTCGCCGGAACTGAAGGCCGAGGTGGTCAAGCAGGCCATCCACAGTTTCGGCACCGCCGGCACGCTGGAAAGCGACGACGGCGAGAACATGGAAACCTGCACCTGGTCGAACCGCGGTCCGCAAACCCGCAAGGGCGTGATGAACAGCCAGATGGGTCAGATCAACGACGGCGAGCACCCGGAACTGCCGGGCATCATCGGCAAGAACTTCATCGGCGAGACGTCCTATCGTGGCTTCTATCGCTTCTGGGCCGAGATGATGCAGGCCGAGAACTGGGACGCGGTGCGCGCCAACGACGCCACCTGGAAAGACGCCCTGATCAAGGGCGCCGCCGAGGCCAAGGCCGCGGAGCGTGCGGCATGAACGCGCCGACCCTGCAATCCTTCAGTCCGGTGCAGCCGGACGAAACCCGCCCGGTGGACCTGGCGCTGCATCACGCCGTTTCGCAGTTCTACTTTCGCGAGGCGCGGCTGCAAAACGGCCGTCAGGCGCGTCAGTGGCTGGAAACGATGGTGGATGCCGACATCCACTACTGGCTGCCGATTCTGGAAGACCGTTTCGCCAAGGACCCGCGCCCACAGCCGACGCCGGCCGAGCCGGCGGTCTACAACGACAGCCACGACGACCTGCGCAAGCGCATCGAGCGTCTGGAAACCGGCTTGGTGTGGATGGAAGACCCGCCATCCCGGGTGCGCTTTCTGGTCACCAACATCGAGGCTTACCACACCGCCGAGCCGGATCTGATCGGGACCTTCTGCAACGTGCACGTCTATCGCAACCGGCGCCAGCGGGACGAGACCCATCATTTCTACGGTCGTGAGGATGTACTGCGCCGCGGGGCGGACGGGCAGTTGCGGCTGCTGCGGCGCAAGATCGTGCTCGACCAGCGGGTGGTGCTGGACAAGAACCTGTACATGTTCCTTTAAGAGCGGAGCCTGCTGTGAGTCTGAATGCCGTCGAAAAAGTGTTCTGGGAATTCGGCACCGATCCGGACCGTATCGCGGCCTTCCGGGCCGATCCGGACGGCTATCTGGCCCCGTATCGGCTGGAGCCGGACGAACGGGACATGGTCAAGCGCGTGGACCTGAAGGCACTGGCCGAGCGCGGCGTCAGCACGCTGCTGACCATGATGGTCTGGCCCATGCTCAAGGGCCCCGAGGGCATGCCGTTCTCGTACCTGGAGCACATGAACGGCGGCGTCATGCCGCCGTTCCCGGGCATGCCGCCACAATCCTGATCCCCCACGGAGTACATCGCATGGCACAGATCGTTGGCGGCTTCATCATGCCGCACGACCCCCTGATCACCGGCAATCCGGAAATCGCCGACCCGGCCCAGGTGGCCGCGGTCGAGGCCGCCTTTGCCCGTGTGGTCGAGCGTGTCAAGGCACTGAAAGCCGACACGGCCATCGTGATCGGCGACGATCATTTCACCATGTTCGGCCCGCACTGCCTGCCGCCCTACCTGATCGGCATCGGCGACGTCGAGGGTCCGGAGGAGAGCTGGCTGCGCATCGAGCGCTACACGGTGCCCAACAACACGGCGCTGGCAGAGCACATCATGAACTTCGGTTTCGATCGCGGTTTCGACTGGGCGGTCGCCAAGTCGCTGGTGGTCGACCACGGCACCATGATCCCGATCCACAAGGCAGTCACGCCAGTGCCGGGCATGCGTACCATCCCGATCTACACCGCCGCCGGCGTGACGCCGCTGCTGCGCACCAAACGGGCCAAGGAGCTCGGGCAGATGATCGGCGCGGCGGTGGCCGCTTTTCCCGGTGATGACCGGGTGGTTGTGTACGGCACCGGCGGCATCAGCCACTGGGTCGGCACGGCCGAAATGGGCCGCGTCAACACCGATTTCGACCGATTGGTACTGGGCATGGTCGAGCGCGGCGACGTCGACGGTCTGGTGAACCTCAGCGACGAGTACGTGCTCGAGCACGGCGGCAACGGTGCGCTGGAAATCCGCAACTGGATCGTCGCCATGGCGGCCATGCCGGCCACCGTCCGCGGCGAGCTGTTCTGTTACGAGCCGATGCCGCCCTGGATCACCGGCATCGGCATTGCAGAACTGAATCTTGCCGCCTGAGCCGGAGACGCACGATGAGCCAATTGCCCTTGCGCTACGAAGTCGAGGAACTGATCCACGCCTACGTGCAGTGCATCGACGACGATCAGCTTGAAAGCTGGCCGGATTTTTTTGCCGACGAGTGCGTGTACAAGGTCATCCCGCGCGAGAACGCGGACCTGGGTCTGCCGGTGGCGGTGATGTTCTGCGACAGCAAGGGCATGCTGCGCGACCGCATCGTGGCCCTGCGCAAGGCCAACATCTACGCGCCGCACTTCTACCGCCACCTGGTCAGCAACGTGCGGGTGCTCGGTGAGCAGGACGGCGTGATCAGCGCGCAGACCAACTACGTCGTGTTCCAGACCCTGCTGGACGGCGAGACGCGCATCTACAACGCCGGCAAGTACCTGGACAAGATGGTGCGCGTGAACGGGCAGCTGCGTTTCAGGGAAAAGCTGTGCGTGTTCGACACCAACCGCATCCAGACGCTGATGGTGACGCCGATCTGATGCGCACGGCGCCCCGGCGCTGCGTCGCCCTGACAAGCCGCCGCCCCGTCCGGGATTGCCCTGACGGGGCGGTTTGCGTTTCCGGGACCTGCTGCCGCGGCTGCTTCGGTTCGCTATAGTGCGCAAAAATTAACGATCGTTCGACACGGCCACTTTCCGTGACGCCGACGGGTCGGCAGGAGCACGCCATGCAGGGCAGATTCGAGGGACGCAGCGCCATCGTCACCGGCGCCGCCAACGGCATGGGGCAGGCGACCGCCCTGCGCCTGGCGAGCGAAGGCGCGCGGGTGTGTCTGGCCGATGTGGACGAGGCCGGCAGCGCGCAGACCCTGGCACAAATCGAGGCCGCCGGTGGCGAGGCTTTCGCCTGTCATTGCGATGTGACTGACGAGGCCAGCGTGGCGGCCATGACCGCGCGCGCCGAACAGGTGCATGGGCCGCTGCGCATCCTGTTCAACAACGCCGGCACCGAGGGTCACGACGGCAACGTCGACACCCTGAGCCTGGACAACTGGGAGCGCATCCAGGCGGTCAACACCCGCGGCGTGTTTCTGGTCGCCAAGCACGCCATCCGGTCCATGCTGCGCGGCGGTAGCGGGGTGATCACCTGCACCGCCTCGGTTGGTGGGCTGATCGGCGGGCCCGGCATGCATTCCTACAGCGCCTCCAAGGGGGCGGTGATCTCGCTCACGCGCACACTGGCGGTGACGTACGCCCGGCAGGGCATTCGTGCCAACGCCATTTGCCCGGGCCTGGTGATGACGCCGATGGTCGACCGCATCGGCCGGCAGTTCATCGACATGGCGACCGCCATGACGCCGCTTGGGCGTGGCGCCGATCCCCGTGAGGTGGCCAATGTGGTGGCCTTCCTGTCGTCGGACGAGGCCAGCTATGTCACCGGTGCCACCATACCCGTCGACGGCGGATTCACTGCCCAGTGACGCCGCGGCCTTCAGACCGCCAGATCATCGCCGGCGATGACGGTTGGACTGCCTGGTGGCTTGCTCCGTGCGTGGACAGCATGGCCTGCTTCGGCTAGCATCCCAGTCCCCCCATTTGCGCCATATCAAGCACCGTACGAGAGCGAGGGAGACCATTCATGAGCGATCAATTTTCAAAAGTCAGTGCGCTACTGTACGAGGAAGCGGCGGCGCTGGACGAACAGCGCTGGGACGACTGGCTGGCCCTGTTCACGCCCGATGTCGAGTACTGGATGCCGGCCTGGGACAGCGAGCACGAGCTGACGCAGGATCCGACCAGCGAAATCTCGCTCATCTACTACAGCGACCGCAGCGGCCTCGAAGACCGCATCTGGCGCATCAAGTCCGGTATGTCGTCGGCGTCGACGCCGCTGCCGCGCACCTGCCACCTGGTGACCAACATCCGTGTCGGCGCCGTGGTCGACGGCCTGTTGCAGGTCAAGGCCAACTGGCAGGGCAACGCCTATCGCCACGAGAAGACCGATTCCTTCTATGGCAGCTACACCTATGGGCTGCGCGAGGAGCAGGGCAAGCTGCTGATCGCGCGCAAGAAGATCGTGCTGATGAACGACACCATCCCGTCGGTGGTCGACGTCTACAACGTCTGACGCGCCCGGAGCGCTCAGCGCGGCCCCGGTATCCTGGCGGGTATCGGGGCCGTCGTGTTTTGAAGGCCGTGGCCGGTAGTGCCGCGGCGCCAGCCCGGCAAAGGAATTGCGCATGTTCGGCTTATTCAAACGCCAGCCCAAGGAACCGGGCATCGTCCGTATCGAGCCGCTGGGTATCGAGCTGCCCGTGCCAGGCAACCAGAGCGTGCTGCAGGCGGCGCTGGAGGCCGGCGTCGATTTCCCGCACAGCTGCAAGGTCGGCACCTGCATGGCCTGCCGCAGCCGCCTGCGTGAGGGCAAGGTCAAGGCCATCCGCGATTTCTCTTACGTGCTCAGCGCCGAGGAGCTCAAGGCCGGCTACATCCTCGCCTGCCAGGCCAAGGTGGCGCCCGGCGAGCGGATCGTGTTGGAGGTCGACATCGACAGCCAGCGCCCCCACCACCCGCAAATCACCACCCAGGGCCGGATCGCTGCGCAGCTGCCGCTGACGCACGACATCGTCGAGGTGCGTGTCGCCCTGGACCAGCCCCTGGCCTACACGGCCGGGCAGTACGCTGCCCTGCGCCCGGCCCACATCGAGCGCGCCCGCGAGTATTCCTTTGCCGCCGCACCGGCCGCGGCGGGTGACCGGGAGCTGCGCTTTTTCATTCGCCTGACGCCCGGTGGGCAGTTCACCGGCTGGCTGTTTGAGCAATCCCGCGTTGGCGAGACCCTGGAGATCACCGGCCCCGGCGGGGATTTCTGGCTGCGCGCAGCGGATGCGCCGCTGGTGTTCGTGGCCGGGGGCAGTGGCCTGGCGCCGGTGCTGGCGGTGCTTGAGGCAACCGCCAATGCGGGGGTCACGCGTGATGCCGTGTTTCTGTTCGGTGCGCGCTCGCAGGCCGATCTGTACAAGCTGGACGCGATCGAGGCAATTGCTGCGCGCTGGGCCGGCGGCTTCCGCTTTGTACCGGTGCTGTCGCACGAACCGCCCGACAGCGGCTGGACCGGCGCCCGCGGCTTTGTGACCGAATTCCTGGCCGCACCAACTGTGCCGGACCTGGCCGGGCGCCATGCGTACCTGTGCGGCCCGCCGCCGATGATCGACGCGGCGCTGGCTGTGCTGGCCACGGCCGGCGTTGCCGATGGGCACGTGCATTACGACAAGTTTCTGGATTCCAGCAGCCTTGGTTTGAAGGCCTGAATCTGCCCGTCCCGCTGGACGGCCGCTGCCGGACGGTTTGCCCACGCCTAGCGACTGGACATGCCCCCGTCCACGGTGTACGTGCCACCGGTGCAATAGCCGCTCTCGTCGCTGGCCAGGAACAGCATCAGATCGGCCACCTCCTGCGGCGTGCCGTAGCGCTGCATGGGGATGCGCTGGGTGATGACGGCCTTGGCGGCGTCCGGCTGCCCGGGCAGGAAGCCGGTTTCGAGTGAGCGCATCATGCGCGTCTCGATCGGCGCCGGGTTCACCGTGTTGACGCGGATGTTCAGCGGCGCGCATTCGCCCGCTGCGGTGCGCATCAGGCCGACCACCGCGTGTTTGCTGGCGCAGTAGGCGGACATGTTGTCCGCGCCGCTGAGGCCGGCCACGGATGAGGTGATGACGATGCTGCCCCCGCCGCGCTGGGCGATGGCCGGGATGCAGTATTTGAGGCCCAGCCACACGCCGCGCACGTTGACGGCCATCACCCGATCGAAGGTGGCGATGTCGTAGTCGGTGATCGGCCGCACTTCGCCTTCGATGCCGGCGTTCAAGACCGCGATATCGAGGCCACCGAAGCGCTGCACGGCGGCCTGAACGCAGGCGGCCATCTGCTCGGGCTCGGATACGTCGGCGACGCAGCAGCTCATCTGTGCGTTGCCGTCGGCAACCGCCCGCAGGGCGGCTTCGTCCCTGTCCACCAGCAGAACCCGCGCGCCCTGGGCGACGAAGCGGCGCGCGGCGGCCGCGCCGATGCCACCGCTGGCCCCGGTGATAATGGCAACCTTGTTCGTGAGTCGATTCATCGGCAGGCCTCCTCGGGCGTGGTCTTGTGTGGAGCGCGCAAGGTTTAACGCGGCCGGCGCATGAACCGCAAGCCCGGCGCCTGGCCGATCAGGGGTGAGTGTTGGAAATCATCGAAGCCATGCGGGGTCGCACTTCGGTCCGCGCTTATTTGGACAAGCCCGTTGCCAGGAAAACCCTGGAGCAGGTGCTCGAAGCAGCCCGCTGGGCGCCATCGGGCACCAACACGCAGCCGTGGCGGGTGCTGGCCGTCAGCGGCGCGGTTCGGCAACGCATCGTCGATGCGCTCCTCGCTCACGTGGCCGGCGGCGGCGCGCCGGGCGCCCACTACGACTATTACCCCGAGACCTTCGTGGAACCCTACAAGGGCCGGCGCTGGCGCTGCGGGATGCAGCTCTATGGGGCCTTGGGGATTGGCATCGACGACAAGCCCGCGCGCCAGCGGGCGATGCTGCGCAATTTCGAGTTCTTCGGTGCGCCGCTGGGCTTGTTCTTCTACATTGACCGGGCCATGGCCCGGGGTTCCTGGGTCGACATGGGCATGTTTGTGCAAAACGTCATGCTTGCCGCGCGCGGCTACGGGCTTGAAACCTGCCCCCAGTTCGCGCTGGCCATGTACCCGGACATCGTCGCGCAGCACATCGACGCCCCGCAAAACCACGACCTGGTGTGCGGCATGTCGATCGGCTATCGCGATCCCGACGCGCCGGTCAATCAGTACCGCACCGAGCGCATGGCGGTTGACGAGTTTCTGAGCTGGGTCGAGTAGCGGCTGCAAGGGAAGCGCCGAATAAATCCATCCTGGATTTCTCAGCGCCCGCCATCGGAAAAGCGTGGTTTTCCGATGGCTCACAAAATCAGCGGCTCATAGCCACTGATTTTGGCAGCGCGTCCCTGCGCTGCGGGAAGCGCTGAATAAATCAGCGCTTCCCTACGCACCGGGCGCCGTCTGCAACCACTGTGGCCAGCCGGCGCGGGCGTTCGCTTCCATGGCCAGCTCCTGCTCGGCCGGGCTGGCGAAGTGGCGGTCCCAGTTCTCGAGTCGCGGCCTGGCGATCACCCGCTCCCACAGCGGCGGGATGAACGACGCCAGAAAACACGCCACGATGCTCGGCATCTGCGGCGCCTGCGTGTACGGGCGCAGCAGTTCGTAATGCTTGTCCGGGTCCAGGTGATGCTCCGAGTGCGTGGAAATCTCGAACGAGACCGCCCGGCTGAACGTGTTCAGGTGATTCCACGAGTGGTGCGGCAGCAGCGGCGTGCCCGGCTGGCGCACGATCCCGTAGTGCTGCGTGTAGTTGAAGCCGCCCAGGATCAGAAAACATACCGCCCAGGCGCCGATCAGCCACGGCAGGCCGAGCGGTCCGGCCAGCCACAGAAAAAAGCCGACCCAGGCGCTGACGCTGAACAGCGCCCACACCACACGGCTGCGCCACCACAGCACTGAGTGATCGCGCTTGGCCAGGCGGGCTTTTTCGAACCGGTAGGCCTTGACCGTGCCATCCACCACCGAGTCCCACACGAAGCGGTACACCGACTGACCGCGCACCGGGGTGTCGGAATCATCGGCCGTGCCGACGAACGGATGATGCCCGTGCACGTGGTTGAGGTCGTTCATCGGCAGCCCGAACACCGTCAGGTACAGGCTGCAATAGGCGATTTCGAGCGGGTGTTTGCGGTGCATCAGCTCGTGCGCCGACGGCAGGCCGCCCAGCGCACTGAGGAAGGCAACCGCAATCAGCGCGCCGATCATGTTGAACCAGCCAAGGTCACCGGCGCGGATGTGCAGTGCAAACAGCACCCACAAGGTCACCATCAGGGGCAGCTGCAGGTACAGCACGCCGTTGTAGAACCACTTGCCGGCGCCCCCGCGCAGGCTGTGATCGGCCCCGGCCGTGAAATCCAGCAGCGCCAGGCTGACAAATCCGGCCAGGCCCAGCCACACCCAGGCCCCGCCCAGATACAGGCCGACAATGCCATTGCACAGCATGGCGGTTGCGATCAGGTAACGGGCGTATTCGCCAATCCTTGGCATGTCAACTCTCCGTGTCGAGTAAGCCCGGCCGACCGGCCGGTCAGTAATTAGGCGGGATGCCCTGTCAATAGTTTTTTGAGAAAAATTGCTGTTTTTTCTGCGGCGCTCAATTGTCACGCCAATTTTTTGTGCGTATGGTACCGCTCGCACTTTCCCAAGCACACATTTGGGAAGGGCAGGAGGAGAGGAATGCGCGTGCGTGCCATCGTTGCTCGCCAGCCCAGCAGACCGTTCCCGGTCGACATCGTCGATCGTACAGAGCCTGCCGCCCACCAATTCCTGGCCGCGCTCCCGCCGCGCGTCGGCGCCGTCTTCGACGGTGGCGCTGACGATGTTGGCAGCATCAGGAGCGCCGTCGTCGCCAATGGCATCACTACTGTCTGCTGCGGGCCCGGTCCGGCCCGCGCTGCGAATGATCTGAGCTTGACAACCGGTTTTCACGGCGTCCGTTAGCCACGGACGCTGGAAAAGTCCCTCGCGCTGATGGAGGGATATCAAGGGGGTGGGGCATCGCCGATGGCGATTGCGGTACTTCGATAATCGGGAGGGGTTACGCAAGATGCAAACGCAACAAGTAAAACGGGTCCGTTCGGCATTGCCGGCCGGCGTGGCGGCACTGCTGGGGTCGGCGATTCTGGCGCCCGGCATGGCGCGCGCGGTGGAGTTCGAGTACTCCGGCTACATCCGCGAGCACCTGTCGGTCAACCTGCAGGACAACGACCAGTTCGAGCCCAAGGGCTCACCGGGCGGCAATCCGGTGACGTTCATCGGCGACGAATTCGGCGGCCAGGGCGAGTTCTCGATGATTCGCCACAGCGGCAAGCTGGAAGCCTCGGCCGATTTCGGCCCGTTCCAGATTGCCGGCGTCGGCCGCATTGCGCGCGAGACCCGCACCAGCTACGAGCGGGGGCTACAGGACGCATCCAAGGCGATTGCCGCCTATGTACACCCGGGTGCCTTCGGGTATGGCGCGCTCACCGCGCCACCGGCGTTCGGCGGTTTCGGCGTGACCACGAATGCTGAAGGCGGTCCGCTGATGCCGGGTGACGCGGTGTACGCCAATGCCGGGCTGTTCGGCTACGGCGGCGGCACCACCGATGACCTGTTGCTGGACGACTACGACTCGACCGAACTGCGCGAGCTGTACGTGACCTTCGATCTTGGTGAGCGCACCCACGTCAAGCTCGGCAAGCAGCAGGTGGTGTGGGGCGAGACCGATTTCTTCCGGGCCATGGACATCATTCACGGCTACGACCTGCGCTGGCGCTCGTTCCTGGAGCTGGAGAACGAGGAACTGCGCAAGCCGCTGAACCTGGCCAACGTCACCATCGACGTGCCGGAACTGGCCGGTGCGCTGCAACTGATCTACCGTCCGGGTTGGGATGGTGCCGACGACGTGGGCGACGACGGTCCCATCAACGGCGGTCGCTGGGCTCCGGCGCCCTGGACCGGCGCGGGCGTGACCAGCTCGCTGATCGGGCCGATCAACCGCCACCACAAGTATGGCGACGAGGACGACGCCAACTACGGCTTCCGCTGGTCGGGCACCTTCAAGCAGGTGGGCTACTCGTTCGCCTACTATCGGGGCATCAGCAGCGAAGGCGTGACCACCTACAACCCGATCCTGAGCCCGGGCGGCAGCAACTGGCTGTGGGATCCGAAGGACAACGGCATCGGCGGGAACCAGCGCCTGGTGGAGCTGCTGTCGCCGATGGTCGAGACCTACGGCTTCACCTTCAACGCCTACTCCGGGGCCCTGGATTCGGTGCTGCGCGGCGAGCTGGCCTTCACGCCGAACAAGCCCTACAACACCGGTACCAATACCTTCCTCGACCTGCTGGGCGCGTTCCAGGCGATGGGGGCGTTACCGCCGGCCGGGACACCCACGCCAAGTGGACCGATGCCGCCGCTGAAAGGCGTTCTGAACGATCCGAACGATCCGGGCTCTGCCTATTCCTTGGGTGACATGGTCACTGCCGATGGCACCCCGGTGGGTCTGGCCATGGATGTGCCCGGCCTGGGTCCGGTGATCGAGAAGGACACCCTCAAGATCATGATCGGCGCGGACAAGAACCTGAACTGGACCATGAACACGCTGGGCACCTCGCGGCCGGCGTTCTGGACCCTGCAGCTGTTCGACACCTGGGTGATGAACTTCGATCGGGACGACGACATCGTCGAGAACTTCGGCTTCGGCGCCTCGCGGCGTGAGCACCAGACGGTACTCACCAATGCCTTCTCGTTCCCGTACAAGTACGACACGGTGACGCCGGGCATTGCGTTCGGTGTGGACCTGGGCAGCTTCGACTCGTTCCTGATCCCGTCGCTGGACCTGCAGTTCGGCGATCACTGGCGGGTGCGCTTCGAGGCCGACCTGTTCTTCCCCACCCACGTTGAGAAGACCAACCTGGGTCGGGTGGACACCAAGACCCGCACGCTGGGCACGCTGCACAACCGCGACCAGTTCGTGGCGCGTATCACGTACCAGTTCTGATTGCAGCGGATCACGCGTTTGGAAAAGGGTTTTCCCTGCGGGTGGTGGCGACGCCGCTCGTAGGGGAATTCCGACAACTACTTGAGCGAGGACTACAGGATGTTCAGAAAAAAAGTTGCCCGCGTGCTGGCTTGCGGCAGCCTGGCCGCCGGGCTGTCGTTTGCCGGGCCGGTTCTGGCCGAGGAAGTGGCTGAAGGCACGGTCCTGAACGCGGCGAGCATCGACAGCCTGCTCGACAAGACTCTGCAGGGTCAGCCGATCAAAAATTTGCTGGTGGGCGAGCAGCAAAAAATGATTCGCCAGTTTGGCGTGACCATGGTGCTGACGCACACAAAACCCGTCAACGTCACTAGTGGGCTGCTTGAGCTGACTGAAAAGCACAAGGGCGAGGCGAAACTTGACGCCGGCAAGCACTTGGTCGGCTACGCGACGGGAGTGCCGTTTCCGGATATAGAAGTCGCAGACCCCGATGCTGGCATAAAGCTGGTCTACAACGCGCTGCGTGTGGGCTGGTTGGGCGATGCCTTGTATCTGAACCCGCTGTATTTTTTGATTATTGACGGCAAGAAGGGTCTTGAAAAGGAACAGGGCTGGGTGTATCGGCGTTTCCTGATGTCCGGGCGTCTGACGGAGCCGCCGGTTCTGGATGACACGATCGCCAAGTACGAGGCGCTGATCAACGTCTATCCCAACGACACCCGCGGCCTTGGCCTGCTGACCGTGAACTACACCGATGGCCGGCTGCCGGACGTGTATGCCTACGTCAAGAGTCTGCGACGGGTACGGCGGTTGTCCAGCGGCGCCTGGGCCGATCCGGTGCAGGGCACGGACTTGCTGTTCGACGATACGTTCGGCCTGAATCTGGACCCAACCTGGTACGAGAGCTGGAAAATCGTCGCCAAGCGGCCGGCACTGGTTGTCGACCACTCCATACTGCCGCCGATGGACGAGAAAGCATCCGGGCACGCCAAGTATCCGTTCATCAAACTTGATGAACCGCCGTTCTGGAACATGCAGCCCGACAACTACGAAACCCAGCTGGTTTTTGAACTCGAAGGGCGTCCCAAGAGCAATCATCTTGTGAGCCTGCGGCGCAGCTTCATTGGAGCCACACTGGGTGCGCCCAAGTTCTACTGGCAGGATATGTACGACCGCAAGGGCGAGCATTGGCGCTCCAACCAGCTCGGCTACAAGGACTTCAAATGGGAGGACGGTCGTTCCGGGCCAAGCGTGGCCAACGTCCTGCTGGTCGACGTGCAGCGTTTCCACGCGACATCGTTTGGTTCATCGAAAGGTTTTCATTTCAATCCTGCCGGTGCCAAACAGGCCGACTACACGCCCGAAGCCCTGCCACGCATGTTGCAGTGACTGGCTCGCCAGACCAGCCAAAACGCTGGTCTGGCGTCCTCCCCCAAAGGCCGCCGAACGCAAACGGCGGCTTTTTTTTGGGCGGTGTTGGTGTTCCCCTTTCAGTGGCGATTTGCGGCATCAGGCTCGACCGCCGCCGGGGGTGTGCGGCGGGTTCGCGCAGGGCCGCCGAGCAAGGGCCTTGGGGCTGTTTGGGCGCTGCTGGCGCGGGCCGCTGACCATAGGGTGGCTCACCATCCTGCGATGTGCGGCAGCCGCTGCCGCCCGATCCGGAGCCGACTTTCGATTCCCCAAGCGCTCCGCGCCATCTAACCATGCGGGTCCGGCGCCCCGGCCGATCAGTCGGTCAGTAAGCAGGCGGGGGCGCCTGTCAAGGGCGATTGGGGAAAAATCCGCATTTTTCCGCGTTGCTTAATTGCCACACGAGTTTTTTGTGCGTATGGTACCGCCCGCGCCTGGCCCCGGACATACGTTCGGCAGGCAAAGGGACTACGCAGGGCAGAAGGAGGAGCCAGAATGCAAACGCGTGCAGCAGTCGTTCGCGAGCCGAAAGGACAGTTCACTGTCGAGACCGTCGAGCTGGCGGAACCCGCCGACGACCAGATACTGGTCCGCATCGTCGCCGCCGGCATGTGCCACACCGACCTGTCCATTCGCGACCAGCTATATCCGGCCCCGCTGCCGATGGTGCTCGGTCACGAGGGCGCCGGCGTGGTCGAGAAGGTCGGCCGTAACGTGCGCAAGGTGGTGCCGGGCGATCACGTGGTGCTCACCTTCTACAGCTGCGGTCTGTGCGCCAACTGCCTGGCCGGCCAACCGCTGTCCTGTCTGAATGCCTTTGGCCTGAACTTCGGTGGCCGCACGCCGGACGGCCAGTGCACCATTCACAATCACGACGAGGAAATCGGCTGCAGCTTTTTTGGCCAGTCGTCCTTCGCTGGCTACGCCCTGTCCTACGAGCGCAACACCATCAAGGTGCCCAAGGACGTGCCGCTGGACATCCTGGGGCCGCTCGGTTGCGGCATCCAGACCGGTGCCGGCTCGGTGCTGAACGCGCTCAATCCGCCGGCCGGCAGCACCATTGCCATTTTCGGTGCCGGCGCCGTGGGCCTGAGCGCCGTCATGGGCGCCGTGGTCGCCAACTGCACCACCATCATCTGCGTCGACATCAAGGAAAATCGCCTGGCCCTGGCCAGGGAACTGGGCGCCACACACGCCATCAACGGCACGCAGTGCAACCCGGTCGAGGAAATCCAGAAAATCACCGGCGGCCTGGGTGTGCCGTACATGCTGGAGACCACCGGCAATCCGCGCGTGCTGGAAGGCGCCGTGTTCAGTCTGGGTATGGGCGGTGTGGGCGGCATCGTCGGAGCGCCGGCCATGGGTACCACGGTCAGCCTGGACGTGAACTTCATGCTGTTCAATCGCACCCTGCGCGGCATCATCGAGGGCGACAGCAATTCGGACGTGTTCGTCCCGCGTCTGATCGAGCTGTACAAGCAGGGCAAGTTTCCGTTCGACAAGCTGATCAAGTTCTACAGCCTGGATCAGATCAACCAGGCGGCAGCGGATTCGGAAGCCGGCGGTACGCTAAAACCCGTGCTGCGCATGGCCTGAACGCAGCAAACAGTTTCAGGGCGTCTGTAGCCGCAGACGCGGGGATGTCCCCTGCACGCACGGGGGGCATCAAGGGGGAGCGGGGCATCGCCGCTGGCGATTGCCGAAACTCGACTTTCGGAGGGATATACACGAGATGCAAATGCAACAAGTAAAACGGGTCCGTTCGGTGCTGCCGGCTGGTGTGGTGGCCCTGCTGGGGTCGGCGATTCTGGCGCCCGGCATGGCGCGCGCGGTGGAGTTCGAGTACTCCGGCTACATCCGCGAGCACCTGTCGGTCAACCTGCAGGACAACGACCAGTTCGAGGCCAAGGGCTCGCCGGGCGGCAATCCGGTGACGTTCATGGGCGACGAGTTCGGCGGCCAGGGCGAGTTCTCGATGATCCGCCACAGCGGCAAGCTGGAAGCCTCGGCCGATTTCGGACCGTTCCAGATTGCCGGCGTCGGCCGCATTGCGCGCGAGACGCGCACCAGCTACGAGCGCGGTCTGCAGGATGCGTCCAAAGCCATCGCGGCCTACGTCACTACGGGTGCTTTTGGCGCGCCATTTCTGAACGGTGCCGGCGTCTTTACCAACGCCGACGGCGGGCCCCTGACGTCGGGCGACGCGGTGTACGCCAATGCCGGGCTGTTCGGCTATGGCGGCGGCACCACCGATGACCTGTTGCTGGACGACTACGACTCGACCGAACTGCGCGAGCTGTACGTGACCTTCGATCTTGGTGAGCGCACCCACGTCAAGCTCGGCAAGCAGCAGGTGGTGTGGGGCGAGACCGATTTCTTCCGGGCCATGGACATCATTCACGGCTACGACCTGCGCTGGCGCTCGTTCCTGGAACTCGAGAACGAGGAACTGCGCAAGCCGCTGAACCTGGCCAACGTCACCATCGACGTGCCGGAACTGGCCGGTGCGCTGCAACTGATCTACCGTCCCGGCTGGGATGGCGCCGACGACGTGGGCGATGACGGTCCCATCAACGGCGGTCGCTGGGCGCCGGCACCGTGGTCCGGCGCCGGTGTGACCAGCTCGCTGATCGGGCCGATCAACCGCCACCACAAGTACGGCGACGAGGACGACGCCAACTACGGCTTCCGCTGGTCGGGCACCTTCAAGCAGGTGGGCTACTCGTTCGCCTACTACCGCGGCATCAGCAGCGAAGGCGTGACCACCTACAACCCGATCCTGAGCCCGGGCGGCAGCAACTGGCTGTGGGATCCGAAGGACAACGGCATCGGCGGGAACCAGCGCCTGGTGGAGCTGCTGTCGCCGATGGTCGAGACCTACGGCTTCACCTTCAACGCCTACTCCGGGGCCCTGGATTCGGTGCTGCGCGGCGAGCTGGCCTTCACGCCGAACAAGCCCTACAACACCGGTACCAATACCTTCCTCGACCTGCTGGGCGCGTTCCAGGGGATGGGGACATTGCCGCCGCCCGGTACGCCGTTGGGCCCCCCGGGCGCTTTCATGCCGCCGTTGAAGGGCATCCTGAACGATCCGAACGATCCGGGCTCCGCCTATACCTTGGGTAGTCCGGTTACGGCCGACGGCACCCCGGTGGGTCTGGCACTGGACGTGCCCGGCCTGGGTCCGGTGATCGAGAAGGACACCCTCAAGATCATGATCGGCGCGGACAAGAACCTGAACTGGACCATGAACACGCTGGGCACCTCGCGGCCGGCGTTCTGGACCCTGCAGCTGTTCGACACCTGGGTGATGAACTTCGATCGGGACGACGACATCGTCGAGAACTTCGGCTTCGGCGCCTCGCGGCGTGAGCACCAGACGATACTGACCAATGCCTTCTCGTTCCCGTACAAGTACGACACGGTGACGCCGGGCATCGCGTTCGGTGTGGACCTGGGCAGCTTCGACTCGTTTGTGATCCCGTCGCTGGACCTGCAGTATGGCGATCACTGGCGGGTACGCTTCGAGGCCGACCTGTTCTTCCCCACCCACGTGGAGAAAGACAACCTGGGCCGGGTGGACACCAAGACCCGCACGCTGGGCACGCTGCACAACCGCGACCAGTTCGTGGCGCGTATCACGTACCAGTTCTGAAGGTGTTCCGGTAGCTGTTTCGAGTTTTTGGATAACAACAAACAAGGATTGGCCCGGCCGGCGGTGTGCTGGCCGGGCCGATCAGTAAAGTCACCGAACCGAGGATAAACAAGCATGCAAACGCAAGGAAAGGTGTTGCCGCGGCTGCTCGCGGCCGGTGCCGTGGCGGCTGGCTTGGTAACGGCGATGGCGGTGCCGGCCGAGGAAGTGGCCGAAGGTACGCTGCTGAATGCCGCCAGTATCGACAGCCTGCTCGACAAGACCCTGGAAGGCAAGCCGATTCGCAGCTTGCTGCTGGGCAAGCAGGAAAGAATGATTCGTGAATTCGGGTGGGCCATGCAACTGGTCCACGCCAAGCCTGTGACCGTGGCGGACGGCGTTGTCGAGCTGAGCGAAAAGCATCGCGGCGAGGCATCGCTCGACGCCGGCAAACGTCTGGTCAACTACACCACGGGCGTACCGTTTCCGGACCTTGATCCGGCCGATCCGGACGCCGGTTACAAGCTGGCGTACAACACCCTGCGTTTTGGCTGGTTGGGCGATGCCATGAATCTACAACCGCTCAACTTCCTGATCATCGATGGCAAGAAAGGCCTGGAAAAGGAGCAGGGCTGGGTGTATCGGCGCTTCCTGATGTCCGGCCGGGTCAACGAACCGCACGTACTGGACACGAACATTGCCAAATACGAAGCCCTGATCAACGTCTATCCCAACGATACCCGTGGCCTTGGCTTGCTGACGGTCAATTATACTGATGGCCGTCTGCCGGACGTCTATGCTTATGTGAAGAGCCTGCGGCGGGTGCGGCGGTTGTCCAGTGGTGCCTGGGCGGACCCGGTGCAGGGCACCGACCTGCTGTTCGACGACAGCTTCGGGCTCAACCTGGACCCGACCTGGTACGAGGGCTGGAAGCTGCTCGGCAAGCGTGAGGGTTTGGTAGTGGATCACTCGATCCTGCCGGCCATGGACGAGAAGGCATCCGGCAAGGCGAAGTACCCATTCATGCGCCTCGACGAGGCGCCGTACTGGAACTTCCTGCCGGACAACTATGAAACCCAGGCCGTCTACGAGCTTGAGGGCACGCCCAAGAACAACCACTTGGTCAGTCGCCGGCACATGTTCGTGGGCGCCACGCTGGGAGCGCCCAAGTTCTATTGGCAGGATCATTACGACCGCAAGGGCGAGCACTGGCACGTGGAATTCGTCGGCTACAAGGATTGGAAGTGGGAAGACGGCCGCAACGGCACGACGGCAAACGGCGTGGTGCTGGTCGATGTGCAGCGCCTGCATGCCACGGCGTTTGGCTACTCGGAGGGTTTCCATATCAATCCGCCGGATGCCAAGGCGGCCGATTATTCCCCGGAGGCGTTGCCCCGCATGTTGCAGTAGGCAGGGCGTCTGGGTCGGCTTCGGGCTGATTCAGATGTGTTGTCGTGGGGCCGCCGCACATGTGCGGCGGCTTTTTTTCGCGGCACACGGCCAGGGTAGGCAGGTGCCAGACCCGATACGGATTTTTCAAGACGAGGCCTTTGGAAATGGCGCAGCGGTCGGTGATGTCGAAGTCGTGGGCGATCCTGTCGCCGGTGTTGGTGGTCGTGGCGTTGGCAGCGCTGTCGACGGTGCGGCTGGAAGTGCCGCGGGTGGTCATCGAACCGCCGGTCATCGAGACGCGCGACCGTTTCATGAGCGTCGTAGCGGTCGATGATGTGTTCTGGGCCGTCGGCAAGGATGGCAAGATCATCCGCAGCGAGGATGCAGGCAAGACCTGGGTGCGCCAGACCACCGGCTTGCATACGAATTTTCAGTCGATCGCCGCTTGGGACGCGCAAAAGGCGGTGGTTGTCGCCAACGAAGGCAAGGGCCTGGCGACCTCCGACGGCGGGCAGACCTGGCAGGCCATCACGCTGCCGGTGTCGGACATGGGCAGCGGCAAGGTGTTGCGTGTGCGCCTGGACCCGCAGGGACGGGCCTGGGCCGTGTCCGAAATCAACGTGATCATGCGCTCGGCCGATTATGGCAAGACGTGGGAGCGCTTGACACAGGTCGACGACGACGTGGCCTGGAATGACATTGCCTTCACGGGCGAAGGGACCGCATGCGTGGTGGGCGAGTTCGGTCGTCTGGCGTGCAGCGCCGATGACGGCGTGACCTGGGAGCCGCGCCCGACCAATGTCGAACCCAGCCTGATGTCGATTGTGTTTCGCGACCCGCAGCACGGGCTGGCGGTGGGCCTGAGCGGCACCGTGCTGGCGACCGACGACGCCGGCGCGACCTGGCGTCAGGTTGAGGTGGCGGGCCTGGAGCGGCATTTGTTTGACGTGATCTGGACCGGCGCTCGCTGGGTTGCCGTTGGCGACAAGGGCGTCCTGCTGACCGGCGACGCCAGTGCAGCGCACTGGGAGATCGGCCGCGTCAACCCCGCCGATTTTGCGTGGCGCATCGCGCTGGCCCAGCATGGCGAAGGGTTTGTGGCGGTAGGCCAGAACGTCGGGCGCTGGGAAGCCGGCCAATGGGAGCTGTTCGGCCCGCGCTTTCATTGAGCCAGACGGGCCGGTCCGGTAGCACGCACTTATCACGTAGGGAATCGGGTAATGCAACAGGTTAGTTGGGTGGAACGGTTTGCAGCGTATTGCATAGCGCATCGCAAGCTGGTGACGACGGTAATTCTTGCCCTCACGGTCATGTTTGGCTATTTCGCGGCGCATGTGGAAATCAAGACGATCTTCCACGACCTGCTGCCCAAGGGCCATCCGTTTATCGAGATCAACGACAAGTACAACGAACGCTTCGGCGGTCCTAACATCGTCTCGATCATGGTCGAGGCCGAGCAGGGCGACATTTTCCAGCCCAAGGTTCTGGAGCGTATCAAGCAGATTACGGACGATCTGTACCTGGTGCCGGCGATCAACCAGTTCCAGGTGATCTCGCTGGCGTCGCGCAAGATCCGATCCATCAACTCGTCCACCGCGGGCATCGAAACCAAGCCGATGATGTGGCCGGAGTTGCCCAAGGACCAGGCCGAAATCGACCTGCTGCGGGAACAGGTGCTGGCCAGCCCGTTGGTTTACGGGCGCTACGTGTCGCCCGATCTGCGCTCGGCGCTGGTGACCGCCGACTTCATCGACCGCCTGATCGACTACGAAAAGCTGTACGACGGCGTCACCCAGATCGCCGAGAAGTACAACGGCGACGGTGTGCGCGTGCGCGTGGTAGGCGAACCCCTGTTGACCGGCTGGGTGGTGCACTACCTGCCCGAGACCTTCAAGCTGTTTGTGATAACCATCGCCATCATGGCGGTCTTGTTGTTCGTAACGGTGCGCACCTGGCGGGGCATATTGCTGCCGATGCTGGCCGGGGTGGTCAGCGCGGTGTGGGCGCTGGGCATTGCGAGTCTGTTCAAGGTCAATTTTGATCCCTTGATCATCGTCGTGGCTTTCCTGGTCACGGCCCGTGCCATTTCGCACGCGGTGCAGATGCTGGCCGCGTTCGACGACGAACTGGAGCGCGGCTACGCGTTGCCGAGCGTGTCGACACTGGGCGGCGTCGAGCCGGGGGTCCTGGACCAACGGCTCGACCGTGGCTATCTGCCCAAGCAGGCCGCGGCCAGGGCGCTCGTAGCCCTGTTCCGGCCCGGCATGCTGGGCGTGGTGGTGGATGCGGTGGCGGTTGCCATCGTGGCTGCCATGCCGATGCCTCTGTTGCAGAAGACCGCCTTTGTCGGCGCGGTCTGGCTGGGCACCATCGCGGTGTCTGCCATGGTGCTGGTGCCGACCTTGCTGTCGTGGGTAACCAGGCCGCATGCGGTGGCGTTTCCGATCGATACCAATCGCTGGGTGTTGCGCCCGCTGCTGAACCTGTGCGGCACCCTGGTGCTCGGTCGTCGATCCGTCGTGGTGGTGCTGATTGGCTTGGTCGTGCTGTTGGTTTCCGGTTTCTATGCCACCAAGGTGACGGTGGGTGATGCGCTGCCCGGTACGCCGCTGCTCTGGCCCGACCATCCATACAACGTCGACGCGAAGGCCATCAACGACACCTTCCAGGGCAGCGACCAGATGTTCGTGGTGCTGGAAGGCGAAGGACCGAACGCACTGAAGGACCCGGAGGTGCTGACCAACGTCGACAACTTCCAGCGCTACCTCGAAACGCAACCGCAGATCGGCGGCACGGTGTCAGTGGTGGACCTGATCGGGCCGGTGAATGCCAACCTGCACGAAGGCAACCGCCGCTTCGAGGAGCTGGGCCCCGTCGCCGACATCAACGGCGAGCTGCTGTTCATGTACATGCAGGGCACCGACCCGGGCGACATGGACCGCTTCGTGGATGCCGATTTCAAGGACGGCGCGGTGACCATGTTCTTCCGCGACCACAAGGGCGACACCATCCGCACGGCGGTCTCCCGTATCGAGGAATATCTTGAGAAAAATCCGCTCCCCGGTGAGTCGACCTATCGCCTGGCAGGCGGGCTCGTGGGCGTGCTGGCGGCGGTGAACGAGGAAGTGTTCGCGCGCCAGGTCGAGAGCATTGCGCTGGCGCTGCTGACCTTGTTTGTGCTGTCGGCCATTGCCTACCGCTCGACCGTGGCGGGGCTGTTCTACATGCCGCTGGTGATCATGTCCAACACGATCACGTTCGCGTTCATGGCCTGGAAAGGCATCGGCATGAACATCAACACCTTGCCGGTGGCTGCACTGGGCATCGGCCTGGGCGTAGACTATGCGTTCTACATCGTGGACGGCGTGAAGGAACGGTTTGAGGAAACCGGTGACGTGATGGCCTCTATCCAGGGATCGTTGCGCACGGCCGGTCGCGGCGTGCTGATCACCGGTGGCACCATGATCGCAGCGGTGCTGGTGTGGTATGCCTCGTCATTGAAGTTCCAGGCCGAAATGGGGCTGCTGATGGCGCTGTGGCTGACCGTGTCGGCGATCACCTCGCTGCTGCTGATCCCGGCGATGATCTATGTGTTCCGCCCGGCCTTCGTGTTTGGCGATGGGACACATCACGCCGCGGCCCAGCCGGCCACGGCCTAAGGTATGCGCGGCGGGCGTCAGTCGCCCGCCACAATTTCAGTTATGGGGAAGACATGTCTGATCTGATCAAGCTGTGCAAGGCGCAGGATGTGGCGCCGGGGCAATCCCTGCAGGTGGATGCCGAAGGCCTGCCCGCACTGGCCGTCTACAACCTCGAAGGCGAGTACTACGTCAGCAACAATATGTGCACCCATGGCATGGCCTGGATGACTGACGGCTACGTCGAGGGTGACGAGGTCGAGTGCCCCTTCCACGGCGGTCGCTTCAACATTCGCACCGGTGAGCCGACCGCGTTTCCGTGTGTGGTGCCGCTGCAGACCTATCCGGTCACCGTCGTCGATGGCGATGTCTGTATCCAGCGGCCGGTGGCCTGACAGGCCGCCTGTGCGGTCCCAAAAATTGGCCAGGGTTTGAGAATGCTCGATTTGTCCGCGCTGGTTCCGGTAGATCTGCACTACCAGGTCAGCAAATTGCTGAGCGATTACGTCGAGTGCATCGACGACGACCGGCTCGAGGAGTGGCCGCAGCTGTTCGTCGAGGATTGCCTGTACCAGGTGATCGCTCGGGAAAACGCTGACCGCGGCCTGCCGACCTCGGCCATGTACTGCGACAGCCGCGGCATGTTGCGCGACCGGGTGGTGGCGCTGCGCCATGCCAACATCTACGCCAAGCACTACTACCGGCACGTGCTCAGCAACGTCAACGTCAAGGGCGTGCAGGACGGCGAAGTGCTCGTGCAGAGCAATTACGTGGTGCTGCAGACACTGGTCGAAGGCGACACCAAGGTCTTCAACGCCGGCAAGTACCTGGACCGGATCGTGGCCACGCCCGACGGACTGCGTTTCAAGCGCAAGGTGGTGGTGTTCGATACCTACCGGATTCCCAACCTGCTGGTAACGCCGCTCTAAGTCGCGCAAGATTGGCTGCTCATCCAGCGCCAGATCGGAGGCTCCCCCATGAATGCGATACGCGAACCGGCCCTTGGGCATTTGCGCTGGCCGACCGCCGGCGGCAGTCAGGTTCCCTACGGTGTCTTCACCGACCCGGCCATTTACGAGCTGGAACAACAGCGACTGTTTCGCGGCGACGCCTGGTCGTTCGTCGCACTGGAAGCGGAAATTCCCGCCAGCGGCGACTACAAGTCGACCTTCGTTGGCGACTCGCCGGTGGTCGTCAGTCGTGCCGAGGACGGCTCGATCCATGCCTATGTCAACCGCTGTGCGCATCGTGGCGCCGCGATCTGTCGCGAGCTGCGCGGCAACGTGCAAAATCACACCTGCGTCTACCACCAATGGGCGTATGACCTCAAAGGCAACCTGATCGGCGTGCCGTTCCGGCGTGGTCTGAACGGCCAGGGCGGCATGCCGGCTGATTTCGACATGAAAAAGCACGGCCTGCAAAAGCTGCGCGTCGATGCCTACGCAGGCTTGGTGTTCGCGACGTTTTCGGACTCGGTCGAGCCACTGCAGGACTACCTGGGCCCGATGCCGTGCAAGGCCATCGACCGCATCATGAGTCGGCCGATCACGGTGCTGGGCGACCAGCGCCAGTACGTGGCGGGGAACTGGAAGCTGTACGCCGAGAACACCCGCGATCCTTATCATGCCAGCCTGCTGCACCTGTTCCACTGCACGTTTGGCCTGTACCGGTCCAGTCAGAAGGGCGTCAGCGTGATGGACGCCAAGCGGCGGCATTCGATGCTCACGGCGATGCGCGGCACCGACGAGGGCAAGGTCGATGGCTATCAGGACACCCGCACCTACAACACGGATTTCACCCTGGCCGACCCGTCGGTCTTGGCTGGCAAGCCGGATTTCGACGACGGCGTCACGCTGGTGATCCTGGCCGTGTTCCCGAACCTGGTCGTCCAGCAGATCGCCAACACGCTGGCGGTGCGCCAGATCATCCCGCGCGGTGTGGACAAGTTCGAGCTGGTCTGGACGCAGTTCGGCTACGCCGACGATGACTCAGAAATGCAGGCCATCCGCAACAAGCAGGGCAACCTGATCGGCCCGGCCGGCCTCATTTCCATGGAAGACGGCGAGGCGGTCGAGATCGTGCACCGCTCCATCATTCGCGACCAGGACCAGACCTCCTACATCGCCATGGGCGGCGAGCAGGCCAAGGATGCCGAGCACCTGGTGACCGAGGGCAGCATCATCGGTTTCTGGGAGTACTACCGCGAGGTGATGGGCTGGGCAGCCTGAGCGATTCTTAAAGGAAGCGCTGAATAAATCCATCGTGGATTTTTCAGCGCCCGCCATCGGAAAAGCGTGGTTTTCCGATGGCTCACAAAATCAGCAGCTTGCACCCGCCGATTTTGGCAGCGCGTCCCTGCGCTGCGGGAAGCGCTGAATAGATCAGCGCTTCCTTAACGATACCGACGAGGAGGGCGTCATGGCGTCAAAGGTGATTGATTTTTATATTGATTTCACAAGTCCGTTCACGTATCTGTGCAATCTCAAGTTGCCGGATCTGGCCGCCAGGTACGGTTACCAGCTCAATTACCACCCGATCGACATTCCGACCGCCAAGCTGGCGGCGGGTAACTACGGCCCTTCCAACCGTCAGGTGCCGGCCAAGATTCGTGCCCTGATGCAGGACCTGAATCGCTGGGCGGCGCACTATGGTGTGCCGTTCACGTTCCCCAAGGGCCTGAACGCCTGGCGCATGAACATCGGCACGTTTTACGCCATTGAAAAAGGCAAGGCGCGCCACTATGTGGACGAGGCCTATCGCCTGGTCTGGGCGGACGGCGTCGATCCGAACGACGATGCCGTGCTGCGCGGACTTGCCAAGACGGTGGGTCTGGATGCCGACGCCTTCATGGCGTATGTGTCCTCCCGCGAGGGCGAAAAGGCATACGAGGCATCGCGGGTCGCGGCGCACGCCCGGGGCGTGTACGGGGTGCCGATCATGATGGTCGACGACCAGATATGGTGGGGCAACGACCGGTTGATGTTTGTCGAGGAATACCTCAAGGCTCACGCCGCCTGAGGAAAGGCAAGAGGTTCGTGTTCAATGCCGATTTACGAGTACGCCTGCCGCGCCTGTGGCGTGCAGCGCGAAGTGATGCAGAAGGTCAGCGAGTCACCGCTGACGCACTGTCCGGCCTGCGGGGCTGAAGCGTTCGAGAAAAAAGTCTCCGCGGCCGGCTTCCAGCTCAAGGGCGGCGGCTGGTACGTGACCGATTTTCGCGACGGATCCCGCAAGGCAGCGGCGGGAACGGACGCGTCGGGCGATGCCTCAGCGACGCCCGCCCCGGCAAGCACGCCGGTCGCCGGTGACAGCAAGCCCAGCGCGCCCGCCCCGGCCGCGAGTCCGGCGTCAGTCGACTGAAGCGGTATCCTGCGGCGCCAGGCAGGCGGGGCCAGTCCCGTCCGCCTGGCGCCTTTTGCATTTTCTGAAGGGGGCGATGTGGTAGCCAATCGCCCCGTCATCAAGCATCGGAGCCTCTAGTGCGTAGCGTCTATTGCGGGTTGGTCGACAGCGCGGCCCTGGGCCAGACCGTCACCCTGTGCGGCTGGGTGCACCGTCGGCGCGATCACGGCGGGGTGATCTTTATCGACCTGCGCGACCGCGAGGGCCTGCTGCAGGTGGTGATCGACCCGGACACCGAGGCGGCCTTTCGCACCGCCGAGCAGGTGCGCTCCGAGTACGTGCTCAAGGTCGTCGGCACCGTTCGCCGCCGGCCGGCGGGCACCGAAAACACCGCCATGCGCAGTGGCGAAGTGGAAGTGCTCGCCAACCACATCGAGGTGCTGAACGCCGCCCAGACGCCGCCGTTCCAGATCGACGAGGACGACGTCCACGAGGAAAAGCGCCTGCGTTACCGGTACCTGGACCTGCGCCGCCCGGCCATGCTGGACCGCCTGCGCTTGCGCGCGCGGGTCAGCGGCTGGTTGCGGCGGTTTCTGGAGGCCGACGGCTTCATCGAGGTCGAAACGCCCATCCTTACCCGCGCCACGCCGGAAGGCGCGCGCGACTACCTGGTGCCAAGCCGCGTGCATCAGGGCAGCTTTTTCGCCCTGCCGCAGTCGCCGCAGCTGTTCAAGCAGATTCTGATGATGGGCGGCCTGGACCGCTATTTCCAGATCGCGCGCTGCTTTCGCGACGAGGACCTGCGCGCCGACCGCCAGCCGGAGTTCACGCAGCTGGACATCGAGGTGTCGTTCCTGGACGAGGACGCCTTCATGGCCATCATGGAGACCATGATCCGCGGGCTGTTTGCCGAGGTGATGGGCGTCGAGTTGCCAGACCCGTTGCCGCGCATGAGCTATGCCGAGGCCATGTCCCGCTTCGGCATCGACCGGCCGGACCTGCGCAATCCGCTGGAGCTGGTCGAGGTGTCGGACCTGCTGCGCGAGACCGATTTCAAGGTCTTCTCCGGCCCGGCGAACGATCCGGAAGGCCGCGTAGCCGCCTTGTGCGTGCCCGGCGGGGGCGCCAGCATGAGCCGGCGCGATCTGGACAACTACGTCGAGTTCGTCAAGCAGTTCGGCGCCAAGGGCCTGGCCTACATCCGCCTGGCAGAGGGCGCGGACGGCGGCGTCGAGTGGCAGTCGCCGATCGTCAAGTTCCTCAGCGGCGAGACCGTTGCCGCCATCCTGGAGCGGGTCGGCGCCACCGTGGGCGACGTGGTGTTCTTCGGTGCCGACAAGGCGAGCGTCGTCAACGGCTACCTGAGCCACCTGCGCGGCAAGCTGGCGGACGATCTCGGCCTGCTCGAAGGCGGCTGGAAGCCGCTGTGGGTGGTCGATTTCCCGATGTTCGAGCACGATCCGGACAGCGGCCGCTGGCAGGCGCTGCACCATCCGTTCACCGCCCCGCAGGTGGCCGACACGGACGCCATGCTGGCCGATCCAGGCAACTGCCTGTCGCGCGCCTACGACATGGTGCTCAATGGCTCGGAAATCGGCGGCGGCTCGATCCGCATCCACCGGCCGGACATGCAGCAGGCCGTGTTCGGTCTGCTCGGCATCGGCGAGGAAGAAGCGCAGGCCAAGTTCGGCTTCCTGCTGGAGGCGCTCGGCTACGGCGCGCCACCGCACGGCGGCATGGCCTTCGGCATCGACCGGCTGGTGATGCTCATGGCCGGCGCCAGCTCAATCCGCGACGTGATCGCCTTCCCCAAGACGCAGCGCGCCTCGTGCCCGTTGACGGATGCGCCCTCGACCGTCGACGATAGCCAGCTGCGCGAACTGGGCATCCGCAGCGCGCTCAAGAAACCCGCAACCACCTAATCTGCATAGCGATTCTCGTCATGGCCGGCCATTCCAAATGGGCTAACATCCAGCACCGAAAATCGGCGCAGGACGCCAAGCGCGGCAAGCTGTTCACCAAGCTGATCCGCGAGCTGACCACCGCCGCCCGCAGCGGCGGCGCCGATCCGGCCACCAACCCGCGCCTGCGCACCGCCATCGACAAGGCCCTGGCGGCCAACATGACGCGCGACACCATCGACCGCGCAACCAAGCGCGGCGCCGGTGGTACCGATGGTGATAACTACGAGGCGGTGCGCTACGAGGGCTACGGCCCAGGCGGCGTGGCCATCATGGTCGATTGCCTCACCGACAACCGCAACCGCACGGTCGGCGAGGTGCGCCATTTGTTCTCCAAGCGCGGCGGCAACCTGGGCACCGACGGCTCGGTGGCGTATCTGTTCGAGGCCCGCGGCAGCATTGTCCTGCCGGCGGATATAACCGAGGAGCGCGCCTACGAGCTGGCGCTCGAAGCCGGCGCCGACGACGTGCTGGTGCAGGACGGAACCATCGAGCTGCTGACCGCCTTCGATCGCCTGCACGAGGTGCGCGAGGCGCTGCTGGCGCTGGGCGTCACGCCGCAGTCGGCGGAGTTGGCCGAGCGGCCGACCACGTCGGTGCAGCTGGACGCGGAACAGACGCTGCAGGTGATCAAGCTGCTGGACGCGCTCGAAGACCTGGATGACGTGCAGCAGGTGCACTCGAACGCGGAGTTCTCGGACGAGGCGCTGGCAGCGCTGGCCTGACGGGGCGGCGTGACGCGCATACTCGGCATCGATCCTGGCTCGCGACTGACCGGTTTCGGACTCATCGACGCCCGGCGCGGGCGCGCGCAGTACGTCGAAAGCGGCGTCATCCGCATCGATCCGGGGCCGCTGGACACGCGCCTGGCCTGCATTTTCAGCGGCATCACCGAGCTGCTGGCCGAGTTTCAACCCACCTCGGTCGCCATCGAGAACGTATTCATGCACCGCAACGCCGCCTCGGCGCTCAAGCTCGGCCAGGCCCGCGGCGCTGCCATCGTGGCGGCGGCCGTGGCCGGCATAGCGGTTGCCGAGTACACGCCGGCCGAGATCAAGCTCAGCGTGGTCGGCAATGGGCGGGCTGCCAAAGCCCAGGTCCAGTTCATGGTCAGCCGGCTGCTGGGGCTGGCCGCCCTGCCGCGGGTCGATGCCGCCGATGCTCTGGCCGGTGCGCTGTGCCATGCGCAGCGCCTGGCCAATGATCTGCCCTCGACAGCCAGCCGGCGTCGTCGATGATCGGACGCATCGCCGGCACCCTGCTCGCCAAATCGCCGCCGATGCTGCTGGTGGACGTGGGCGGCGTGGGCTACGAGATCGACGCCCCGATGAGCACCTTCTACCGCCTGCCGGCGGTCGGCGAGCCGGTGCTGCTGCATACGCACCTGCTGGTGCGCGAGGACGCGCAGCTGCTGTATGGCTTTGCCAGCGAGGCCGAACGGGCGCTGTTTCGCCAGTTGCTCAAGGTCAGTGGCGTCGGGGCGAAGCTGGCGCTGGTGATCCTGTCCGGCGTGGCGGTGGACGAACTGCTGGCCATCGTCAGCGATGCCGATGCGGCGCGCCTGGTACGCATTCCGGGCATCGGGCGCAAGACCGCCGAGCGCCTGATCCTGGAACTGCGCGAGCCGCTGGGGCGCATGGCCAGCACGCCGGCCAGCGCCCTGGCGCCGCGCGGTGACGCCCTGCAGGATGCCGCCAGCGCGCTCGAGGCGCTGGGCTACAAGCCGACCGAGGCCCGGGCCGCGCTGCGTGACCTGACGGTCGCGGATCAGAGCAGCGAAGACCTGATCCGGGCGGCCCTCAAACGGCTGATGCGGGGCTAGGCATGGCGATCGAACGCGACGGCATCCTCAAACCCCAGCCGGTGGCAGTGGAGGAAGTCCACGTCGAGCGCGGCATCCGGCCCGGTCGCCTGGCCGATTACGTCGGCCAGCAGGCGATCCGCGAGCAGCTCGACATCTTCATCGGCGCCGCCCAGGGCCGAAAGGAGGCCATGGACCACGTGTTGTTGTACGGCCCGCCGGGCCTGGGCAAGACCACACTGGCGCACATCATTGCCCACGAACTGGGCGTTGGCCTGCGCACCACCTCCGGACCGGTGCTGGAGCGGCCGGGGGATCTGGCCGCCATCCTGACCAATCTGGCCCCCAACGACGTGCTGTTCGTCGACGAGATCCATCGCCTCAGCGCCACCGTGGAGGAGGTCCTCTACCCGGCGCTGGAGGATTTCCAGCTCGACATCATGATCGGCGAGGGGCCGGCGGCACGCTCGATCAAGCTCGACCTGCCGCCGTTCACGCTGATCGGCGCCACCACGCGCGCCGGCTTGCTGACTTCGCCGCTGCGCGACCGCTTCGGCATCGTGGCGCGGCTGGAGTTCTATACCGAGGAGGAACTGACGCTGATCGTGCAGCGCGCGGCGCGACTGTTTGATTTTGTGCTGGACGAGGGCGGCGCCCACGAGCTGGCGCGCCGCTCGCGCGGCACGCCGCGCATCGCCAACCGCCTGCTGCGGCGGGCTCGCGACTACGCGCAGATGCGCGCCGACGGCGCCGTGACGCGCGAGGTGGCCGACGCGGCGCTGGCCATGCTGGGTGTCGACCAGCGCGGTCTGGACGGCAACGACCGGCGCCTGCTGTCGGCCGTGCTGCAGAAGTTCGGCGGCGGCCCGGTGGGCGTGGACAACCTGGCGGCGGCCATCGGCGAGACGCGCGACACCATCGAGGACGTGATCGAGCCGTACCTGATCCAGCAGGGCCTGCTGATGCGCACGCCGCGGGGGCGGGTGGCCACCGAGGCGGCCAGTCTCTACCTGGGCCTGGCGCCGGCCATGGCACGCGGCGCTGCTCAGGACGACATCTTCGGCGACTGAATTTGTGCCGGCAGCGGGCGCAGTGGCGGCCGGCAGGTAAAATTCTGCGCTGCGGCAACGGTCTTACTGGCCGACGACGCAGCCACCTCACCGCAACCCTTTCCAAACACCCCTGCGGAGCATTGCTTGGCCAACGAGTTATCCATTGCCCACCTGGTGCTGGGGGCAGGTCCGGTCGTCAAGACCGTCATGGTGATCCTGCTCGGGGCCTCGGTGCTGTCCTGGACCATCATGCTGCGCAAACGCCGCGCATTTGCGCAGGTGGCGGCAGCCATCGAAGCCTTCGAGCGGCGCTTCTGGTCTGGCCAGGACATGGAAGAACTCTACAAGGCGGCCGCCGGCAGTGTTTATCCGCCCGGCAGTGTCGAGGGTCTGTTCATCGGTGGTTACCGCGAGTTCCGGCATTTGTACGAGCAGCCGCATCTGCCGATCGAGGCGGCGCTTGATTCCGCCCAGCGCGGCATGCGGGCCGGCATGTCGCGCGAAATGGAAGCGCTCGACGAGCACTTGCCGTACCTGGCCACGATCGGTTCGATCAGCCCGTACATCGGCCTGTTCGGTACCGTGTGGGGCATCATGAGCGCCTTCCAGTCGCTTGGCACCACGGGTCAGCCAACCTTGGCGCTGGTGGCGCCGGCCATCTCCGAGGCGCTGGTCGCCACCGCCATGGGCCTGTTCGCGGCCATTCCGGCGGTAATCGCCTACAACCGCTTTGCGTCGGTCGTGGATCACCGCGCCGGCCAGTACGACGCTTTCATCGAGGACTTCATGAGCCTGCTGCAGCGTCAGGCACATGCATTTCGTGCCGGGCTGGGCCAGCGCGGCGCCGCGAAGGGCTGACCGGCATGGCGCAGACGCAGGGCCGCCGCAAGCGCAGCCGGGTGGTGGCGGAAATCAATGTCGTGCCCTACATCGACGTGATGCTGGTGCTGCTGATCATTTTCATGATTACCACGCCGCTGCTGGAGCAGGGCGTGAAGGTTGACTTGCCGCAGACCCAGGCCGAGCAAGGCGAGCAGGTCGAACAGGAAAAACAGACTCCGATTCAGGTCACCGTGGACAAGGACGGTCGGTATTACTTCGACTTCGAGACCTATCGCAGCGAAGAGAGCAAGCCGGAGGACGCCGAGCGTCTGGTTGCCCTGACCCGGGTGGCTCTGGAGAAGGCGCCCGATGCGCCGGTAGTGGTGCGCGGGGACAAGGCGGTGCCGTATCAGGCGGTCATCGACGCCATGGCCCTGCTCCAGCAGGCGGGCGCCAAGAAGGTCGGCCTCATCACCCAGGCCGCCGACTGAGCGCATGGTCAAGCGGCGCGGCTCAAGCGGCGGTCTGTCCCGCCCCCTGTTCTGGGCGGTGCTGGCTCACGTTGCCCTGATTCTGCTGCTGACGGTGGGCGTCGATCTGTGGAAGGACGAGCCGGTGCGCCCGGCTGGCCAGCCGATCGAGGCCGAAGTGATCGACCCGGCGGCCCTGGATGCGGCCCGCGAACGGATCGACGCCGCCGAAAGGGCCCGTGCCCAGGCGGACCGTGCCCGTCAGGCCAAGGTCGAGGAGGAGCAGCGGCGCATCGAAGAGCTGCAGCGCCAGCGCGAGCGCGAACAGGAGCGCGCGCAGGCCGCCGCCGAGCAACGTCAGCAGGAGGAAGCCGCTGCCGCGAAAGCCGCCGAACAGGCGCAGCGCGAACGCGAGGCAGCCCAGCAAGCCGCGCAGGCAAAACAGCAGGCGCAGGCCGAGGCACGTGCCGCCGCGGAAAAAGCGGCGGCAGCCAAGGCGGCCGCCGACAAGGCCGCTGCGCAGAAAGCCGCCGCAGCCAGGGCGGCAGCAGAAAAAGCCGCGGCCGATGCCAAACAACAGGCGGATGCAAGCGCCGCCAAGCAGGCGGCCGAGCAGAAGCTCCAGCAGGATCAGGCAGCCAAGGCGGCGGCCCAGAAAGCCGCAGCCGAGAAAGCTGCCGCTCAGAAAGCAGCGGCCGACAAAGCCGCAGCGCAACAGGCAGCCGCCGCCAAGGCCGCAGCGGACAAGGCCGCGGCAGATAAAGCAGCCGCGCAGGCCGCCGCTGCAAAGGCTGCCGCCGACCAAGCTGCCGCCGCGCAGGCAGCGGCCGGGGCCGCCGAGCGGGCCAACCAGATCAACGGCTTTGTCGCGGCAATCCAGCGGCAGGTGCAGGCGCGCTGGCGCAAGCCGCTGAACTGGCCGCCGGGCCTGCGTTGCGAGCTGCGCGTGAAACTGCTGCCCAGCGGCGAGGTGATCGGTGCGCAGGCGGTGGCGTGTGGGGGTGATCCGGCCTTCGTCGAGTCGGTCGAGCAGGCGGTGATGGCGGCGTCGCCGTTACGGGTTCCAACGGATATCAGGCTGTTCAATGAACATTTCCGAAACTTCATTTTCGAGTTCAAGGCGGATGCGGTTTGACCTGCGCTGGATGGGGCTACTGTTGCTGGCCCTGGTCGGCGCGGCGCGCGCGGAGCTGCGGATCGAGATCACGCAGGGCGCGGCGCAGACCATCCCGATCGCCGTCGTGCCGTACGCCAACGACGGCGGGGCCGACTCCATTCACGCCGTGGTCGGGGCCGACCTGACGCGATCCGGGCAGTTTCGCGTGGTGGCCGACGAGCAGATGCTGTCGCGCCCGACCGAAGCGGCGCAGGTCGATTTTCGCGACTGGCAGCTGGTGATGGCTCAGTACCTGACCATCGGCCGGATATTGCCGCAGCCGGACGGGCGCTTCACGGCCGAGTTCGAGCTGTTCAACGTCGCCACCGGCCAGCGCATGACCGGCGCCCGCTTTCCGGGCGTCGCGCCGGCCAGCAAGCGCCGCCTGGCGCACCACATCGCCGACTTGATCTACGAAGCCATCACCGGCGTGCGCGGCGTGTTCGGCACCCGCGTGACCTACGTGACGCAGGTCGGCAACAACTACGAGCTGCAAATCGCCGACGCCGACGGCTACAACCCGGTCACGGTGCTGCGCACGCAGGAGCCGATCCTGTCGCCCACCTGGTCGGCGGATGGCCGCTTCGTTGCGTATGCGACCTACGCCAACCGGCGGGCCGCCATTTTTCGTCAGGACGTCAGCACCGGTGTGCGTCAGCTGGTGTCATCGTTTCCGGGTCTGAACGGCGCCCCGGCGTTTTCCCCGGACGGCGGGCGCATTGCGATGGTGCTGTCCAAGGACGGCAACCCGGACATCTACGTGATGGACCTGGCCGGCGGCCCACCTCGGCGCGTGAGTCAGCATTACGCCATCGACACGGAGCCGAACTGGTCGCCCGACGGACGCTACATCTACTTCACGTCCGATCGCAGCGGTGGCCCGCAGGTCTATCGTGTGCCCGCCAGCGGCGGCGCCGAGGAGCGGGTGACCTTCGACGGCAACTACAACACCCGCCCGGCGGTGTCGCCCGACGGGCGCAAGATCGCGATGGTGCACGGGGCAGCGGGGCGCGGCTACCGGATTGCCGTGCTCGACATCGCCAGCCGCCGACTCGACGTACTGACCGATGGTCCACTTGACGAATCGCCGGGCTTCGCGCCCAACGGACAGGTCATCATCTATACTACGAAATCAGGTGGCGCCGAGGCGCTCGCCACTGTTTCGATTGATGGCAATGTCCGCCAGCGCCTGGGCGTCGTCCAGGCCAAAGTGCGAGAACCCGGTTGGTCGCCGTTCGGTGCCACACCCTGATTTCCCCCAACGCTCGTGAGGAGCTTCTGTCCATGAAGAAGTTTTTGTATGTGTGCGTGATTGCCCTGACCGCCGTGGCTGTGACCGGTTGCGGCAAGAAAGCGACCACCCGCGCTGGGGGCGATGCGGCATCGACGTCCGGCACCGCTGGCACCGGCACCGGGGCGGATGGTGCCTACGGGGCCGGTTCCGGCACGGGTTTTGCGGCCGGCTCGCTGGACGATCCCAGCAGCCCGCTGTCGCAGCGCAAGATCTACTTCGGTCTGGATCGCTACGACGTCACCGACGAATATCGTTCGCTGGTCGAGGCGCATGCCGGCTATCTGCGCAGCAGCCCGAGTGCGGCGGTTACCCTGGAAGGCCATACCGACGAGCGCGGCTCGCGCGAGTACAACATCGCGCTGGGCGAGCGCCGCTCGAACGCGGTGCGCGACCTGCTGGTGGCGCTGGGTGCCTCGGCCAGCCAGATCACCACCGTCAGCTATGGCGAGGAGAAGCCGGCCTCCGATTGCCATGACGAGAGCTGCTGGTCGCAGAACCGGCGCGTGGAAATCGTCTACACCGCACGGTAATTGCTGATGCTGCACCGTTCCGGCCGCGCTGGCGGCGCATTGCTTGTCTTGCTGGCACTGGCCGGCGCGGTGTCGGCAGCGACCAGCCCCAGGGACTTCGACCAGCGCCTGACGGCGCTGGAGCAGGCGGCCGGCGCCGCCGGTGCGGGGGCTGGCCAGAGCCAGGCGCAGGTGGTGATGCAATTGCAGCAGATGCAGGCCGAACTGCGCCAGCTGCGCGGCATGGTGGAGGAATCCGCCAATCAAGTGCAGCAGTTGCAAAAGCGCCAGCGCGAGTTCTATCTGGACCTCGACGGTCGGCTGAGCACGCTGGAAGGAGGTGGTTCGCCGTCCGGTGGGACTGCCGCGCCGCCAGCCGAGCCGGGGACTGACGCCGCAGCGCCAAGCCCGCCACCCGGCGGGTCGGCAGGCGTCGATGCGCCCGCAGCGCCGGGACCCGCGTCGACGGCGGATGCCGGGCCGGTCGAGAGGCCGGTTGCGCCGGTCGTTGCTCCGCCTCCCCCGCCGGCGCCCGCCGGCCAGGTGGCATCGGTTGCGCCGGCTGCGGCGGATGCCGGCGGTGAACAGGCTGCCTATCGGGCGGCTTCCGAGCTGCTGCGCATCGGACGCTACGAGGACGCCATCGCCGGCTTCCAGGCGCAGCTTCAGCAATATCCGGGCGGCAGTCTTGCCGACAACGCACAGTACTGGATCGGTGAGGCGTACTACGTCACGCGCCAGTTCGACCGTGCGCTGGCCGAATTCCAGCGCGTTGTGGCGCAGTATCCACAGTCGCCCAAGGCGGCCGATGCCCTGCTCAAGGTGGGTTATATCCAGTACGAGCGTCGGCAGTTCGCGGCCGCCCGCCAGACGCTGACGGATCTCAAGACCACCTGGCCCAACAGCCCGGCGGCTCGTCTGGCGGACAACCGCCTGAGCCGGATGAAGGAAGAGGGCGTCTGAGAGCTTGTGACATTCAAGCTCTCAGTCCGGCCAGGGCTGGCCGGTCGCCCATCGAGCACGCAAGTGCTTGATGGGCGGGAGCGAATCCGGGCGTGTACCGGACTCGCGACAGAAGAAATGCGCAGGACGTGCATTTCTTTACAAATTCTGAGCCGCCCGCCGGCTGGTTTGCAATGACCGTACATGCCCAGGCTGCGCCGGCGAAGGTGCCGGCGGTTCGCCTCAAGATCACCGAAATCTTCCATTCGATACAGGGTGAAGGCCTGACGGCCGGCGTGCCGACGGTGTTCGTGCGTCTGACCGGCTGCCCGCTGCGTTGCAGTTACTGCGATACCGCCTATGCCTTCACGGGCGGCGAGTATGTGGAACTGCCGGCGATCCTGAGCCGAGTGGCGGCCTTCGCGACCTCGCATGTGACGGTCACCGGTGGCGAGCCATTGGCTCAGGCCGGCTGCCTGGAGCTTCTGAGCGCCCTGTGCGACGCGGGTCATCAGGTGTCGCTCGAAACCAGCGGCGCGCTCGACGTGGCGCCGGTCGACCGGCGCGTGGTGCGCGTGCTCGACCTGAAAACGCCATCATCCGGCGAATGCGCCCGCAACCTGTATGCAAATCTGGACCTGCTGCAGTCGGGTGATCAGGTGAAATTCGTGCTGACCGATCGGGCCGACTACGACTGGGCGGTCGAAACCGCCAGGCGGTATGACATTGCCAGCCGGGCCTGCGTCCTGTTTTCTCCCGCCTTCGGCTTGCTCGACGCCGCGACGCTGGCCGACTGGATGCTGGCCGACCGGCTGCCCTTTCGCCTGCAGTTGCAACTGCACAAACTGCTGTGGGGCGAGGTGCCGGGCCGATGAATGAGTCCGCGCGTGGCCCGGCCGTCGTCCTGCTGTCCGGCGGGCTCGATTCCGCCACGGTGCTGGCCATGGCGCGCGCTGATGGCTATCTGTGTCATGCGCTGAGCATCGACTACGGACAGCGTCACGGTGCGGAACTGGCGGCGGCGGCGCGGGTGGCCGCTGCCGGCGGCGCGGCCAGCCATCGCACGGTCTCGGTCAACCTCGACGCCATCGGCGGCTCGGCCCTGACCGATGTGTCGATCGATGTGCCGTCGTCGCCCAGCGCCGGCATACCGGTGACCTACGTGCCGGCCCGCAACACGGTGTTTCTGGCCATTGCACTGGGCTACGCCGAGGTGTTGGCCGCCTCAGCCATCTTCGTGGGCGTCAACGCGGTCGACTATTCCGGCTATCCGGACTGTCGGCCGGCGTTCATCGACGCCTTCCAGGCCTTGGCGGACGTCGCCACCAAGGCCGGCGTGGAAGGTCAGGGGCCACGCATCGCCGCGCCGCTGCTGCGGCTGTCCAAGGCCGATATCGTTCGCCGAGGTCAGGAACTGGGCGTCGATTATGGGCTCACGGTGTCTTGTTATAATGCCGACCCGCAAGGCCGGGCCTGCGGCCAGTGCGATGCCTGTCGCCTGCGGGCGGAGGGCTTTCGCGTTGCCGGCGTGGCCGATCCCACCGTCTATTTCCCCGCCTGACCGTATCCATTCCGGCCCATCCGGGCCTGCCCCCACGGGGCCGTTAGCTCAGTCGGTAGAGCAGCGGACTTTTAATCCGCGTGTCCTGGGTTCGATTCCCAGACGGCCCACCATTTCGCATTCCGCCGGCGCCCGCCAAGCGCCGCGAACCCCGTATGAAGCCAAGCGTCAAGACACATCGTTGGCTTTGCCGGCGCCCGCTTGCGTCCATGACATCCAGTAATCTGACGGTAACTTCAGCGGTGATCAGCGCACCGCCGCGACGCGGCGCGCCTTGGCTTTTCCGCGGCGACGCTGCGGCATTGGGAACGCGGCGACTGCACGCCCAAAGGGCCGACGCTGGCATTGCTCAATGTCATACACAGTGGGAACCGAAGGCCGCGCTGCGGGCGCTGGCTGCCTGATCGTTTGCCGCGCCCAGGCCGACGGGGCGAAAAGCCGGACACCTTCGCTGGCTTGGTACGGTGCCTTTATGAAGGACGCGTGACGGAGTACCGCACATGACCCCGGAGTTTTTGACACTGGCCGACACAGCTACCGCGTTGAAGATCGAGCCGCACCACGTGAAAGACCTTGTCGCAACGGGCAAGATCCGCTGCGGCCTTTTCGTGCCCCGCTGGAAGGGCCAGGCGTCAATCGTCCATAGGCGGTCGGGCAAAGGGTTGCACTGGGAAGGCGAGGCAGTCGATTTCAACCCGCGCGATCCCCGCTTGAAAAGCTGGCACTACCGCTGCGTCGAGACCAGCGAGGAATACACGGTAGCAGACACGTGGATTGCCCAATTCTGGTACCTGCACCACTCCACCGCGTACCCGCTGGCCTTGGCCGGCGCCGATGGTGTGGATTGTGAATGGCTAGCACCACTGGACCCGGCCAGCCTGCACCTACATTCCCCAGACTGTTTCCCATGGCCCAATGACTTCATTTTCGACGTCGCAAAGGAACAGGAACAGTCGCGCCGGATCACTTGGGAAAACATACGTTTTCGGCAGCCGGATGTGGAAGCGCTGACCCGCGAACAGAAAAGCCCGGCCGTGCAGGCTGGCAGCGCGCAGATCCCGTGGCAGGAAGTTGCGCGGACCATCGCGGACGAACTTTGGGCAGGCGATCACGCACAGGGCTTCGAACGCACACTCAAGCAATACGCTGATTTGGTGGAGGTCGAAATGCAGAAACGACGGATTCAAGGGGCGCGCGGAATCCTTGACGCGAAAAACATCCAACGCGAGGCTTTGGGCGGTCATTTGTGGTGGGCGAACAGGAAAAAATGACCCGCGGGAAAGTGGGGAAATGGGATTCCCATTTTCACGCTTTCCCCTCCTGTGACGATAAATTTAACGCATTGAATTATAAAATCTTTTTTGCTATAAATTTTTTAAAAGATCGCTTGTTTCCCCACAATTCCCGGCATTGAATGACATCCCGATACCGCTGACTTCCGGCGGTGCTTTTCGGAGGTGTCCCCGTGATCGATTTCAACTGCCCATCGCCCGAAACACTGCTTCGGGCACGCGAGTTCCTGAAACCCGGTAGCCCGGTCCCGATGGGACGCACGCTGTGGGTTCAGAGGGTGGCCGACGGCCGGGCGCTGGCATCGGCCGTCTGGAAGGGCCGCCTGACGGCCCGGAAGTGGGCCGGGCCGGCATCCGGCGGTTTCTGGCCGGCGCGGCGGCTGACCAAGGGCGCTCGAACGGCCGCCCCTGGTCGTCTTCGATGTCGACGAAGCGGACGACGGCCAAGGTGTCCGAAGCGGACAAAATGGCGGACATTCCAGGCAACGTGTTTCAAGCGCATAAGCGGCAACTGGCCGTCTTATAAGCAAGTTATTGACCATACAACGGGACATTCTGGTGGACATCCAGAACCTACAGAAGCTTGCCCGGCGAGTTCAGACCGACCGCTTCGGCCCGTTCACCTTCCAGGGCGGCCTGGACCTGCAGGCACTGGAATTGCCGCTGATGTGCGTTCAGGATGCGCATCGGCGCTTCTTCGGCTCGCCGCGATCAAGCTGCGTCAAGGCTCGGCCTGTCAGACCCTCTACCGCGATAAAACGGACAAGACCAAACAGCGCGACTTGCGCCGGTTGCGCGAGCAGGACTGGCTGCGGGTGGGTGTCGGCGGCATGGTGTGGCCGGGCGTCATTGCCGGACCTGATGATGGCGTGATCTGAAGGCAGCCGGCGCGAGGGGCATCGCCGTTATCGAGGCGGGGCGTCGAGCGCTGCCATTGCTGGCGGTTGTGGCCGGTGTAGCGGCCCACGGCCACGCCGGTGCCCGGCGCCTCCTGTTCCACGTAGCCGCACAGCATGGCGCCGACGGTGACGGCAGAGTGCGGCCGGCCGGACTGATCCGGCAGCAGGCTTTCGTCCTTGGCCGCGACGACCAGTCCCTCCATCGTGCCCATGGCGGTGAGCAGGCGTTCGGTCGGGCCGCACAGCTGGTCTTCCGGCTGGCCGGCGGCGAGGGCGGCGAACTTGGCCGCCACCTCGGCCGCGAAGGTCTGTACAGGCTCTGGATGCTGGGCGGGGCTGTCATGGGCGCAAAAGCGTACGCCGTTTGGGGTGGTGTCCGGACTGCATATGCGGCGTACCGCGGAGACGTCGCCCGTTGTTTTTGTGCCTGCGCAGATTCACGCGCGGCGCCGGTGTTAGACTTGGTTTTCATTTTTAGGCCTCGGGGTGTTCGCCTTGTCGAGTGTGTTGCGCGAGATTCGGTCTTTTGTGTAGGGCGGGTCTTGTCAGTCTCCGGTAAGGGAATGCGGATTCATTCAGGTACGTCGGTCCGGTGGAAGCCGGAATTCGTTACAAGCGGCGGCCTGGCTCCGGTAATAAACCGGGGTGTTGAATAGAATCATTCATTCATGAATTCCCCATCTTTAGTCATTACCTATACATGGCATATCTGATCGTAAAGCAGACCAAGAAAACCCTTTCCAAGGGCAAGTTCCTCGATCGCGAGAGCGGAGAAATTTATGAACGCGAGCGGCTGACCACGGATAGGGAAGCCTATCTGAACAGTGTGGATCCGGTGTGCTGGGTGCCGTGGATCGACATGGCGATGACCTTCTCCACCCGTGCCAAGGCCGAACAGGTACGCCGCGTCTTGCCGATCGAGAACGTGTCGATCGAAGCCGTATAACGGCGCATCCGATCCGGACGGGCTACCTGTCACGTCCCGGCCGATTATTTGGCCTTCGATGAAACAGCTCCGGTTTTGAAGCGTACCAGTGCTGAAGCGCTTGAGCCGGAGTCTGGGCGTTCAGTGCCTTCTGCGGCAAGTGGTGGTTGTAGAGCGTGACATAGCGGTGCAGGGTCTGCTCCAGGTCCTCGCTGGACCTGAAGTGGTGCGTGCGCAGCAGGTCCGCGATGCGCCCGTTGAAGCGCTCGACCATGCCATTGGTCTGCGGGTGGCGCGGGGGCGTCAGACGGTGCTCGATGCCCAGTTCCTGGCACAGGCGATCGAACTCATGCGTCCCGGTCGGGGCCCGCGCCCGGCTCCCGAACAGCCGGTCCGTGAACTCGGTGCCGTTGTCGGTGAGCAGGCGCGTGATGCGCACCGGGCAGGCCGTGGCCAGGGCACTGAGGAAGGCGCGCGCCGAGCGCGCGCTCTTGTCGGCTTTCAGGGCCACGTAAACCCAGCGGGTGGCCCGATCGATGGCCACGAACAGGAACCGGCGCCGGTCCTCGTCGGCCATCTGCGGCAGGTACTTCACGTCGACGTGCACAAAGCCGGGCACGTAGGTCTTGAAGGTCTTGCTGACCGCTTTGTCCGGCGCCGGGCGCAGGGCGCGCAGGTTGCCCACGCCGTGGCGGCGCAGGCAGCGGTCCAGCCCGGAGCGGGACACGTCCGGACACAGGAACTCGCGCGTCACCGCCAGCAGGTCGTCCAGCGGCAGCAGCAGGGCCCGGCGCAGGTAGACCACGATCGCCTCCTGGCCGGGGGTCAACGTCGTTTGCAGGCGGTGCGCGGTGTGCGGCCGGTCGTAGACATCCGGGCGCCGCTTCCATTTGTAGATCGTCGGCTCGGTGACGCCAAAGCGGCGGGCCAGCACCGCCACCGGCTCATCACTGGCCGCGATCTGCGCCCGCACGTGGGGCGTGGTGCGGGCTTGTTTGTGCAGTGCAATCAGCATGCGGACACCTCCCGATCAACCGCTTTCCCGTCCCCTGCCAGCTCCCGGAACACCTCGCGCGCCAGCAGCAGCGGGGACCGAGACGGAACTATATGATGATCCGGGATGGAACAGCTACCCGGCCGGACACTCCATAAGTCCGCTCTTCCGGCGCCCGGGCGGGATTGCCTGCCCTGAGCATTGCCGGCTATCGGGCAAGAGATGCCAGTCACCGCCCGCCGCTGTCCGCGGATGGCGGTTTTTTTTTGTAGCTGCGCAGCGCGAGGACTGTTCGAAATGTACGAACGTCTATTGCCGATGATCCTGATTCTGGCGTCCGGTCTGGCCTGGCGGCAGGTGCTGCCGGGTGGTATTCCGATGCAGCAGGTGCGTCAGGTCCTGAACACCCTGGTCATCAACCTGCTGGTGCCGGCGCTGATTTTTGGCGTGTTCCTGAATGCCCACCCGGAGCCGGCGCTGTACCGCGTGCCGCTGGTGGCGCTGGTCACGATCGGCGCGTGCCTGGGCGCCGGGCTGCTGGTGTTCGGCGCCATGCTGCGAGCCGGGCGGCTGACGCGCGCCGAGGCCGGGGCGGCGGTGCTGGCAGTCGGTTTCGGCAACGGCCTGGGCGCCGCGCTGGCGGTGGTGGAGGGCCTGTTTGGCGGCACCGCCACGCGCGTGCCGCTGATGTACGAGATGTTCGCCACGGTGCCGGTGCACTGGTCGCTGGGGGTGGCGCTGGCGGCCTGGTTCGGCGGCGCGGCGGTCGGCTGGAACAGCGCGCTGGTGGTGCTGCGCATGCCGCCGTTCTGGGCCACGTTGGTCGCGCTGGCGGTCAACGCCAGCGGCGTGGCGGTGCCCGACAGCGTGGTTCACGCCTTTGGCGTGCTGGGCCAGGCTTCGGTGCCGCTGCTGTTGTTCGTGGTCGGCAGCACGTTTACGTTCAAGGGCCTGTCGCGCTTGTCGGTGCTGGTGCCGGTGGTGCTGCTGCGGCCGGTGTTGGGCGTGGCGGTGTGCCTGCTGGCGGCGCGGGCGCTGGACCTCGACGGGACGCTGCTGACTGCCACGACCATCGTGGCGGCGGCGCCGTCGGTGGCCGTGGGCATCGCGATCTGCGAGCGCTTCAAGCTCGATTCGGCGTTGTTCACCGCCGCGCTCACCGTGACGACGGTGCTCTACGTGCTCGTTGCGCCCTATCTGCAAGGCTGGATTGGATGATGCATGCGCTTGCCGATCATCCTCGCCTCGCCAAACAGCGCCCGTAGCGGGCGCTTTCCGCGCAGGCTTCCGGTTCAGTCGGGCATGGCCGGCTGTTCGCCGTCTTCGTCCTCGCCGTCGTCCGCGTACTCGACCACGGTTGGTACGTAGGCGCCTTCGATCGGGTGCAGGATGTAGCCGCCGGATTTGGTGTCCCGTTCCAGGGTCAGCCAGCCGCGCTCGGCGGCCTCTTCCAGCATGGCGTTGAAGCTGCGAAAGCCGTAGAAGCGCTCGTTGAAGCCCGGCCGGCGCCGACGCAGGGTCTGCTTGACCATCGAGCCCCAGATTTTCTGCTCCTCGCCGCGGTCCTCGACCAGCGCGCCGACGGTTTCCATGATCAGGCCAAGGCCCTTGGTGGAGCGGCTGGCATCGGTCGTCAGCTCACCGTCGTCCTCAGGATCGGTTGGTGCAGGCGCCGTGTCCGGCGCACCGTCCGGCAGGCTGTCGAACAGATTGCCCAGATTGTCGGCGGTGACGGCGACGGTCTCGCCGCGCTTACGCCGCCCGCCGCGCGAGCGGGACTTGCGTTTCGGTTCTTCGGGTGAGGTTTCGGCCGCCACTTGTTCGGTGGCCATCAGCGGCGCCGGTGGCTCGGCGGGCGTCGCGGCTGCCGCCTTGGGTTTGGCGCTGCGCCGGCGGGCGGCCGGCTTCTTGGGCGTGTCGCCGCGCACCAGGTCGTCGTAGTAGATGAATTCGTCGCAGTTGGCGATCAGCAGGTCCGACGTGGAACTGGCCACGCCCACGCCGATCACTTCCTTGTTGTTCTCGCGCAGCTTGGACACCAGCGGCGAGAAGTCCGAATCGCCGGAGATGATCACGAAGGTGTTGACGTGGCCCTTGGTGTAGCAAAGGTCCAGCGCGTCGACGACCAGACGGATGTCGGCCGAATTCTTGCCGGACTGGCGCAGGTGCGGGATTTCGATCATCTCGAAGGCGGCCTCGTGCATGGCCGGCTTGAATTTCTTGTAGCGCTCCCAGTCGCAGTAGGCCTTCTTGACCACGATCGGGCCCTTCAGCAGCAGCCGCTCCAGAACCCGGCGGATGTCGAACTGGTCATACTTGGCGTCGCGCACGCCCAGCGCCACGTTCTCGAAGTCACAAAACACGGCCAGAATCGGCGTACGGTGGCTGGTCGGGGTGCTCACGGGGTTTCCTGGCGGGCGAAGGGCGCGGCCATTATAGGCACCCAGCGAGGATCCCCCATGACGCACCGCGTCGCGATCACCTATTGCACGCAATGTCGTTGGCTGCTGCGCGCCGCCTGGATGGCGCAGGAGCTGCTGAGCAGCTTCGAGGATGAACTGGCTGAGGTGGTCCTGCGCCCCGGTCGCGGCGGCGTGTTCGAGGTGCACGTGGATGATGTGTTGATCTGGTCGCGCGGCGCCGAGGGGCGCTTTCCGGACATCAAGGAACTGAAGCAACGGGTGCGCGACTGCGTCGCCCCCGGCCGTGATCTTGGCCATGTGGACCGCTGAGCGTTGGCGGCAGGGCGCGCGCCGGCTGCTGCTGGCGCTGGCCGTATTGCCGGGCCTGGCCGCGGCGCAGGCCGAGGGACCGCATGCCCGCGTGGAACTGCTGGCCGACGTGCGCGGCGTGCTGCCGGACCAGCCGTTTGCGCTCGGCGTGCGGTTCAAACTGGACCGTGGCTGGCACATCTATTGGCAAAACCCCGGCGATTCCGGACAGGCGCCGCGCATCGACTGGCAGCTGCCGCCAGGATTCAGCGCCGGCGACATCGAGTGGCCTTATCCAAGGCAGGTGTCGCCACCGCCGGTGGTGACCTACGGCTACGAGGACGAAGTGTTGCTGCCGGTGGCCGTGACGCCGCCGGGCACGCTGGCCGGACCGGGGCAGGTCAGCCTGCGTGGCACGGTGCATTACCTGATCTGCAAGGACCTGTGCCTGCCCGAGCAGGCGCAGCTAGCGCTCGACCTGCCGCTGCTGGAACGGGCCGATCCGGACCCGGCCGGACAACGGGCGATTGCCGACGCCCGCGCGCGGCTGCCGCGCCATTTGCCGGAAGTGCTGCTCGGCGCCGGCCGCTTCGGCGATCGGGTGTACCTGGACTGGCCGGCCGGCGTGGCGCCGGGCACGGCGCAGTTCTTCCCGGACCGCGAGGGGCAGTTCCGGCACGCGGCGGCGCAGGTTCTGGAGCGCGTGGACGATCGGCTGCGGCTGACGCTGACGGCCGCCGGACCGCTGGAGCGCCTCACCGGTGTGCTGGTGCATGAGCGCGGCTGGGATGCCGCCGGTCAGGTGCGGGCGCTGGCGGTGGATGTGCCGATCCAGTCGCTGGCTGCCGCTGCGCCAGCCGGGCAGCCAGTGTCGGTGCAGGCCGCGGACGGCGGCATGGGCCTTGCGCTTGCCGCCGGTCTGGCGGTGCTCGGCGGGCTGATCCTGAACCTCATGCCGTGCGTGTTTCCGGTGCTGTCGGTCAAGGTGCTGAGCTTCATCCAGCTCGCGCACGGCGATCCGGGCCGGGTGCGGCGCCACGGGCTGGCGTTCCTGGGCGGCGTGCTGGTCAGTTTCTGGTTGCTGGCCGGGTTGCTGCTGGCGCTGCGCGCGGCCGGCGGCGGCGTCGGCTGGGGATTTCAGTTGCAGTCACCCGGCTTCGTGGCGGCCATGGCGCTGTTGCTGACGGCGGTGGGCCTTAACCTCATGGGTGTCTTCGAGGTCGGTCTTGGCCTGTCGCGCCTGGCCGGCAGCGCGCCGCAGCCGGCCGGCTATCCGGGCTCGTTCCTGACCGGCACGCTGGCGGTGCTGGTGGCCACGCCGTGCACCGCGCCGTTCATGGGTGCGGCACTCGGCTTTGCGCTGGCGCGCCCGGCCTGGGAGGCGCTGACCATCTTCACGGCGCTCGGTCTTGGCATGGCCCTGCCGTATCTGCTGCTGGCGGAGTTGCCGGGACTGCTGGCGCGCCTGCCGCGGCCGGGGCAGTGGATGGTTACGCTGCGGCAGGGGCTGGCGTTTCCGCTGTTCGCCACCGCCGTGTGGCTGGTGTGGGTGCTCGGGCGCCAGTCCGGGGTGGATGCGGTCGGCTTGTTGCTGCTCGCGGCGCTGGGCGTCGGCTTCGCCGCCTGGGGGGTCGGGCATGCGCAGCGGGGCGCACGGCGCTGGCTGCCCGGCGGCGTGGTGGTGATCGGCCTGGGCGTGGCGGCGGTGCTGGGCTTTGCGGCGGCCATGCGCCCGGCGGCGGTCGCCGAAAATCAGGCGACTCTCTCGACGGCCACTGCGGCCGGCATCGACTGGCAGCCGTGGTCGCCGGCGGCGGTCGACGCACTGCGCGCCACCGGCCGGCCAGTGTTCGTCGATTTCACGGCCGCTTGGTGCATCAGCTGCCAGGTGAACAAGCAGGTGGCGCTGGATACGGCGGCGGTGGCGGCCCGCTTTGCCGAACTCGGCGTGGTCACGCTGCAGGCCGACTGGACGCGCTATGACCCGGCGATCACGCAGGCGCTGGCCGGTTTCGGCCGCAGCGGTGTGCCGCTGTATGTGTACTACCCACCCGGCGCGCCGCCGCAGCTGCTGCCGGCGGTGCTCACGCCGGGGCTGGTGCTCGAGGCGCTGGCGGACTGATCGCCGGTCGCGCTGCCGCAGGTGGGCCAGGCCAGTGGGCAGCCCGGGACCGGCCGACCGTCGATTACTGCGTGGCCTGCCCGGCCGGCTCGGCGAGCGGCTTGCGAAAGCGCAGCGTCATGCGGTCGGATTCGCCGATCGCCAGGTATTTCTCGCGATCCTTGTCGCCCAGGCGCAGCGACGGCGGCAGGCTCCACACGCCGGCTTCGTGGTCCTTGGTGTCGGCCGGGTTGGCGTTGATCTCGCTACTGGCCTCCAGTTCGAAGCCGGCCGCGCGGGCCAGCGCGATCACCTGATCCTGGCCGACATAGCCGGACTTGTCGCCGTCGGGCACGTCGCCGGCCGCGCGGTGTTCGACCACGCCCAGCACGCCGCCGGGTTTCAGCACCTCGTAAAAGCCCTTGAACATGGCCTCGGCCTGACCGGCCGCCAGCCAGTTATGGACGTTGCGGAAGGTCAGCACGGTGTCGATGGAGTCCGTCGCGCCGAAGTTCGGCCTGGCGGCGTCGATTTCGCGCAGTGTGGGCTGGCCGTAGATGTCCGGCCGGGCCGCCAGCTTGGCGCGCAGGTCGGCGTTCTGTTTTGTGAAGTACTCGCGCACGCGCTCGTCGGGCGCCGCGGCCGGGTCCGAGATGGCGCCGACGTAGTGGCCCTGCTGGCGCACGAATGGCACCAGTATTTCCGTGTACCAACCGCGGCCGGGCGCTATCTCGAGCACCCGCTGATCGGCGCTGACGCCGAAAAAATCCAGCGTTTCCTTCGGATGCCGCCAGATGTCGCGGGCCACGTTGGCCGGATCGCGCCAGTCGCCGGCGATCACGCTCTCCAGCGTCGTTGCGGGTGACGGAGCCTGCGGCGCCGGCGCTGCGACGGACGCGGTCGGTGCGTCGGCTTGCACAGCCGCGGTGGGTGCTGCCGGCGCGGACGCCGATTCGGGTTCGGCCTGTTCGCGGCCGCAGCCGGCAAGGCTCAGGGCAAACGCGACGGTAGCCAGTATGTGCAGCTTCATGGCGAACTCCTCCTGTGCGGGCGTTCCCCGAGCCTAACATCAGGAGCGCAGCTGCGCGGCGCGATTGATCGGCTGACCGCCCGCCGCAGCCGGGCTCCTGCAGTTCCCTAACGTGCCGTCCAGCCGCCGTCGACCACCATTTCCGAGCCGGTCATGAAGGACGATTCGTCCGAGGCCAGGAACAGCACCGCTGAGGACACCTCGTCCGGATCGGCGGCGCGGCGCTGTAGCTGCACGCCGAGCATGCGGTCGCGGACCTCGCCCTCGCGCGCCAGCAGGCCGTCCAGCATCGGTGTATCGATCAGGCCGGGATGGACCGAATTGACGCGGATGTTGAATGCCGTCAGGTCCGCCGCGGCGGCCTTGGTCAGCAGGCGCACGGCGCCCTTGCTGGCGCAATAGGCGGATGCCATCGCTCCGCCGACGATGCCGAACACGGACGAGATGTTGATGATGCTGCCGCCGCGGCCCTGATCGCGCATTTTCCGGCCCACAGTACGCACGCCCAGGAACACGCCGCGGGCGTTGATGGCCATCACGCGATCCCACTCGTCGACGCCGATGTCGAGGACCGAAACGGTGCTGCTCGACACACCGGCGTTGTTTACCAGCACGTCGATGCGGCCAAAGCGCACGCAGGCGGCGTCAACCACGCCTTCCCAGGCGGCCTCGTCGGTTACGTCGTGCGGCCAGGCGGCCGCCTCGGCACCCCTGGCCTGAGCCGCCGCCAGCGTTTCGGCCAGGCCCGTCTGGTCGCGGTCGGTAATGGCCAGGCTGGCGCCCTCAGCGGCCAGGCGCAGTGCATGCGCGCGGCCCATGCCCGATGCCGCGCCGGTGATGAACACGACCTTGCCGCTGACACGTCCCATGCTGTTTCTCCTGTCTTGTGTGTGTTGGAAAAAATACGCTCAGGTTTGAAGCCGGCTTGCCCCCGCGGGAGACCTGCCGGGGGGGGGGCGAAAGGGTGATCTGGAGATTCGCGGCGAGGGCGCCGTTCCCACATCGACGCCGGTCCCTAATCGGTAGCGCTCCGGCGCAGCAGCCGTGCCGTTGGCGGGGGCGCCTTCAGGCACGCGCCGCGCCAAGCTCGGTCAAATGCTCGGCCAGAAAATCCAGCCGGTCGTTGCCCCAGAACACCTCCTCGCCGACCACGAAGCTGGGCACGCCGAACACGCCGACCGCCTGTGCCTGCTGCATGTGCTCGGCCAGACGCCCCCGCAAGGCCGGGTCGTCCACGGCCGCGGCCAGCGCGGCCGGATCGAGTCCTGCCCGCCGGCCGGCGTCCCTGAGCACGTTGATGTCGCCGATGTCGCGGCCCTCGCCCCATTCGGCGTGCATCAGCTCCACCACGTACTCGCGCAGGCGCCCCTGCTGCTCGGCCAGCAGCGAGCCGGCGCCGGCGCGCGTGGGGTCGGTGGTCACCGGCGGCGGGTTGAACGGGATGCCCAGGCGCCGGCACCAGCGGCGCACGTCCTGGCGGGCGATCGGCAGCTTGCCCTTGGCGCGCTCGGGCGACGAGCGGCCGTCCCAGCCGCCCAATGGCCGCCACTCGAAGTGGCAGTCGAAGCGGTCCAGGATGCCGAACATGGACTTCGACGCGAGGTAGCAGTACGGGCTGCGGAAGTTGAAGAACACCGTCACCGGAACGTGCCTGCTCATGCGCTGCCTCCTCTTGATTGGCCGCAGATTATCAGTCCGCGCGGCCTGCCGGTGCTGCGGGTGATCGGCTATCCTGCCCAGCCATTTCCGCCGTCTTTCCGGTAGCCAGGACAGTCCCATGAGCGAGCGCATTTCCCTGCTTCAGCACCTTACCCTGGCCGCCCGTGCCGGGCATCTGGATCCCGCCCTGGTTACTGTGGTGCAGCAGATCGGCGCCGCCAGCCGGGAGATTTCGGCGGCGCTGACGCGCGCTGCCCTGGCCGGGGTGCTGGGCGCGGTCGAAACCTCCAACGCCTCCGGCGAGACGCAGAAAAAGCTCGACGTGCTGGCCAACGACGCCTTCCTGCAGGCGCTGTCCTGGACCGGCGCGGTGGCGGGCATCGCATCCGAGGAACTCGACGGTCCGTACCCGGTGCCCGGCGCGACCGGCGACTATCTGGTGCTGCTGGACCCGCTGGATGGCTCGTCGAACATCGACGTCAACATCTCGGTCGGGTCGATCTTCTCGATCCTGCGGGCGCGCAGCGGCGCCGCCGGGTTGACCGATGCGGATTTTCTGCAACCGGGCACGGCGCAGGTTTGCGCCGGATTTACCGTGTACGGCCCGGCCACGGTGATGGTGCTGTGCTTCGGCCACGGCGTGCAGGGCTTCACGCTGGACCCGGTCAGCGGCGAGTTCCTGCTCACGCAAGCCGACATCCGCATCCCGGAGCGCACCTCCGAGTACGCCATCAACGCCTCCAACCAGCGCTGGTGGCAGCCGCCGGTGCAGCGCTACATCGCCGAGTGCATGGCCGGCAAGGACGGCCCGCGCGGGCGGGACTTCAACATGCGCTGGGTGGGCTCGATGGTGGGCGACGTGTACCGCCTGCTGACCCGCGGCGGCATCTTCATGTATCCGCGTGACACCAAGGACGCCAGCAAGCCCGGCAAGCTGCGCCTGATGTACGAGGCCAACCCGATCGGCTACGTGGTGGAACATGCCGGCGGCGCGGCCAGCACCGGCTACGAGCGCATTCTGGATATCCCGCCCGAGAAAGTGCACCAGCGCGTGGCGGTGATCCTGGGTTCCAAGGAAGAGGTCGACACCGTGGTCGCGTACCACCGGGCCGGCTGAGCGGCGTGCAGCGGTCCGACTGCCTGGCTTCTGGCGCCGCCGCTCACTCCGCCGCCAGCGCCACCACCGGATCCAGCCGCGCCGCCTTGCGGGCCGGCAGATAGCCGAACACCAGCCCGGTGCCTACCGCGGACAGGAAGGCCATGACCGCCGGCGTGGCGGCGAAGATCACCTGCATGCCGGCCAGGCGCAGCGCCAGGCCGACGCCAAAGCCGAGTGCCAAACCAAACAGCCCGCCGACCGTGCACACCACGGCCGCCTCGGTGTTGAACTGCAGCAGGATGTCGCGCATGCGCGCGCCGGTGGCCATGCGGATGCCGATCTCGCGCGTGCGCTCGGTGACGCTGACCAGCATGATGTTCATCACGCCGATGCCGCCGACCAGCAGCGAGATGGCGGCCACGGTGCCCAGCATCAGCGTGAGCGTGTTGTAGGCGGTGCTGGCGGCATCCAGGATCGACGCCAGGTTGCGTACGCTGAAGTCCTCGGTGCGGTGACGCGCGATCAGCAGCTGGCGGATGGCCTCCTGCGTGGCATCCATGGTGGCCAGGTCCGCCACCTTGACGGTCAGTGCGTTCAGGTACGGCCGCCCGAACAGGCGCACGAAGCCGGTGGTGATCGGTACCAGCACCACGTCGTCCTGGTCGCCGCCCCAGTTGGAGGCGCCCTTCTCGCCCATCACACCGATGACCTCGAACGGCACGTTGCGCACCAGCAGGTAGCGCCCGACCGGATCGACGCCGCCCGGAAACAGCGTCTGCGCCACGGTTTGCCCCAGCACTGCCACCGGCGCATAGCCGCGCAGGTCGCGTTCGCCGAAAAAGCTGCCGGCGGCCACCGGCCAGTCGCGCACGTCCGGCAGGCCGGTGTCGCTGCCCTGTACGGTGGTCTGGTAGTCGACGTTGCCGGCGCGCACGGTCAGGCGATTGCTGCGTTCCGGCAGTACCTGCAGCACGTTGGGCAGGGCGGCGATGGCGGTGGCGTCCTCGGGCACCAAGGTGACGACATCGCCGCCGCCGCGAATGCCGGGCGCGCCGGGCCGCACCATTATCAGGTTGGTGCCCATGGCGGTGATCTGGGCCAGCACCTGCTGCTTGCCGCCTTCGCCGACCGCCAGCATGGCCACCACCGACGCCACGCCGATGACGATGCCCAGCAGCGTCAGCGCGGTGCGCAGGGCATTGGCGCGCAGCGAGCGCAGAGCCATGCGCGTGGCCTCGCCAAGTTCCGGCACCAGCACGGTGGCGGGCTCGGCCGGCGCCACGCCGGCGGGCGTGGGCGCTTGTGCCCGGTCGGCCGGCTGATCGTCCACGATGCGCCCGTCGGCGATGCGCACCACGCGCTGGGCGTGCGCGGCGACCTGGGCATCGTGCGTGATCAGCACCACCGTGCGCCCGGCCTGGTGCAGGCGCTCAAGCAGCGTCATCAATTCCGCGCTGCTCTTGCTGTCCAGCGCCCCGGTCGGTTCGTCGGCCAGGATCACCGGCGGGTCGTTGATCAGCGCACGGGCAATGGCGACCCGCTGCTGCTGGCCGCCGGACAGTTCGTTCGGGTGGTGCCCGGCGCGGTCGGCAAGACCCAGTTCGTCCAACAGGCGCCGCGCGCGGTCTGCCCGCTCGGTCTTGGGCAGGCCGGCGTAGATGGCCGGCATCTCCACGTTGGCCTGCGCGCTGGCGCCGCCGAGCAGGTTGTAGCGCTGGAACACGAAGCCGAAGGTCTGGCGGCGCAGCGCGGCCAGCTGGTCGGAATCGAGCGCCGCCACGTCCTGGCCGCGGACCCGGTAGCGGCCGCTGTCGGGCCGGTCCAGACAGCCGATGATGTGCATCAGCGTGCTCTTGCCGGAGCCGGACTGGCCCATGATGGCCACGAACTCGCCGGCCTCGATGTTCAGCGACACGCCGTCGAGCGCCCGCACCTGCCCGGCACCGCTGCCGTAGTGGCGTGCGATGTCGGTCAGTTCCAGCAGCGGCATCAGGCCACCTCGGAACGCGTTTCGCGCCGGCCGTTGCGGGCAACCAGGCCGTCCCGCAAAAAACCCGGGGAGGGTTGCTTCGAGCTTCCCATCAGAAAAAGCCCCGCCGCCGCGCCGCCTTGGTCTCGGCCGGGCGTGGAATGGCGATCTGCTCGCCCTCGACCAGGCCGCTGCGCACCTGCGCGAACTGGCGCGACAGCAGGCCCACCTGCACCACGCGGGTGGCCAGTGTTTCGCCCTCCCGCACGCGCAGCTCGTAGGCCTGCGTGCCGGGCTGGTCCTGGTCCGGCCGGCGCTGGCCAAGCGCCGACGTGGGCACGGCGAGTGTGTTCCTGGCCTCGCCAAGAATGAAGAACACCTGCGTGCTCATGCCGTTCATCAGCTGCCGATCGCGGTTGTCGACGTCCACCAGCACGTTGTAGAGCACCACTTCGTTGAGCACTTCCGGCGACGGCAGCACCTGGCGCACGGTGGCCTGCCAGCGCCGGTCCAGCGCGCCCAGCGTTGTGAACTCGGCGGCGGTGCCGGGGCGGATGCGCATCACGTCCGCTTCCGCCACCTGGGCGCGCACGGTCATGGTGTCCAGGTCCGCGATCTGCACGATGACCGGTGCCATCTGGTTGGCGTTCAGGGTCTGGCCCTCGCGCGAGGTCTGCGTGACCACCGTGCCGGCCATCGGGGCGTAAATCTTCGTGTAGCCCAGATTGGTCTGGTCGCCGCTGAGGGTGGAGCGGGCCTCCTCGATCTGCGCGGCGATGGATTTGACCGCGGCCTCGGCCACGCGCAGGTCGGCCTCGCTTTGTTCGAGCTGCTCCTGGCTGGTGGCCTGCTCGGCGATCAGGCCGCGATTGCGCTCCAGTATGAGGCGGCTGTTTTGCAGCACGGCCTGCTGCTGGGCAAGCTGGGCAGTCAGCGAGGCGATGCGCGCCTGGCCGCTGGCGACGCGGGTGGCAAAAATGCGCGGGTCGATTTCGGCGATCAGCTGGCCTTTTTCGACCACGTCGCCGATTTCGACGTGCAGGCGGCTGAGCTGTCCGGACACCTGCGCGCCCACGTCGACGTAGGACTTGGGCTCGAGCTTGCCCTGGGCGGTGACCGTTTCGGTCAGGTCCCGGCGCGTCACCGGCTCGAAGGCAAGGCCGGCCGGCAGTGCGGCCGGCGTGTCGCGCTGCCACAGGGCCAATCCGGCGCCCGCCAGAGCCAGCAGGACGATGGCGGCTATCCAACGCTTGTTCATGTCTGCAAAACCCGTGTTTTCCATGTGATTGCGGCCGCACCGGTACCATAGTCGGCCCCCCGCACCGTGTTCCCACCGCCATGAACTCCCCACGCAAGGCCGTTGCCCTGATCTCCGGCGGGCTCGATTCCATGCTGGCCGCCAAGGTCATGCTGGAGCAGGGCATCCATGTCGAAGGCATCAATTTCTTCACCGGCTTCTGCGTGGAAGGCCACACGCACGCCATCCGCCGCCAGGACCGCGCCAAGCCCAAGCGCAACAACGCCCTGTGGGTGGCCGAGCAGCTCGGTATCCGGTTGCACATCGTGGATGTGATCGAGCCGTACAAGGAGGTGGTCATCAACCCCAAGCACGGCTACGGGCAGAACCTTAACCCGTGCCTGGACTGCAAGGGTTTCATGGTCGGCCAGGCGCGGGCCTGGATGCAGGAAAACGGCTTCGATTTCATCATCACCGGCGAGGTGATCGGCCAGCGGCCGATGTCGCAGCGCAAGCAGACCATGCCGATCATCGCCCGCGAGTCCGGAGCCTTTGACCGCTTGCTGCGCCCTTTGTGCGCAAAGTTGCTGCCCGAGACGCTGCCGGAACGCGAAGGCTGGGTGGATCGCGAGCGTCTGTACGACTTCAACGGCCGCAGCCGCAAGCCGCAGATGGCGCTGGCCGAGACCTTCGGCTTCACCGAATGGGCGCAGCCGGCTGGCGGCTGCTGTTTCCTGACCGATCCGAACTACAGCCACAAGCTGGCCGACCTGTGGCAGGCGCGCGGCAGCAAGGAATACGAACTCGACGACATCATGCTGCTCAAGGTGGGCCGGCACCTGCGCCCGCGGCCGAATTTCAAGATGATCGTGGCGCGCGAGGACGGCGAGAACAACTTCCTGACCGGCTATCGGCGCCAGTTCGCGCACCTGGAGCCGATCAGCCACGGCGGTCCGCTGACCCTGGTGGACGGTGTGCTGGACGAGGCCGACCTCGAGCTGGCGGCGCGCATCGTCGGCCGCTACAGCCAGGGTCGCGAGGCGGCGGAGGTCACCGTGCGCTACACGCCGCTGGGTGCCCAGCCGCTGGAAATTACGGTTGCGCCGCTGCCGGTGGCGCAGTTGCCGGCGCACTGGCACCTGTAGCCGCCGCGCCGCTGAGCTGCCGCAGCCGCTCGCGCGCGGCCCGCTCGCGCGCGGCGTCGGCTTGCCGTTCGATGCCGACGGCGTGGATGGAAGGTGGGCTTCGCACCACTTGCAGCCGGCCCAGATAACTCACCTCGCCGGCCCGCACCTCGATTTCCAGCTCCGGCGTGCGTCGCGGCTGGACCCGGTACAGCTGTGGCCCTTCGCGCCAGTCGTGCGGGTTCACGATGTGATAGCCATCGCCGGGCATCGGATACAGGAAGCGCCGCGTCAGCGTGATGCTGCTGATGCGGCCTTCGAGGGACACCAGGCGGTAGCGTCCCGGCGCCAGGTCCGGAATGACCATGAACTCGGCGCACTGGTAGCTGCTGCGGTGCATGCCAAGCCCCTTGCCGATGCCGCTGAGAACGGCGACCCCATGGTCGACCGTCATCTCGAGCGGCGTGTAGGCGCGCAGTGCGGCGTCGACGATCACGACGCCGGTCTGCGCCGTGGGTGCGATGAGCGGCGGCACGAATCGGCCGCAGCGGCTGTCGAAGTCGTCCCCGGCCGCGCCGGCGACGCCGATCAGGCCAGCCAGCAGGCATCCGATCAGGTGTTTCATTGCGGTACCCTCCGGCGCGCGATGACGCGCCTGTTCGCATTTTAGGGAAAGGCTGAGGTATTCAGCGCTTGCCCAGGCTCGCGCGCTCGCCGCTGACTCGATGACGGCCAGGGATGGCCTGTTCCGGCATCCTGACCGAGGAGGAGATGTGCATGATCCTGCCGCGTGATTTGCTGCGCCGCTGCGGCGCGGCATTGGCCGACCACAGCGGGTTCATCGACATGGACCGCCGCGCCGATCCGGCAAATCTGCCCGGACCGGCCGCGTGAGCGCTGTCCAGCCAGCGGCCTGGCGCAACGCCTGGACCATGCTGGCGCTGCTGATCGTGGGCCAGATTGCGATGTCATCCGGTTCATATCTGTGGGGTCCGCTGGCGCCGTTCCTGGTGGCCGAGCTGTCGGTCAGCAAGGCCCAGTTCGGCGCCGTGCAGTCTGCCTTCTACGTGGTCGGCGCGCTGATGGCGGTGCCGGCCGGCGTGCTGGCCGATCGCTTCGACGGGCGCTGGTTGCTGCTGGCCTGTCTGCTGGCGATGGCAATTCCGCTGGCGCTGCTCAGTCGCGCCGGCAGCTTGCTGACGGTAACCGTGCTGGCCGGTTTGTGCGGCCTTGGCAACGGCGCCATCAACCAGGTGGGCGCCCGCGGCGTGCTGCACTGGTTTCCGCCGCAGCGGCGCGCCACGGCCATGGGCATGCGCCAGACCGGCAACATGCTGGGCGCGGCGCTGGCCGCGGCGGCGCTGCCGGGTCTGGCGTCATGGCTGGGCTGGCGCATGGCGGTACTGCTGGTGGCCGCCGGCGCAGGTCTCGCGGCGGTGCTCAGCGGCCTGTTGTATCGCGAGCGGCCGGTAGATCTGGCCGCCGGGCCGGGGGCCGCCAGACCCGGTCTGAAGGCCGTGGCCGGGCAGCTTTTTTCGAACCGGCCATTCGTGCGCCTGCTGCTGCTGGCGCCGTTCATCGCCTACGCGCAGATCGCGATGACCACATTTTTTGTCCTGTTCCTGACCGATCGCCAGGGCATTGCAGCCGCAGCCGCCGGCAGCTTGCTCAGCGGCGCCCTGCTCGCCGCGGCGCTGGGCCGGGTCGCCTGGGGCGTGATCGCGGACCGTTTCTTCACCCACGCCCGTGCTCGTTGCCTGGCGCTGGTAATGGCTCTCACCGCAGTCGCGGCGACCGCGCTTGCGCTGTTGCCGGCCAATGGCCCGCTGATCGTGCCGGCGGTGGTCGGCCTGCTGTACGGCTTTTGCGCCATGGGCTGGCAGGGCCTGCTGATGATCGTGATCGCCGAGTCGGTCGGCATCGCCGTGGCCGGAACCGCGGTCGGTCTGCTGATCAACGTCGCCTGGGGCGGCTTCGTGCTGGGGCCGGTGGTGTTCGGCGCGCTGGCCGACGGTCCCGGTTTCGCTACGGCGTGGGCTTCCGTTGCCGGTGTGTCGGGGCTGTGCGCCTGCGCGCTGTGGCTGCCGGCGTCGGGCAGTCGAACGCTTGCCTGAGTCGACTGCGGCCGGTCGGCGGGCGCTACAGCCGCGTCACCACCTCGTCCAGCCGGCGCCGTGGCGTGGGTGCAGGCAGCTCGGCCGGGTAGCCGACGCTGATGATGGCCACCGGGTCCAGGTGCTGCGCCAGTTCCAGTTGGGCGCACACCTGCTCGCGGTCGAAGCGGCCGACCCAGGCCGAGGCCAGGCCCGCGGCGACGGCAGCCAGCTGCGCGAAGGCGGCCGCGATGGTGGCGTCCTGGGTGGCGAACAGCTCGCAGCCGCGGGCGCCAAAACGCTCGCGCGGGCGTTCCCGATCGGCGCAGAACACCAGCGCCAGTGGCGCTTCGGCGAGGAAGGTCTGATCCGGGGCGGCTTCCTGCAGCCGCGCGCGGCTGGCCGACGAGGTCAGCACGTAGACGTGGTAGGACTGCAAGTCGCCGGCCGACGGGGCGGTCGATACCGCCTCCAGGATGGCGTGCAGTTTTTCCGCTTCCACCGGCATGTCCGGCTGGTAGCGACGCACCGAGTGGCGGTGGCGTACGGTCTGGAAGAAGTCCCACATGGCGGCACGCTCCTCGCCGCGCCGGGCGGCGTTTACTGCACGGTGGCCAGTTTGCCGGCCCGCTCGGTGGCCGGATGGCTCGGGTAGTTCAGGTTCAGCACGCGCAGGGCGTCGCTGGCCTGCGCTTCCAGCCCAAGGATACGGTACGCGGTGACCATCAGTTCCAGCGCTTCGGGCGTGAACGCGCTGCGCGGGTAGGTTTCGACAACGTGGCGGGCGCGGGCGGCCACCGCCAGGTAGGCACCGCGCTTCATGTAGTAACGGGCCACCAGGATGTCCTGTTCGGCCATCTGGTTGCGCAGATAGACCATGCGCTGGCGGGCGTCCGGGGCGTAGCGGCTGTCCGGGAAGCTGCGCAGCAGCTGGCCGAAGTTGTCGAAGGCCTGGCGGGCGTTGTTCATGTCGCGCGCGGCGAGGTTCTGCGGCAGCCACTTTTCCAGGATCGACACTTCGCGCCTGAAGTGCACCAGGCCTTTCAGGTAGTAGGCGTACTCGACATTCGGGTGCAGCGGATACAGGCGCACGAAGCGGTCGGCGGCCTCGATGGCCAGTTCCGCGTCGCCGTTCTTGTAGTAGGCGTAGGCGACGTCGATCAGGGACTGCTGCGAGTAGACGCCATAGGGGTAGCGCGCTTCGAGCTTCTCGTACAGGTCGATGGCTTCCTGGTAGCCGCCGTCGAGCGTGGCCTTGCGGGCTTCCTGGTAGAGCTTTTCCACCGACCAGCCTTCGGTGCGATCTTCGGTTTTCTTGGTGCCCGGCTCGCCGCCGCAGGCAGCCAGCAGTGCAATCAGGGCCAGGCAGCACAGACGCAGGCCGACACGGGGCGACAGGGGCACGGGCGATTCTCGGCAGGGCAGGGCCGCGGCGCGCCTTAGAATGGCGCGCAATGCGGCAAGGGACACACATGGAAGCGCGCGAACTATATCAAACACCCCCCGAGCTGGCCGGTCAGCGGCTGGACCAGGTGCTGGCCCTGCTGTTGCCGGAATACTCGCGCAGCCGTCTGCAGGAGTGGATCCGCGCAGGCCGGGTGGCGGTGGACGGCGCGCAGCTGGCGGCCAGCGGCCGTCTGCGCGGGGGCGAGCAGATCTGCGTGCAGGTGCCGCGGCAGAACGCCGATGCAGTGCCGGCGGCCGAGGCCATTGCGCTCGACATCGTGCACGAGGACGCCGACCTGCTGGTGGTGAACAAGCCGGCGGGTCTGGTGGTGCATCCGGGCGCCGGCAATCCGGTCGGCACGCTGATGAACGCGCTGCTGCACTACGATCCGGGCCTGGCCGATGTGCCGCGGGCCGGCATTGTGCATCGTCTGGACAAGGACACCACCGGCCTGCTGCTGGTGGCTCGCACGCTGCCGGCGCACAAGCGTCTGGTGGATCAACTCGCCGCCCGTGAGGTACACCGCGAATACCTGGCGCTGGTGCAGGGCCAGATCATCGCCGGCGGCACCGTGGACGCGCCGATCGGCCGGCACCGCACGGATCGCACGCGCATGGCGGTCAGCCAGGGCGGCCGCGAGGCGGTGACGCACTATCGCGTGGCGCAGCGTTTTCGCCAGCACACGCTGCTGCGGGTCATGCTGGAGACCGGCCGCACGCACCAGATTCGCGTGCACCTGGCGAGCATCGGTCATGCGGTGGTGGGGGACCCGACCTACAGTCGCCTGCGCTTGCCGCCTGGCGCCAGTGCCGAGTGCGTGGCCGCGCTGGGCGGATTCCACCGGCAGGCGCTGCACGCGGCGCGCCTGGAGCTGGCCCATCCGATCAGCGATGAGCCGCTGGAATTCGCGGCCCCGCTACCGGCCGACATGGCGGATTTGCTGGACGTGCTGGCGCGGGATACGGAGCAGGCCGGTGCCTGAGCTCGGGGTGTTCGCGCCCGACTGGCCCTTGCCGCCCGGCGTGCGCGCGGCGAGCACGACGCGCCTGGGCGGTGTCAGCCTCGGCGCTTACGGGGGCTTCAATCTGGGCGATCACGTCGGCGACGATCCGCGCGCCGTGGCCGCCAATCGCGCCGCCCTGATGCAGGCGCTCGGGTTGCCGGCGCCGCCGCTGTGGCTGTCGCAGGTGCACGGCGTCGCAGTTGCGGACGCCGACGATCCGCCGGGCATCGCGGCCGACGCCCGCTACGCGGATCGCCCGGGCGTGGTGTGCGCGGTGCTCACCGCCGACTGTCTGCCGCTGCTGCTGTGCAGCGACGATGGCCGTGAGGTCGCCGCCGTGCACTGTGGCTGGCGCGGTCTGGCGGCCGGCATCGTCGGCCGCGTCGTGGCGCGTTTTGCGGCGGCACCGGGCGCCGTCGGCGCCTGGCTGGGCCCGGCCATCGGTCCCGCCGCCTTCGAGGTCGGCACCGAGGTGCGGGAGCTTTTCGTGCGGCGCGATCCGGGCGCGGCGAGCTGTTTTAGCGCGGGCGCGGTCGGGCGCTGGCTGGCGGACCTGTATGGTCTGGCGCGGCGCGATCTGGCCGCTGCCGGCGTGCAGCGCGTCCACGGCGGCGACATGTGCACGGTGGCCGACCGCGAGCGGTTCTATTCCTACCGCCGCGACGGCGTCACCGGACGCATGGCCAGCCTGGTCTGGCGCGCGGCCTGAGCGGTTAGGCTGTACCCATGAAGTGGATGCGTCGCCTGTTGTTCGCCGTCGCGCTGCTGGTGGCCGTGCTGGTCGCCGCCGGGCTGTTGCTGCCGCGCCTGGTGGACAGCGAAACCCTGCGCAGCATGCTGGTCATCGCGGCTCGCACGCACACCGGCCGCGAGCTTACGGTGGACGGTGAGGTGCGCTTCGCGCTGCTGCCGCGCCCGGCTGTGGTCCTGCCGCGCCTGCGGCTTGCCAATGCCGAAGGCTTTGGCGAGGAACCGTTTGCCAGCCTGGAAGAGGCCCGCGCCAACCTGCGTCTGTGGCCGCTGCTGCGGGGGCGCTTGCAGGTGGCCAGCGTCCACATCGACCGCCCGCAACTGCGCCTGATGGTGGACGCCCGCGGCCGCAGCAACTGGGCCGACCTGTTGCCGCAGCCGCAGCCGCAGCCCGCGCCGCCAGCCCGCGGTCCGTCAACCTCCGGCAGTGTCATGTCAGGTCTTGCCGGGCGGGTCGGCATCGGCCAGCTGACGCTGCGCGAGGCCGATATCCTGTGGACCGATCAGGCGAGCGGGCGCTGGGCGCGGCTGCACGATCTGGACATTGCGCTGGGTGCGCTTGACCCGGGCGGCCCGTTGCCGCTGAGCGCCAGCGGCGTGATCGATACCGGCGACCCCCAGCGCAGCGCGCAGCTGGAACTGGCCGCCACGGCGCAGCGCGCCGCGAATGGCAGCTGGCGCGCTGAGGATCTGCGGCTGGAAGCCGTCCTCGGCGGTGCCCCGCTGCGCGAGGCGCTGACGCTGCGCCTGACTGCGGATGCCGGCTTCGATCCGGCGCAGACCCGTCTGCGGCTGCGCCGCCTGATGCTCGAAGGCGATCCGGTGCAGCTGCGCGGCGAACTGACGCTGGCGCGAGGCGACGATGCGGTACCGGTACTGGGCGCGCAACTGCACGTGGAGCGGCTCAACGCACGGGCGCTGGCGACGCTGTTGGGACAGACCGTGACGACGGCCGATCCGCAAGCCCTGACGCGCATCGAGGGCGACCTCGACATCGGCGCCAACGCGAGCGAAATCAACCTGGCGCGCGTCGATCTGGCGGTCGACGGCAGCCACTGGCGCGGCACGGCGCGTGTGAGCGATTTTTCCGATCCGGCCCTGCGTTTCGCTCTGGAGGTCGATCGGCTCGATCTGGATCGCTACCTGCCCGGCGAGCCGGCACCGGCGCAGCACGCGCAGGCAGCCGGCACTGAACCCACGCCCGCGGCGCCGGCCGGCTCGCCGGCCGAAGCGCTGCGCCGCCTGTCGCGGCTGGACCTGGACGGTACGCTCAATGTGGCGGCCCTGACCGTGCGCGGGCTGAGCTTCGAGCGCGTCGCGCTGCGGGCTCGTTCAGGCGACGGACAGATGACGCTGCAACCGGTAAGCGCCAGCCTGTACGGCGGCAGTGCCGAGGCCAGTGCGCAGGTCGACGTGCGGCGCAGCGAGCCCGCGCTTCGCCTGAAACTGGCTGCCACCGACGTTGCGGCCGGTCCGCTGCTGGCGGCCCTGACCGGGAAGGACGCCTTGCAGGGACGCATTGCGCTGGGTGGCGAACTGACGGGCGCGGCCGCCACCGGCGATGCCCTGCTGCGCAGTCTGAACGGCACCGCGCGCCTGAGCAGCAGCGATGGCGTGCTCAAGGGCATCAACGCCGACCGCAGTATCTGCAAGGCGCGCGCGGTGATGGCCCGGACGCGCGACAAGGACGCCGAGGAATGTGATCCGAGTCCTGATACGCGGTTCTCGGCGCTGCGCATGAGCGGCCCGATCGCCGCCGGCGTATGGCGCAGCGACGATCTCATGCTCGAGCAGGTACGTTTTCGGCCCGGCCGCTTCTATCGCATCACCGGCGCCGGCACGCTCGATCTGGCCAGCAGCGAGATCGACTATCGGCTCAAGGCGTCGTCGGTACGTCGCGGCGCTGATCGCGCGGCCCAGGAGGATGCCCACGAGGCGCCGGTGCCGCTGCGGGTGCGCGGCCGACCCGGCGCCTTCAAGGTGCAGCCGGAATTGAAGGACGCCCTGCGCGACGAGGCCGTGCGGCGCCTGCAGGAGAAGCTTGGGCCGAAGTCAGACGGGGCGCGCGAGTCGTCGGGCAAGACCATGCTGCGCGGCCTGTTCGGGCGTTGATCCCGGGCGCGGCTTGCTCCTGTTACGGGTGGGCGGTATGCGTCCGCTGCTTGCCGTTACGGAAAGCCGGTGGCTAGAATGCCGGTCCCCGCGGGTGTAGTTCAATGGTAGAACGGGAGCTTCCCAAGCTCTCAGCGAGGGTTCGATTCCCTTCACCCGCTCCAGATTCCCCGGTGGCGAGCAGTTTTGTGACCCGCGCGAGCGCCGACGGCCTTGAGCGGCTCCCTGCCGGGAGCCGGGGCGGTGCTGTGCGCGCTGGCCACCCGTTGACGTCGCTGCAGATGGCCCAGATAATGCGCGGCTATTTCCCTGGAGGGGTTCCCGAGCGGTCAAAGGGATCAGACTGTAAATCTGACGGCTCAGCCTTCGGAGGTTCGAATCCTCCCCCCTCCACCATTTGGATCATCCCGTCAATCGCTGTCATGGCGGCGGTTTTCGGTGCCGGTAAGGTGCCGGCGCGGGTGTAGTTCAATGGTAGAACTTCAGCCTTCCAAGCTGATAGCGTGGGTTCGATTCCCATCACCCGCTCCATTATTTGTACCGGGGACGAACGCGCTCACGTAGCTCAGTCGGTAGAGCACTTCCTTGGTAAGGAAGAGGTCGCTGGTTCGATTCCAGTCGTGAGCACCAGTTGTGTTTCATTTCGGCGCCGCAGGGTCGGCATCCGTCAGTTTCAGCAGAGGTTAGGGCATGTCCAAGGCCAAATTTGAGCGAACCAAGCCGCACGTGAACGTGGGCACGATCGGTCACGTGGATCACGGTAAGACGACGCTGACGGCGGCGCTGACCAAGATCGGCGCGGAGCGTTTTGGCGGGGAATTCAAGGCCTACGACCAGATCGACAACGCACCGGAAGAGCGTGCGCGGGGCATCACCATTGCGACCGCGCACGTCGAGTACGAGTCCCCGACCCGCCACTACGCACACGTGGACTGCCCCGGCCACGCCGACTACGTGAAGAACATGATCACCGGCGCGGCGCAGATGGACGGCGCCATCCTGGTGGTGTCGGCGGCCGACGGCCCGATGCCGCAGACCCGCGAGCACATTTTGCTGGCGCGTCAGGTGGGCGTGCCGTACATCGTCGTGTTCCTGAACAAGGCCGACATGGTCGACGACCCCGAGCTGCTGGAACTGGTCGAGATGGAAGTGCGCGAGCTGCTGACCCAGTACGGCTTCCCGGGCGACGACACCCCGATCGTGACCGGCAGTGCGCTCAAGGCCCTCGAAGGCGACCAGAGCGAGATCGGCGTGCCGGCCATCCTGAAACTGGTCGACGCCATCGACAGCTACATCCCGCAGCCGGAGCGCGCCATCGACGGCGCCTACCTGATGCCGGTCGAGGACGTGTTCTCGATCTCCGGGCGCGGCACCGTGGTGACCGGCCGCATCGAGCGGGGCATCGTCAAGGTCGGCGACGAAATCGAGATCGTGGGCATGAAGGCCACCATCAAGACCACCTGCACCGGCGTGGAAATGTTCCGCAAGCTGCTGGACCAGGGCCAGGCGGGCGACAACGTGGGCGTGCTGCTGCGCGGCACCAAGCGGGACGAAGTCGAGCGTGGGCAAGTGCTGTGCAAGCCCGGCTCGATCACACCGCACACCAAGTTCGAGGCCGAGGTGTACATCCTGTCCAAGGAAGAGGGCGGGCGTCACACGCCGTTCTTCAAGGGCTACCGGCCACAGTTCTACTTTCGGACCACCGACGTGACCGGCAGCTGTGAGCTGCCGGAGGGCACCGAGATGGTGATGCCCGGAGACAACGTGAACCTGCAGGTTTCGCTGATCACGCCGATCGCGATGGACGACGGCCTGCGGTTTGCGATTCGCGAGGGCGGCCGCACGGTCGGCGCCGGCGTGGTCGTCAAGGTGGTCGAGTAAGGTCCGGCTGGATGCCGGCGCGTCGGGTGTTGCAAGGCACAGGCCAGTAGCTCAATCGGCAGAGCGGCGGTCTCCAAAACCGCAGGTTGGGGGTTCGATTCCCTCCTGGCCTGCCATTCCTGGGCCGGTTTTCCTCGACAGTCTCGAAGGCTCAAGAATATGGCAGTGAACGTCTCGGTGGCGAAGCAGGGTTTCGCAGATCGTCTGAAACTGACCCTGACCGTCGCGGTGCTGGCGGGCGGTGTGGCGGGGTTCTATGTCCTGGCTGACCAGCCCCAGGTGGTGCGCGTGCTGCTGGTGCTGGCCAGTGTCGGACTGGCGCTGCTGATCGGCTTTAACAGTGGTCCGGGTGGCCGCCTGTGGGGGTTTTTGAAGGACTCGCGCACCGAGGTGCGGCGCGTGATCTGGCCGACGCGTCGCGAGACGCTCCAGACCACGGGGATCGTGTTCGTGGCGGCGGTGGTGGTCGGCATCATGCTGTGGCTGTTTGACTGGGTAATCAGCCTCGCGATCAGGGGCTTCATGGGCATGGGAGGCTGATCGGTGGCGATGCGTTGGTATGTGGTGCACGCCTACTCCGGCTATGAGAAGACGGTGCAGCGCACACTCAAGGAGCGTGTCGCGCGGGCCGGCCTGGATGACCGATTCGGCGAGATCCTGGTCCCGACCGAAGAAGTGGTCGAGATGAAGGACGGCCAGAAACGGTCCAGCGAGCGCAAGTTCTTTCCCGGCTACGTGCTGGTGCAGATGGAAATGGACGAGGAAACCTGGCATCTGGTGCGCAGCGTGCCGCGGGTGCTCGGTTTCATCGGCGGCAGCGGTGACAAGCCGGCCCCGATCACCGAGCGCGAGGCGGACGAGATTCTCAGCCGCGTGCGCGAGGGTCAGGACAAGCCAAGGCCGAAAGTGTTGTTCGAGGTCGGTGAGATGGTGCGCGTGGCCGATGGTCCCTTCAACGACTTCAACGGCGTTGTCGAGCACGTCAATTACGAGAAGAACCGGCTGAACGTGTCGGTGATGATTTTCGGCCGGTCCACGCCGGTCGAGCTGGATTTCTCCCAGGTAGAGAAAGCCTAGCCGCCCTCGTGGTGGCAACGGGGAGCCGTGAGGCGCTGTACCCGTCAACTGGAATTTTGAAATGGCAAAAAAAGTCAGTGCGTACATCAAGCTGCAGGTGAAGGCCGGTCAGGCCAACCCCAGCCCGCCGGTCGGCCCGGCGCTGGGTCAGCGCGGCGTGAACATCATGGAGTTCGTCAAGGCCTTCAATGCCGAGACCGCCAGCATGGAGCCGGGCCTGCCGGTGCCGGTGGTGATCACGGTTTACGAGGACCGCAGCTTCACCTTCATCAAGAAGACCACGCCCGCATCGGTGCTGCTGCGCAAGGCTGCCGGTATCGCGAAGGGCAGCTCGAACCCGAATACCAACAAAGTCGGCTCGATTACCCGCGCGCAGCTGGAAGACATTGTCCGCGCCAAGGAGCCGGACCTGACAGCGGCCGATCTGGAAGCGGCCTTGCGCACCATTGCCGGTAGCGCGCGCAGCATGGGCCTGACGGTGGAGGGGGTCTGACATGGCAAACAGCAAACGACGTCGCGCGATCGACGACAAGCTGGCCGGCCGCCGCCAGCTGCCGCTGGCCGATGCACTCGGCCTGTTGCAGGAAGTGGCGAACGCCAAATTCGACGAGTCGATGGACGTGGCCCTGAACCTGGGTGTCGACCCGCGCAAGTCCGATCAGGTCGTGCGTGGTGCCACCGTGCTGCCGCACGGCACCGGCAAGAAAGCCCGCGTGGCCGTGTTCGCGCAGGGCCAGGCGGCCGAGGCGGCCACCGCTGCCGGTGCCGACGCCGTCGGCATGGAAGACCTTGCCGAGCGCATTCGCGGTGGCGATCTGGATTTCAGCGTGGTGATTGCCGCCCCGGACGCCATGCGCGTGGTCGGTACTCTGGGTCAGGTGCTCGGTCCGCGGGGCCTGATGCCCAATCCCAAGGTCGGTACGGTGACCCCGGATGTGGCGACCGCCGTCAGCAACGCCAAGAAGGGCCAGGTGCGTTTTCGCACCGACAAGGCCGGCATCGTGCATTTCGTGATCGGCCGCGTGTCGTTCCCGATCGAGTCCCTGCAGGACAACCTGCAGGCAGTACTGGCGGATGTGCAAAGGCTCAAGCCGGCGACTTCCAAGGGCACTTACCTGCGCAAGGTGACGGTCTCGTCCACCATGGGTCCGGGCCTGTCGGTCGATCTGGCCAGTCTCGGCCAGTGAGCCGACGGTCTACATAGTCAATAAAGGAAACTGGCCGTGGCGAGCATTCTGGAAACAAAACAGGCAATCGTGAGCGAAGTGGCTGCCGTGGCCGCGACCGCGCCGGTGCTGGTGGGTCTGGATCTGAGCGGACTGACGGTCCGCCAGGTGACCGGCTTGCGGCGCGAGGCGCGCAAGGCCGATGTGTATCTGAAGGTGGTCAAGAACACCCTGTTGCGGCGGGCCGTGGAGGGCACGGGCTTCGAGTGTGTGCGCGAGGCTGCCCGCGGGCCGCTGATGGTTGCTTTCTCGCGCGGCGAGCCGGGCGCCGCGGCGCGCATGGTGCGCGATTTTCGCAAGGCCAACCCGAAGGCCGAGGTGCGCCTGGTTGCGGTGGCCGGGCGTCTGTTGCGCCCCGAAGATCTGGACGCGGTGGCCAAGCTGCCGACTCGGGACGAGGCCATCGCGCAGTTGATGGGCGTCATGAAGGCGCCGATCGCCAAGCTGGTACGCGTGCTGGCGGCGCCCAACAGCAAGCTGGTGCGCACACTGGCGGCGGTGCGGGACCAGAAGCAGGGTTGAGGCGGCAGGTTCGGGCCGCGGTATTTCAAATTTTTATTTTTCGTTCCCAGGAGTCAGGACCATGGCGGTTAGCAAGGAAGAAATTCTCGACGCAATTTCCAACATGACGGTGATGGAAGTCGTTGATCTCATCAGCATGATGGAAGAGAAATTCGGTGTCAGCGCGGCTGCGTTTGCGGCGGCCCCGGTGGCCGTGGCCGGTGGTGATGCCGCCGCGCAGGTCGAGGAGCGCACCGAGTTCGACGTGATCATGTCGAGCTTTGGCGAGAACAAGGTCAACGTCATCAAGACCGTGCGCGCCCTGACCGGCCTGGGCCTGAAGGAAGCCAAGGATCTGGTGGAGGCCGTTCCGGCCACCATCAAGACCGGCGTTCCGAAGGCCGAGGCCGAGGATGTGGTCAAGCAACTGGTCGAGGCGGGCGCGGCAGCCGAGGTCAAGTAATCTTCGCCGAGCCGCGTCTGAGCCGATTGGCAGGACGCATCCACAGTTCGGTCCGGCCGCCCTCGGCGGCCGGGTCGTGCTGTACCCAAGGGAAGGCCCAGGCGCTGCGTGCTGGTGTAAGCAACCGGCGCGTTCGCGTCAGGGCCTTCCTTTGTCTCGTTTTTGGCCGCTCCGTATGTCGGCGTCGGGCAGCGCACCGCGTTGCACGGCCTGCTTGTGAGTGACATCTGAAGGTTTTGTCTGGGGGCTGCGATCCATGGCTTATTCGTTCGCCGAGAAAAAGCGTATCCGCAAGAGTTTCGGCCGGCGGCCGGAAGTGCTGGAAGTGCCGAATCTGCTGCAGATGCAGCTGGATTCGTACCGGCGCTTCCTGCAGACGGACGTGCCGGCGGAGCGGCGTGAGGACGTGGGCCTGCAGGCCGCTTTCCGGTCGGTGTTCCCGATCCAGAGCAGCACCGGCGCCGCGGCGCTCGAGTTCGTCGAGTACCGGCTGGGTCGCTCGCCGTTCGACGTTCAGGATTGTCAGGTCCGCGGCATGACCTATGCCGCGCCGCTGCGGGCGCGCGTGCGGTTGGTCATTTACGACAAGGCCGGCAAGAATCGCGTGGTCAAGGACGTGCGCGAGCAGGAGGTCTACATGGGGGAAATTCCCCTGATGACCGACACCGGGACCTTTGTCATCAACGGTACCGAGCGGGTCATCGTCTCCCAGCTGCACCGCTCGCCCGGTGTGTTCTATACCCACGACAAGGGCAAGACGCACTCGTCCGGCAAGGTCCTGTTCTCGGCGCGCATCATTCCGTACCGCGGCTCATGGCTCGATTTCGAGTTCGACCCGAAGGATCTGGTGTACGTGCGCGTCGACCGCCGGCGCAAGATCCCCGCCACTGTCCTGCTGCGAGCGCTCGGCTACGGCGTTGAGGAAATCCTGGGCCTGTTCTTCGAGACCGACACGCTGCGCCTGACCAGCGAGCAGATCACGCTGGACCTGGTGCCCGAGCGCATGCGCAACCAGCAGGTCACGTTCGACATTCTGGATGCCAAGGGCAAGCTGATCGTGCCGGCCGGCAAGCGCATTTCCGCGCGCCAGGCCAAGCAGCTGGACGGCACGCGCGAGCTGGTCGTGCCGCCCGATTACGTGTACGGCAAGATCATCGCCAAGGCGGTGGTCGATCCCAGCAGTGGCGAAATCCTGGCCGAGGCGAACGCCGTCATCGACGTCGCGCTGCTGGAGAAGCTGCGCGCCGCGGGTGTGAGCGAGCTGTCGGTGTTGTACGTGAATGACGTGGACCGCGGTCCCTACATTTCGGACACCCTGCGGGTGGACCACACCACCGGGCGCCAGGATGCGCTGGTCGAGATCTATCACATCATGCGCCCCGGCGAGCCGCCAACGCGCGACGCCGCCGAGACGCTGTTCCAGAACCTGTTCTTCAGCAGCGAGCTGTACGACCTGTCCGGCGTCGGGCGCATGAAGTTCAATCGCGGCGTCGGCCGCGCCGAGACCACCGGTCCGGGCGTGCTGTCCAAGGAGGACATCGTCGCGGTGCTGCGCCGGCTGATCGACATCAAGAACGGTCAGGGCACGGTCGACGACGGTGATCACCTGGGCAACCGGCGCGTGCGCTGCGTCGGCGAGATGATCGAGAACCAGTTCCGCATCGGCCTGGTGCGCGTGGACCGCGCGGTGCGCGAGCGACTGTCGTTTGCAGAATCCGAGGGCCTGATGCCGCAGGATCTGATCAACGCCAAGCCGGTGTCGGCGGTGATCAAGGAGTTCTACGGCTCCTCGCAGCTGTCGCAGTTCATGGATCAGGTGAACCCGCTGTCGGAGGTCACGCACAAGCGTCGCATCTCGGCGCTGGGGCCGGGTGGCCTGACGCGCGAGCGGGCGGGCTTCGAGGTGCGCGACGTGCACGCGACACATTACGGCCGCGTGTGCCCGATCGAAACGCCGGAAGGTCCGAATATCGGCCTGATCAACTCGCTGGCCGTGTTCGCCCGTGCCAACGACTACGGATTCCTCGAAACGCCCTACCGGGTGGTGCGCGAGGCCAAGGTCACCGACGAGGTGGTCTACATGTCGGCGCTCGACGAGCCGGAGTACGTGATCGCCCAGGCCAGCACCCGGCTGGGAGCCGACGGCAGCCTCAGCGACGATTTGATCTCGTGCCGGCACGGCAACGAATTCACCATGACCACGCCTGACCAGGTGCAGTATATGGACGTGTCGCCGCGCCAGATCGTGTCGGTGGCCGCCTCGCTGATTCCGTTCCTGGAGCACGATGACGCCAACCGCGCCCTGATGGGCTCGAACATGCAGCGCCAGGCCGTACCCACGCTGCGCGCCGACAAGCCGCTGGTCGGCACCGGCATGGAGCGCACGGTGGCCAGCGATTCGGGCACGGCCGTGGTGGCGCTGCGCGGCGGCGTGGTCGAGGCGGTCGATGCCGGGCGCGTCGTGGTGCGTGCCAACGACGACGAGGCCGGCGCCGGCACCTCGGGCGTCGACATCTACAACCTGACCAAGTACACCCGTTCCAACCAGAACACCTGCATCAACCAGCGGCCGCGGGTCAAGGCCGGGGATCGCATCGAGCGCGGCGATGTGCTGGCGGACGGCTCGTCCACCGACATCGGCGAGCTGGCACTGGGCCAGAACGTGCTGGTCGCGTTCATGCCCTGGAGCGGCTACAACTTCGAGGACTCCATCATCATCTCCGAGCGGGTGGTGCAGGAGGACCGGTTCACCACCATCCACATCCAGGAGCTGACCTGCGTGTCGCGCGACACCAAGCTCGGCCCGGAGGAGATCACCGCCGACATCCCGAACGTGGGCGAGGCGGCGCTGGCCAACCTGGACGAGTCCGGCATCGTGGCCATCGGCGCCCAGGTGCGCCCGGGCGACATCCTGGTCGGCAAGGTCACGCCCAAGGGCGAGACGCAGATGACGCCGGAGGAAAAACTCCTGCGCGCCATCTTCGGCGAGAAGGCGTCCGACGTTAAGGACACCTCGCTGCGCGTGTCGGCCGGCGTGGTCGGGACCGTGATCGACGTGCATGTGTTCACCCGCGAGGGCGTTCCGAAGGACGAACGCACCAAGGCCATCGAGGCCGATGCCCTGGCGCGCGTGAAGAAGGATTTCGACGACCAGTACCGGATCACCGCGGATGATGCCTACGCCCGCATCGAGCGCGTGCTGGTGGGCAAGGAAGCGCAGGTCGGCCCGAACAAGCTCAAGGCCGGCACCACCATCACGGCCGATTACCTGGCCTCGGTGCCGCGGGAGAAATGGAGCGAGATCGGCCTGAAGGACGCCGACGCGGCGGCGCAGGTCGAGCGCGTCCTCGAACAGCTGGCCCGCAAGCGCAAGGAGTTCGACGAGCTGCAGGACGAGAAGCGCAAGACCCTGACCACCTGCGAGGAGCTGCCCCCGGGCGTGCTCAAGATGGTCAAGGTGTTCGTGGCGCAGAAGCGTCGCGTGCAGCCGGGCGACAAGATGGCCGGCCGTCACGGCAACAAGGGCGTGATCTCGGTGATCGTGCCGGCCGAGGACATGCCGTACATGGCCGACGGCACCCCGGTGGACGTGATCCTGAATCCGCTCGGTGTGCCATCGCGCATGAACGTCGGCCAGGTGCTGGAAACCCACCTTGGCTGGGCCGCCAAGGTGCTGGGCCTGAAGATCGGCAAGGTGCTGGACGCCGGCGGCAAGCCCAAGGAGCTGCGTCAGCTGCTGCACACTATCTATAACGAGTCCGACGGCACCGGCGCGGACCTTGATGCCTTCAACGACGCCGAACTCTTGGAGCTGGGGCACAACCTGCGCGGCGGCGTGCCGATGGCAACGCCGGTGTTCGACGGCGCGCGCGAGGTCGACATCAAGGCCATGCTGCGCCTGGCCGGTCTGCCGGAAAGCGGCCAGACCACGCTCTACGACGGTCGTACGGGCGATGCCTTCGATCGCCAGGTCACGGTCGGCTACATGTACATGCTGAAGCTGAACCACCTGGTCGACGACAAGATGCATGCCCGCTCGACCGGCCCGTACAGCCTGGTCACCCAGCAGCCGCTGGGCGGCAAGGCGCAGTTCGGCGGGCAGCGCTTCGGTGAGATGGAGGTGTGGGCGCTGGAAGCCTACGGGGCCGCCTACACCCTGCAGGAAATGTTGACCGTCAAATCCGACGACGTGAACGGGCGTACCAAGATGTACAAGAACATCGTCGACGGCGACTACCGCATCGAGGCCGGCATGCCGGAGTCATTCAACGTGCTGGTGCGGGAAATTCGCTCGCTGGGCATCGACATCGAACTTGAGCGCGAATAAGGCAGTACCGAACTGCGGTTTTCGGTCACCTGAAGCGGGGATACGATCGTGAAAGAATTTCTGAACCTGATGAAGCAGACCACGGGCATCGACGATTTCGAGGCCTTCGGTATCGGGCTGGCGTCGCCCGAGAAGATCCGCTCCTGGTCCTGGGGCGAGGTCAAGAAGCCGGAAACCATCAACTACCGCACCTTCAAGCCCGAGCGTGACGGCCTGTTCTGCGCCAAGATTTTTGGCCCGATCAAGGACTACGAGTGCCTGTGCGGCAAGTACAAGCGCCTGAAGCACCGTGGCGTGATCTGCGAGAAGTGCGGCGTCGAGGTCACCCTGACCAAGACCCGCCGCGAGCGCATGGGCCACATCGAGCTGGCCAGCCCGGTGGCGCACATCTGGTTCCTCAAATCCCTGCCCTCGCGCATGGGCATGGCACTCGACATGGGCCTGAGCGAAGTCGAGCGCGTGCTCTATTTCGAGGCCTACGTGGTCGTCGATCCGGGCATGACGCCGCTTGAGCGCGGCAAGCTGCTGACCGATCAGGAGTACTTCGAAGCCCGCGAGCAGTACGGCGACGAGTTCGACGCCCGCATGGGCGCCGAAGCGGTCCTGCAGCTGCTCAAGGCCCTCGACCTGCCGACCGAGACGGCACGCCTGCGCGAGGAAATCGCCACCACCGGCTCGGAGACCAAGCACAAGAAGCTGGTCAAGCGCCTGAAGCTGCTGGAGTCCTTCGACAGTTCCGGCAACCGGCCGGAGTGGATGGTCCTGACCGTGCTGCCGGTGCTGCCGCCGGAACTGCGCCCGCTGGTGCCGCTCGACGGTGGCCGCTTTGCGACCTCGGACCTGAACGACCTGTACCGGCGCGTCATCAACCGCAACAATCGCCTGAAGCGTCTGCTTGACCTGAACGCTCCCCAGATCATCGTGCGCAACGAAAAGCGCATGCTGCAGGAATCGGTCGATGCGCTGCTGGACAACGGGCGCCGCGGCCGGGCCATCACCGGCACCAACAAGCGGCCGCTGAAGTCGCTCGCCGACATGATCAAGGGCAAGCAGGGCCGCTTCCGGCAGAACCTGCTGGGCAAGCGCGTCGACTACTCGGGTCGTTCCGTGATCGTGGTCGGTCCGCAGCTGAAGCTGCACCAGTGCGGCCTGCCGAAGAAAATGGCGCTCGAACTGTTCAAGCCGTTCGTGTTCGGCAAGCTCGAACGCCGTGGTCTGGCCACCACCATCAAGGCCGCCAAGAAGCTGGTCGAGAAGGGTGGGCCGGAAGTCTGGGACGTGCTCGAGGAAGTCATCCGCGAGCATCCGGTGCTGCTGAACCGCGCCCCGACCCTGCATCGCCTGGGCATCCAGGCCTTCGAGCCGGTGCTGGTCGAGGGCAAGGCCATCCAGCTGCACCCGCTGGTGTGCACGGCCTTCAACGCCGACTTCGATGGCGATCAGATGGCGGTGCACGTGCCGCTGTCGCTGGAAGCGCAGCTGGAAGCCCGCGCGCTGATGATGTCCACCAACAACATCCTGTCGCCGGCCAACGGGGAGCCGGTGATCGTGCCGACCCAGGACGTGGTGCTGGGCCTGTACTACATGTCGCGCGAGCGCATCAACGTGCGTGGTGAGGGGCGTGTGTACGCGGATGCCGCCGAGGCCAAGCGGGCCTACGACGCCGGTACCGCCGAGCTCCACGCACGCGTCCGCGTGCGCATCACCGACAGCGAATTGAATGCGGACGGCGAAATCGAGACCCGTACCCGCCTGCTGGACACGACCGTCGGTCGCGCCATCCTGTCGCAAATACTGCCGGCCGGCATGCCGTTCGAGCTGATCAACCGGGCGCTCGACAAGAAAGTCATCTCCCGCCTGATCAACGACTGCTATCGCAAGGTGGGCCTGAAGGCCACGGTCGTGTTCGCCGACCAGCTCATGTACACCGGCTATCAGTACGCCAGCCGTTCGGGCGCGTCGATCTGCGTCGACGACATGGTCACGCCGGACGAGAAGACCGCCATCATCGCCCGCGCCGAGGGCGAGGTGAAGGAAATCGCCGAGCAGTACATCTCCGGCCTGGTCACCGACGGCGAGCGCTACAACAAGGTGGTCGACATCTGGTCGCATGCCAACGAGCAGGTGGCCGCTGCCATGATGCAGAAGCTCGGTCACGAGACCGTGATCGACCGCGACGGCAACACCGTGACCCAGCCGTCGTTCAATTCCATCTACATCATGGCCGACTCCGGTGCCCGCGGTAGCGCGGCGCAGATTCGCCAGCTGGCCGGCATGCGCGGCCTGATGGCCAAGCCCGACGGATCGATCATCGAAACGCCGATCACGGCCAACTTCCGTGAAGGCCTGAACGTCATCCAGTACTTCATCTCCACCCACGGCGCGCGCAAGGGCCTGGCCGACACGGCGCTCAAGACCGCCAACTCCGGTTACCTGACCCGCCGCCTGGTGGACGTGGCGCAGGACCTGGTCATCACCGAGCACGACTGCGGCACCGAGGGTGGCGTGCACCTGGGTGCGGTGCTGGCCGGCGGTGACGTGATCGAAGCCCTGCGCGACCGCATTCTGGGCCGTACCGCGGCGCAGGACATCCTGCTGCCGGGTTCCGACGAGGTGCTGGTCGAGGCCGGCACCCTGCTGACCGAAGACGTGGTGGCGCAGATCGAACAGGCCGGTGTCGATGCCGTCAAGGTGCGCTCGGTCATCACCTGCGAGACCCGCTTCGGGGTTTGCTCCAAGTGCTACGGGCGCGACCTGGCGCGCGGCCACTTGGTCAATGTCGGCGAGGCGGTGGGCGTCATCGCCGCGCAGTCGATCGGCGAGCCGGGCACCCAGCTGACCATGCGCACCTTCCACATCGGTGGTGCGGTATCGCGCAAGATCGAAGCCAACAGCATCGAGGTGCGCACCCGCGGCACCATTCGCCTGGACAACGTCAAGGTGGTGGTGCAGGCCGGCGGCAACCGCGTGTCGGTGTCCCGCTCCGGCGAGCTGGTGGTGGTCGACGAGCACGGCCGCGAGCGCGAGCGCCACAAGCTGCCGTACGGCGCCGTGGTCACTGCCAGCGATGACCAGCTGGTCGACGCCGGTCAGGTGGTGGCGACCTGGGATCCGCACACGCATCCGATCATCGCCGAGGTGGCCGGTATCGCGCAGCTGAGCGACGTCGAGGAAGGTGTCACCACCATCAGCGAGGTCGACGAGGCGACCGGTCTTTCCAACATCGTCGTCACCGATGCCAAGCAGCGCGGCATGGCCGGGCGTGACTTGCGCCCGATGGTCAAGCTGATCGACGCCAGCGGCAAGGATCAGCTGCTGCCGGGGACCGACATTCCGGCCCGCTACTTCCTACCGGCGGGCGCCATCATCACCGTCGTCAAGGGCGCCGAAGTGGGCGTGGGCGAGGTGCTGGCGCGTATCCCGCAGGAGACCTCCAAGACCCGCGACATCACCGGCGGCCTGCCGCGCGTGGCCGACCTGTTCGAGGCGCGCCGCCCCAAAGACCCGGCCGTCATGGCCGAGCAGACCGGCATCGTGTCCTTTGGCAAGGAAACCAAGGGCAAGCAGCGGCTGATCATTACCGATGACCAGAGCCTGCAGCACGAGTACCTGATTCCCAAATACCACCACATCACGGTGTTCGAAGGCGAGCACGTGAGCCGGGGCGAGAAGATCGCCGACGGCGCGCCTGTGCCGCACGACATCCTGCGCCTGCTGGGGGTCGAGGAACTGACTCGCTTCGTGGTCAACGAGGTGCAGGAGGTCTACCGCCTGCAGGGCGTGAAGATCAACGACAAGCACATCGAAGTCATCGTGCGCCAGATGCTGCGCCGGGTGGAGGTCACCGACGCGGGCGACTCGAAGTTCCTCAAGGGCGAGCAGGCCGAACGCGGCGCGGTGGCCCAGGCCAATGCCGACTTGGTGTCCAAGGGCAAGCAGCCGGCGCGTTACGAGCCGGTGCTGCTGGGCATCACCAAGGCGTCCCTGGCAACCGAGTCGTTCATCTCGGCCGCTTCGTTCCAGGAAACCACGCGCGTACTCACCGAGGCTGCCGTCAGTGGCAAGCGGGACGAGCTGCGCGGCCTGAAGGAGAACGTCATCGTCGGGCGCCTGATTCCGGCCGGTACGGGCTTTGCCTATCACGAGGAGCGCCGCCGTCGCGGTCACAGCGAGCTTGAGCAGTTCGCCGAACTGTGGAACCAGACCGAAGGTGTCGGCGAGGCCGATCAGGCCGATCAGGCTGATCAGGCTGTCCAGCAGCAGACGGCGGCGCCGTAACACCGATTGCCCGACGTTGCCGGTCCGCCCCCCCGGCAGGGGCGGGCCGGCAATGGACGTGCCCGATGCGGGCCGGATGGTCATGATGTTGCCCCCCCGCGGCCGCTTGCCGGGCTCGGCTGATGGCCTTGGGGTTTTGATCGGGCGTGGCTTCGCCCGAATGCGTGTCTGAAGACCGGAACGGCGCGCATTTCGGGTTGACAGTGACCCGGCCGATCCCTAGAATTCCGCTCCCCTGACAGGTCGGGGCACCCGATGCCCCGGCCTGTCTATTTATTTTTGTGACCAGGAATTTTCCATGGCGACGATCAACCAGCTGGTCCGCAAGCCGCGCGTGCAGCCGCGAAAGAAGTCGCCGGTTCCGGCGCTCGAAGCCTGTCCGCAGAAGCGTGGCGTGTGCACCCGTGTCTACACCACCACGCCCAAGAAGCCGAACTCGGCGCTGCGCAAGGTGGCGCGCGTGCGCTTGACCAATGGTTTCGAAGTCACCACGTATATCGGCGGTGAAGGCCACAACCTGCAGGAGCACTCGGTGGTGCTGATCCGCGGCGGCCGCGTCAAGGACTTGCCCGGCGTGCGTTACCACACGGTGCGCGGCACCCTCGACACAACGGGTGTCAAGGACCGTCGCCAGGGTCGTTCCAAGTACGGCGCCAAGCGGCCCAAGACCTGATCGATTCCAGGTATGCCGGCCCGGAAAAGGCCGGGCGATTTTTCCTGATTCCCTAGAGATCTGCCCATGTCGAGACGACGAGTTCCAGCCAAGCGCGACATCCTTCCGGACCCCAAGTTCGGCGACAAGGTGTTGGCCAAGCTGATCAACGTGATCATGCATGACGGCAAGAAGTCGGTTGCCGAGGCCATCGTGTACGGTGCCCTGGACCGCCTGACCGAGAAATCGGCGTCCGATCCGGTGGAAAAGGTCCGCCAGGCGCTGACCAATATCGGCCCGCTGGTCGAGGTCAAGTCCCGTCGCGTCGGCGGTGCCAACTATCAGGTGCCGACCGAGGTGCGCCCGTCCCGTCAGCAGGCGCTGGCCATGCGCTGGCTGATCGATGCCGCCCGCAAGCGTGGCGAGAAGTCGATGGCGCTGCGTCTGGCCGGTGAAATCGGCGACGCGTCCGAGAACCGCGGCGCGGCCGTGAAAAAGCGCGAAGACACCCACCGCATGGCGGAGGCCAACAAGGCCTTCTCCCATTACCGCTGGTAAGCAGCGGTTTCTGAATCCGGATTCGACCGAGTAAACAGTCGTGCGTACCACCCCGATCGAGCGTTACCGCAACATCGGCATCATGGCCCACATTGATGCCGGCAAGACGACCACCACGGAACGCATCCTGTTCTACACCGGTGTCTCGCACAAAATGGGCGAAGTCCACGACGGCGCCGCCACCATGGACTGGATGGAGCAGGAGCAGGAGCGCGGCATCACCATCACGTCCGCGGCTACCACCTGCTTCTGGCAGGGCATGGACAAGCAGTTCCCGCAGCACCGCATCAACATCATCGACACGCCCGGCCACGTCGACTTCACGATCGAGGTCGAACGTTCGCTGCGCGTGCTGGACGCCGCGGTGGCCGTGTTCTGTTCGGTCGGTGGCGTGGAGCCACAGTCCGAGACCGTGTGGCGCCAGGCCAACAAGTACGGCGTGCCGCGCTTGGCATTCGTCAACAAGATGGACCGCTCCGGCGCCAATTTCCTGCGCGTGGTTGAGCAGGTTCGCAGCCGCCTGGGCGCCAATCCGGTGCCGATCCAGCTGCCGATCGGCGCGGAAGAGAATTTCGAGGGCGTGGTCGACCTGATCGGCATGCGCGCCATCTACTGGGACGACGCCACCCAGGGCATGAGCTACGAGCCGCGCGACATTCCCGAAGCCATGAAGGCGGACTGCGCCAAGTGGCGCGAGAAGATGATCGAGGCGGCCGCCGAGGCCGACGAGGCGCTCATGGAGCAGTACCTCGAAGGCGGCGAGCTGTCGGTGGACGACATCAAGCGCGGCCTGCGTCAGCGGGTGCTGCGCAGCGAGATCGTGCCCATGCTGTGCGGCTCGGCGTTCAAGAACAAGGGCGTGCAGGCAATGCTGGACGCCGTCGTCGAGCTGCTGCCCTCGCCGCTCGAGAAGCCGCCGGTGCGCGGCCTTGACGAGCGTGAGCAGGAAGACACGCGTCCGGCCACCGATGAGGCCCCGTTCTCGGCGCTGGCGTTCAAGATCGCCACCGATCCGTTCGTCGGTACGCTGACCTTCTTCCGTGTCTATTCCGGCGTGCTCAGCTCCGGCGACAGCGTCTACAACCCGGTCAAGGGCAAGCGCGAGCGAGTCGGCCGCATCCTGCAGATGCATGCCAATACCCGCGAAGAAATCAAGGAAGTGCGCGCCGGCGACATCGCCGCAGCGGTGGGTCTGAAGGATGTCACCACCGGTGACACGCTGTGCAGCGAGAAGTCGATCATTACCCTGGAGCGCATGGAGTTCCCCGAGCCGGTGATTTCGGTGGCGGTCGAGCCCAAGACCAAGAGCGACCAGGAAAAGATGGGCATCGCGCTGCAGAAGCTGGCGCAGGAAGACCCGTCGTTTCGCGTGCGCACCGACGAGGAGTCCGGCCAGACCATCATTTCCGGCATGGGCGAGCTGCACCTTGAGATCATCGTCGACCGCATGCGGCGCGAGTTCAAGGTCGAGGCCAACGTCGGCGCGCCGCAGGTGGCCTACCGCGAAACCATCCGCAAGTCGGTCGAGCAGGAAGGCCGCTTCGTGCGCCAGACCGGTGGCCGTGGCCAGTTCGGTCACGTCTGGCTGCGCATCGAGCCGCGGGAGCCGGGCGAGGGTTATCTGTTCCACAACGGCATCGTCGGCGGCGTCGTGCCCCGCGAATACATTCCGGCCGTGGACAAGGGCATTCAGGAAGCGTTGGGCAACGGCATCATCGCCGGCTACCCGGTGGTCGACATCAAGGCAACCTTGTTCGACGGTTCGTACCACGACGTCGACTCGAACGAAATGGCCTTCAAGATCGCCGGCTCCATGGCCTTCAAGGAAGGCGCGCGCAAGGCCAGCCCGGTCCTGCTCGAGCCGATCATGAAGGTCGAGGTCGTGACGCCCGAGGATTACATGGGCGACGTGGTCGGCGACCTGAACCGCCGTCGCGGCGTCATCCAGGGCATGGATGACTCGCCGTCCGGCAAGGTCATCCGTTGCGAGGTGCCGCTGGCCGAGATGTTCGGTTACGCGACCGACCTGCGCTCGGCTACCCAGGGTCGCGCCACCTACTCGATGGAATTCAGCAAGTATCTGGAGGCGCCAGCCAGCGTCGCCCAGAAGGTCATCAACCAGTAACGTCCGCCGGACGGGTCAGTCAAGCGAAGGGTGTGAGTCATGTCCAAGGCCAAATTTGAGCGAACCAAGCCGCACGTGAACGTGGGCACGATCGGTCACGTGGATCACGGTAAGACGACGCTGACGGCGGCGCTGACCAAGATCGGCGCGGAGCGTTTTGGCGGGGAATTCAAGGCCTACGACCAGATCGACAACGCACCGGAAGAGCGTGCGCGGGGCATCACCATTGCGACCGCGCACGTCGAGTACGAGTCCCCGACCCGCCACTACGCACACGTGGACTGCCCCGGCCACGCCGACTACGTGAAGAACATGATCACCGGCGCGGCGCAGATGGACGGCGCCATCCTGGTGGTGTCGGCGGCCGACGGCCCGATGCCGCAGACCCGCGAGCACATTTTGCTGGCGCGTCAGGTGGGCGTGCCGTACATCGTCGTGTTCCTGAACAAGGCCGACATGGTCGACGACCCCGAGCTGCTGGAACTGGTCGAGATGGAAGTGCGCGAGCTGCTGACCCAGTACGGCTTCCCGGGCGACGACACCCCGATCGTGACCGGCAGTGCGCTCAAGGCCCTCGAAGGCGACCAGAGCGAGATCGGCGTGCCGGCCATCCTGAAACTGGTCGACGCCATCGACAGCTACATCCCGCAGCCGGAGCGCGCCATCGACGGCGCCTACCTGATGCCGGTCGAGGACGTGTTCTCGATCTCCGGGCGCGGCACCGTGGTGACCGGCCGCATCGAGCGGGGCATCGTCAAGGTCGGCGACGAAATCGAGATCGTGGGCATGAAGGCCACCATCAAGACCACCTGCACCGGCGTGGAAATGTTCCGCAAGCTGCTGGACCAGGGCCAGGCGGGCGACAACGTGGGCGTGCTGCTGCGCGGCACCAAGCGGGACGAAGTCGAGCGTGGGCAAGTGCTGTGCAAGCCCGGCTCGATCACACCGCACACCAAGTTCGAGGCCGAGGTGTACATCCTGTCCAAGGAAGAGGGCGGGCGTCACACGCCGTTCTTCAAGGGCTACCGGCCACAGTTCTACTTTCGGACCACCGACGTGACCGGCAGCTGTGAGCTGCCGGAGGGCACCGAGATGGTGATGCCCGGAGACAACGTGAACCTGCAGGTTTCGCTGATCACGCCGATCGCGATGGACGACGGCCTGCGGTTTGCGATTCGCGAGGGCGGCCGCACGGTCGGCGCCGGCGTGGTCGTCAAGGTGATCGAGTAAGCACCATGGCCGGCCAGAAGATTCGCATTCGTTTGAAATCCTTCTCGCATCAGCTGATCGACAAATCGGCGCGCGAGATCGTTGACACCGCCAAGCGCACCGGCTCTCGCGTGCACGGGCCGATCCCGCTGCCGGTGAAGATTGAACGCTTTACCCTGCTGCGCTCGCCGCACAAGGACAAGGATTCGCGCGATCAGTTCGAGATTCGCACCCACAAGCGGTTGATGGACATCATCGACCCGACCGAGAAAACGGTGGATGCGCTGATGAATCTGGATCTGGCCGCTGGCGTGGACGTGCATATCAAGCTCACCTGACGGCTTCGGGCATGCCCCGCCGTCGGTGGGGCTGCACCCGGGCAGATTCGGATAACAGGCAAGGAAACCAGGCATGGCCATTGGTTTGGTAGGCCGCAAATGCGGCATGACACGAATTTTTACGCCGGAAGGCGCCGGTGTGCCGGTGACGGTGATCGACGTGTCCAACAATCGCGTGGTGCAGGTGCGCACCGCCGAGGTGGACGGCTATCGGGCCGTGCAGGTGTCCCGCGGCAGCAAGCGCGCGGCGCTGGTCGACAAGGCGCTGGCCGGACATTACGCCAAGGCCGGGGTTGAGCCCGGGCGCAGCCTGACCGAGTTCCGCCTGCCCGAAGGCGCTGGTGACGAACTGTCGGTCGGCGACACCCTGGCTCCCGATCAGTTCGAGGCAGGTCAGATGGTCAGCGTGACCGGCGTGACGCGCGGCCGCGGCTTCACCGGCACCGTGGCGCGCTGGGGTTTTCGTGGCGGTGACGCCACGCACGGCAACTCGCTGTCGCACCGCGCGCCGGGCTCCATCGGTCAGAACCAGACGCCCGGCCGCGTGTTTCCGGGCAAGAAGATGGCTGGCCATGCCGGCGATGTGCAGCGGACACAGCGCAACCTGGAAGTGGTCAAGGTGGATGTCGAGCGCGGTTTGTTGCTGGTAAAGGGTGCGGTGCCCGGACCGACGGGTGGCGAGCTGATCGTGCGGCTGATCGTGAGCGGCAAGAAGGCAGGGGCGTGACATGGAAATGCCAGTAACCGCGATCGAAGGCGCCGGCGGCAGCGTAGTGCTTGCCGATGCCGTGTTCGATCGGCCCTTCAACGAAGGTCTGGTGCACCAGCTGGTGGTGGCCTTCATGGCCAATGCGCGCCAGGCCGATGCCAAGCAGAAAACCCGCACCGAAGTGCGCGGCGGTGGCCGCAAGCCGTGGAAGCAGAAGGGCAGCGGTCGGGCCCGCGCCGGCAGCATCCGCAGCCCGCTGTGGCGCGGCGGTGGCAAGGTGTTCCCGGCCGGCGGCGAGAACTACAGCCAGAAGCTGAACAAGAAGATGTACCGCGCGGGTATGCGCAGCATCTTCTCGGAGCTGGCTCGTATCGGCCGCCTGCAGCTGGTCGATGGCTTCCCGCTGGAAGCGCCCAAGACCCGTGCGTTGGTCGATCGCCTGGAACAACTGCAAATCCCGACCGGTCATTTGCTGCTGGTGGTTGACGAACTGACGGCCGAGCTGGCGCTGGCCTCGCGCAACCTGGTCGGCGTTGAGGCGTGCGAGGTACAGGATTTGAATCCGCTGGCGCTGATCTGGGCCGAGCGGATCGTGATGACCGCCGATGCGGCGCGCGCCGTCGAGGAGTGGCTGCAGTGAACGAAGCGAAACTGTTCGAGATCATCCGTGCCCCGCACATTTCCGAGAAGGGAACGCGGGTTGCTGAAAAACACCGCCAGATCGTGTTCAAGGTGGCGCTGGACGCCAGCAAGGACGAAATCCGCGCAGCGGTCGAGCACGCCTTCTCGGTGAAGGTGCAGGCCGTGCGCACTCTGCGCGTGAAAGGCAAGCCCAAGCGCCAGGGACATCGCAAGGACTGGAAGAAGAGCTATGTGACGCTCGCTCCCGGGCACGACATCGACTTCACCGGGGTTGCCTGATAGGCGCCCAAGGAACGCCGGAACAGCATCATGGCAGTAGTCAAGAGAAAACCAACCTCACCGGGCCGTCGCTTCGTCGTGAGCGTGGTCACGCCGGAGTTGCACAAGGGCGCGCCCTATGCGCCGCTGGTGGTTGCCAAGCAGCGCACCGGTGGCCGCAACAGCGACGGCCGCATCACCACCCGGCATCAGGGCGGCGGCCACAAGCAGCGTTATCGCATTGTCGATTTCCGCCGCGACAAGGATGGCATTCCGGCCCGTGTCGAGCGCCTGGAGTACGATCCCAATCGCACGGCGCACCTGGCGCTGCTGCTGTATGCCGATGGCGAGCGTCGCTACATCATCGCCCCCAAGGGCGTGAGCGCCGGCAGCAAGCTGATGTCGGGCGTGCAGGCGCCGATCGAGGCGGGCAACACGTTGCCGCTGCGAAACGTGCCGGTCGGCAGCACGGTCCACTGTGTGGAGCTGAAAGTCGGCAAGGGTGCCCAACTGGCGCGAAGCGCCGGCACTTCGGTGCAGCTGCTGGCCCGCGAGGGCGATTCGGTGACGCTGCGCCTGAAGTCCGGCGAGATTCGGCGCGTGCCCGCCGACTGCCGGGCGACCCTCGGCGAGGTAGGCAATGGCGAGCATTCGCTGCGCTCGCTCGGCAAGGCCGGCGCCACCCGCTGGCGCGGCATCCGCCCGACGGTGCGCGGTGTGGCCATGAATCCGGTCGACCATCCGCACGGCGGTGGTGAGGGGCGCACCTCCGGTGGTCGCCATCCGGTTTCGCCCTGGGGCGTGCCGACCAAGGGTTACAAGACCCGCAAGAACAAGCGTACCAGCGGCCAGATCGTGCGCCGGCGCAGCGTCAAGTAAGGACAGGACGGAGCCAGACTCGTGCCAAGATCCGTAAAGAAGGGACCGTTCGTCGATCTGCATCTGATGCAGAAGGTCGAACAGATAGTCGCCAGCGGCGGCAGCCGCAAGCCGATCAAGACCTGGTCGCGGCGTTCCACCGTGCTGCCGGACATGGTCGGGCTGACCTTTGCCGTGCACAACGGTCGCCAGCACGTGCCGGTCGTGGTCAACGAAAACATGGTCGGCCACAAGCTGGGCGAGTTCGTGCCCACGCGCACCTACCGCGGCCACGTGGCCGACCGCAAGACGCGCTGAGGCAGTCATGGAAACCTTTGCTTTGATGCGCAATGCGCACATTTCCGCCCAGAAGGGACGGTTGGTGGCCGACCAGGTGCGTGGCATGCCGGTCGACAAGGCGCTGCAGCTGCTGCTGCACAGCACCAAGAAGGCGGCCCACCTGGTCAAGAAAGTGGTCGAGTCGGCGATCGCCAACGCCGAGCACAACAATGGCGCCGACGTGGACGAGCTGCGGATCGCAGCCGTGTGCGTGGACGAGGGACCGTCGATGAAGCGCTTCCATGCCCGCGCGCGCGGTCGCGGCAACCGGATCACGAAGCGTACCTGTCACATCAAGGTCGTCGTCAGCGACCAGAAAAAGGCCAAGGGCTAACCCACATGGGACAGAAAGTTCACCCGACCGGCATCCGACTGGGCGTCGTCAAGGACCATAATTCGCGCTGGTACGCGCAGGGCCGCGCCTTCGCGCAGAACCTGAACGCCGACATCGCCGTGCGGGCCCTGTTGCGCAAGCACCTGGCGCACGCGTCGGTGAGCCGCATCGAGATCGAGCGCCCGGCACAGAACGCGCGCGTGATCATTCACACCGCGCGTCCGGGCATCGTCATCGGCAAGAAAGGCGATGACATCGAGAAGCTGCGTCGGCTGGTTGGCGAGCGGATGGGCATCCCGGTGCACATCAGTGTCGAGGAAATCCGCCGCCCGGAGCTGGACGCCTACCTGGTGGCCGAGAGCGTGGCCCAGCAGCTGGAGCGGCGCATCATGTTCCGCCGCGCCATGCGCCGGGCGGTGACCAATGCCATGCGCCTGCACGCGCAGGGCATCCGCATCAACGTCGGCGGCCGTCTGAACGGCGCCGAGATCGCGCGCAGCGAGTGGTATCGCGAGGGTCGGGTGCCGCTGCACACCTTCCGGGCCAACATCGATTACGGCACCGCCGAGGCCAAGACCACCTACGGGATCATTGGCGTCAAGGTCTGGATTTATAAGGGCGACGGTCCCGAGGGCGCCGACGGCGCTCACGCACCGGGCGCCTGAGATAACAGGAAAGCACCATGTTGCAGCCTAAGCGGACGAAATTCCGCAAACAGTTCAAGGGTCGTAACCGGGGTCTGGCCCTGGTCGGCAACGCCGTCAGCTTCGGCGAGTTCGGCCTCAAGGCGGTCAGCCGTGGGCGGATTACCGCCCGGCAGATCGAGGCTGCGCGGCGGGCCATCAGCCGGCACGTGCGTCGCGGCGGGAAGATCTGGATCCGCATCTTCCCCGACAAGCCGATCTCCAAAAAGCCGCTCGAAGTCCGCATGGGCAAGGGCAAGGGCGCGGTCGAGTACTGGGTCGCCGAGATCCAGCCCGGCAAGGTGCTGTACGAAATGGAAGGTGTCGACGAAGCCGTCGCCCGCGAGGCGATGGCGTTGGCCGCCGCCAAGCTGTCGGTACGCACCACCTTCGTGAAGCGGGGGCTGACGGCATGAAGCTCGCTGAACTGCGCGGCAAGTCGGCCGCCGAACTGAACAAGAAGCTGATCGAGCTGCACCGCGAGCACCTGAATCTGCGGGTACAGCGTGCGACCGGTCAGCTGGCGCAGCCGTCACGTTTCCGTGCCTTGCGGCGCGAAGTGGCGCAAATCAAGACCCTTCTGAAAGAACAGGCTTCGCAGGCAAGCGCATGACGGAAGAAACAGTAAGTGGCCGCACGGTGGTCGGCCGGGTGGTGAGCGACAAGATGGAGAAGTCCATCAGCGTGCTGGTGGAAACCCGCGAGCAACACCCGATCTACAAGAAATACCTGCGTCGTTCGACCAAGTTCCACGCCCACGATGCCGGCAACGAGTGCCGCATCGGTGATCTGGTGCGGATCGAGGAATGCCGGCCGCTGTCCAAGACCAAGACCTGGCGTCTGGTCGAGGTCATCGAGCGGGTCGGCGGTTGAGCGCGCCAGCCAAGCGGAGACGGTCATGATTCAGATGCAAAGCCACCTCGATGTGGCCGACAACAGTGGCGCGCGGCGCGTGATGTGCATCAAGGTGCTGGGTGGGTCCAAGCGGCGTTATGCCGGCGTCGGTGACGTGATCCGCGTGAGCATCAAGGACGCCATTCCGCGCGGCAAGGTCAAGAAGGGCGAGGTCTACCGCGCCGTGGTGGTGCGCACCGTGCATGGTGTGCGGCGCGCGGACGGTTCCAAGATCCGCTTCGACAGCAACGCCGTGGTGTTGCTCAACAATCAGGGTGCGCCGATCGGTACGCGCATCTTCGGGCCGGTGACGCGCGAGTTGCGTACCGAGCAGTTCATGCGTCTGGTGTCGCTGGCACCGGAAGTGCTCTGAGGGATCACGCATGCGCAAGATCAAGCGAGGCGACGAGGTCATCGTCATCACCGGGCGGGACAAGGGCAAGCGCGGCCAGGTGGTGCGCATGGTGGCGGCCGACAAGGTGGTCGTCGAAGGCGTGAACGTGGTCAAGAAGCACGTCAAGCCGAACCCGATGAGCGGGCAGCAGGGCGGCATCCTGGACAAGGAAATGCCGCTGCAGGTGTCCAATGTCGCCTATTTCAACAAGGCCACCCAGCGCGCCGACCGAATCGGCTTTCGGGTGCTCGAAGACGGGCGCAAGGTGCGCTTTACCAAATCCAACGGCGAGGTGGTCGACTAAGGTCGGCCGGTGCACATGACAAGGCTGGAACAATATTACAAGGACGTGGTCGTGGCACGACTGCGAGAGGAACTGGGTATCGCCAACGTGATGGCGGTGCCCAAGCTTCTGAAGGTCACGCTGAACATGGGTGTCGGCGAGGCCGCGGCCGACAAGAAGGCGCTCGACGCCGCCGTCGCCGACATGACCCTGATCAGCGGCCAGAAGCCGCAGGTCACCAAGGCACGCAAGGCGGTGGCGAGCTTCAAGATTCGCGAGGGCTGGCCAATCGGCTGCAAGGTGACCCTGCGCCGGGCGCGCATGTACGAGTTCCTGGATCGCTTCATCACCGTGGCGGCGCCGCGCATCCGCGATTTTCGCGGCCTGTCGCCGCGTGGCTTCGACGGCCGTGGGAACTACAACATGGGCCTGACCGAACAGATCATTTTTCCTGAGATCGATTTCGACAAGGTCGACAAGATTCGCGGCATGGATGTGTCGATCAGCACCACGGCGATCAATGACGAGCACGGTCGGGCGCTGCTGACCGCATTCAACTTTCCCTTCCGGGGCTGAGGACACAGCTGTGGCCAAGACATCCGTAATCAATCGCAACGAAAAGCGCGCCGCGCTGGTGCGCAAGTACGCTGCGCGCCGCGCCGAGCTGAAGGCCGCGGCGGTGAACGTGAACCTGTCCGACGAGCAGCGTTACGCCGCGCAGCTGGCGCTGCAAAAGTTGCCGCGTGACGCCAGTCCGGTGCGGCTGGTCAGCCGCTGCCAGGCCACTGGCCGGGCGCATGGCGTGTACAAGAAATTCGGCCTCGGGCGCAACAAGCTGCGCGAAGCATCCATGCGCGGCGATGTGCCGGGCATGGTCAAGGCCAGCTGGTAAGGCGGAAAAAGCATATGACCATCATGGATCCGATCGCCGACATGCTCACGCGGGTGCGTAATGCACTGGCGCGGCGTTACGCGGAAGTCGTCATGCCGTCTTCGAAAATGAAGATCGCCGTGGCCGAAGTGCTCAAGAGCGAGGGTTTCATCAGCGGCTTTTCGGTTGCCGAGAGCGACGGCAGGCTGGTTCTGACCGTGAGCCTCAAGTACGCCGAAGGCAAGCCGGCCATCCGCAGCCTGCGACGGGCCAGCCGACCCGGGCTGCGCATGTACCGCGGCAAGGACGAACTGCCGCGCGTGCTCGGCGGCTTCGGTGTTGCCATTGTGTCCACGCCGCAGGGCGTGATGTCCGACCGGGCGGCGCGTCGCGCAGGTGTCGGCGGCGAAGTGTTGTGCCTGGTTTCCTGACGGAAAGCTCCCATGTCTAGAGTTGCCAAAAATCCCATCCCCCTGCCCAAGGGCGTCGAGGTGGTGGTGTCCGCCGATCATGTGCAGGTGAAGGGCGCCAAGGGCAGCCTCTCGCAGGCCTTGCACCGCGATGTCGAAGTTTCAAACGACGCCGGCACGCTGCGCATCGGCGTGCGTGAGGAAACGACCGCGGCCTGGGCGCAGGCCGGCACTGCGCGGGCCCTGATCAGCAACATGGTCAAGGGCTGCAGTGAAGGTTTTGCGCGCACGCTGGACCTGGTCGGCGTCGGCTATCGCGTGCAGATGAAGGGGCCAGTGCTGAGCATCGCCGTGGGCTACTCGCACCCGGTTGAGATGGCGGTGCCGGAAGGTTTGCAGGTGGAAACGCCGACCCAGACGCAGGTCGTGGTGCGCGGCGCCGATCGTCAGCGCGTCGGCCAGCTGGCGGCCAATATTCGCGCCGTGCGTCCGCCGGAGCCGTACAAGGGCAAGGGAATTCGATACTCCGACGAAGTCGTGGTCCGTAAAGAGACCAAGAAGAAAAAGTAGTCGGTAACAGCAGGTAAATCGGGCAATGGAAAAGAAGGTCAAGCGTCTGCGGCGCGGACGCGCCACACGGGCGCAGATTCGGAAGCTGGGCGTGACGCGGCTGTGCATTCACCGCACGCCGCAGCACACCTACGCGCAGGTTATCGACGCCAGCGGCGGTCGTGTGCTGGCGGCGGCGAGCACGCTCGAGAAGGCGCTGGCCGAGCAGCTTGGTCACACCGGCAACGTCGAGGCGGCGCGCCTGATCGGCCGGGTGGTGGCCGAGCGTGCCCAGCAGGCGGGCGTGCTAAAGGTTGCGTTCGACCGCAGCGGGTTCATGTATCACGGCCGCGTGAAGGCTCTGGCGGATGCCGCCCGCGAAGCCGGTCTGCAATTCTAGGAGCTGGTCATGGCCCGAGCTGAACAAACATACGAAACCAACGACATCCAGAAGCTGATCAACGTCCGCCGCGTGGCCAAGGTGGTCAAGGGCGGGCGCCAATTCGGCTTTGCTGCGCTGACCGTGGTCGGCGACGGGGATGGGCGGGTCGGCTTCGGGCAGGGCAAGGCCCGCGAAGTGCCGGTCGCCATCCAGAAAGCCATGGACGCCGCGCGGCGGGACATGGTGCGGGTGCCACTCAATGGCGGCACCCTGTATTACCCGATCACCGCCCGTCACGGCGCGGCCAAGGTGTACATGCAGCCGGCTTCCGAGGGCACGGGCATCATCGCCGGCGGCGCCATGCGCGCCGTGTTCGAGGCGCTGGGCGTGCGCGACGTGCTGGCCAAGTGCATCGGCAGCAGCAACCCAGTGAACGTCGTGATGGCCACCATCGCCGGTTTGGTCGGCATGGAATCGCCAGACGCCATCGCCATGCGCCGCGGCCTCAACGTGGAAGACCTGCGGGCATGAACAGCAACACAACCAAGAAAGTGCGCGTCACCCTGGTGCGCAGCCGCTCCGGCCGTGGCCGGGTGCACGATGCCTGTGTTACCGGCCTTGGCCTGCGCCGGATCGGCAGCCAGCGCGAGCTGGAAGACACCCCGGCCGTGCGCGGCATGATTCGCAAGGTCAGCTACCTGCTCAAGGTGGAGGAAGTCTGATGCGTCTTGACACCCTCAAAGCAGCCGAAGGTTCGCGCACGGCGCGTCGGCGTGTGGGGCGCGGTATCGGCTCCGGGCTTGGCAAGACCGCCGGTCGCGGTCACAAGGGCCAGCACGCGCGTGCCGGCGGCTATCACAAGGTCGGCTTCGAAGGCGGCCAGATGCCGCTGCAGCGTCGCCTGCCAAAGCGCGGTTTCAATTCGCGCACCCTGGGCGACAGCGCCGAGGTGCGGTTGTCCGAGCTGCATCTGGTCAAGGCCGAGGTCATCGACCTGGACGCGCTCAAGGTGGCCGGCATCGTGCCCAAGGGCGCCAAGCGGGCCAAGGTCATCGTGTCCGGTGAGCTGGCCGGGCCGGTGCGCCTCAAGGGCGTGGCAGCTACCGCCGGTGCCCGGGCCGTCATCGAGCAGGCCGGCGGGAGCATAGAAGAAGCCTGATGGCTACGCGCGCCGCCAATCCGGCCATGCTCGGCGGGCTCGGCAAGTTCGCCGAGCTGCGGCGGCGGATGCTGTTCGTCATCGGCGCGCTGCTGGTGTTTCGCCTGGGGGCGCACGTGCCGGTGCCGGGCATCAACCCGCAGGCGCTGGCCGCCATGTTCGAGGCCCAGCGCGGAACGGTGCTGGACATGTTCAACATGTTCTCGGGCGGCGCGCTGGAGCGGCTATCGATTTTCGCGCTCGGCGTGATGCCCTACATTTCGGCGTCGATCATCGTGCAGCTGCTCAGCAGTGTGCTGCCGAAGCTCGAAGAGTTGAAGAAGGAGGGCGCCGCAGGGCGCCGCAAGCTGACGCAGTACACGCGTTATGGAACGGTGGTATTGGCAACGTTCCAGGCGCTCGGCATAGCGATTGCGCTGGAGAGCCAGACCGCGGGCGGGATGTCGGTGGTCATCGATCCGGGCTTCGGTTTTCGGTTGATCGCCATATCGACCCTGGTGGCGGGCAGCATGTTTCTGCTGTGGCTGGGCGAGCAGGTAACGGAACGGGGTATCGGCAACGGCATCTCGCTGCTGATTTTCGCCGGTATCGTGGCCGGATTGCCGGGCGCCTTCGGTGGCACGCTCGAGCTGGTCAGCACCGGCGAGATCGGCGGTGCGGTGGTGCTGTTGCTGTTGCTGGTGATTCTGGGCGTGACGGCGTTCGTGGTGTTCGTCGAGCGCGGCCAGCGACGCATAACGGTCAATTACGCGCAGCGTCAGCAGGGGCAGCGCATGTACGCGGCGCAGACCAGCCACCTGCCGCTGAAACTGAACATGGCGGGCGTGATTCCGGCGATTTTTGCGTCCAGCATTCTGCTGTTTCCGTCGACGCTGGCCAGCTGGGCCGGCAGTGGCGACAACGCTCTGTCCTGGTTGCGGCATGTGACCACAGCCCTGTCGCCGGGTCAGCCACTGTACGTGCTGCTGTATGCCGCCGGTATCGTGTTCTTTTGCTTTTTCTATACCGCCGTGGTCTTCAATCCGAAGGACACGGCGGACAACCTGAAGCGTTCCGGCGCATTTTTGCCCGGCGTGCGGCCCGGTGAGCAGACGGCCCGCTACATCGATGGCGTGGTGACGCGCCTGACGGTTGCGGGCGCGGCGTACATCGCGCTGGTGTGCCTGCTGCCGGAGTTCATGATCGTTTACTGGAATGTACCGTTCTATTTCGGTGGGACGTCACTGCTGATCGTGGTCATTACGATCATGGATTTCATGGCGCAGGTGCAGACCCACGTCATGAGCCATCAGTACGAGGGCCTTATGAAGAAGGCCAACCTGAAGGGTCGCGGCACCGGCGGTTTGTTCGGCGCCCGTTAGTTTTGGAGTCACGACAGTGAAAGTTCGCGCATCGGTCAAGAAGCTTTGCCGCAATTGCAAGATCATTCGGCGCAAGGGCGTTGTACGCGTCATTTGTGTCGAAGCCCGGCACAAGCAGCGGCAGGGTTGAGTCGGCCGCGTCGGCCGCAAAGGAATTCTGGAGTTCGGTAAATGGCTCGTATTGCTGGTATCAACATTCCCGACAACAAGCACGCACGCGTTGCCCTGACGTCGATTTATGGCGTGGGCGCGACCCGTGCGCTGGAGATTTGCGCCGCGGCGCAGATCGAGCCGGCACGGCGTATCCGGGATCTGAACGAGGCGGAAGTCGAGGCGCTGCGCCGCGAAGTCGGCAAGCTGACGGTCGAGGGCGACCTGCGGCGTGAGCTTCAGATCAACATCAAGCGCCTGATGGACCTGGGCACGTATCGCGGGCTACGTCACCGCCGGGGTCTGCCGGTGCGCGGTCAGCGCACCCGTACCAACGCCCGCACCCGCAAGGGTCCGCGCAAGCCCATTCGCAAGTAATCGCTAACAGGATCGCCTCATGGCCAAGCCCAACACCAGCAAGACGCGCAAGCGCGTCAAGAAGAACGTTTCGGAAGGCGTGGCGCACGTGCACGCCTCGTTCAACAACACCATCATCACCATCACCGACCGCCAGGGCAACGCCCTGTCGTGGGCCACGGCCGGCTCCTGTGGCTTCAAGGGTTCGCGCAAGAGCACGCCGTTCGCGGCCCAGGTGGCCGCCGACAAGGCCGGCACCAAGGCGCAGGAATTCGGCGTCAAGACGCTGGACGTGGTGGTCAACGGTCCCGGGCCGGGTCGCGATTCGGCGGTGCGGTCCCTGAACAACGGCGGGTTCAAGATCCTGAGCATCACCGACGTGACGCCGATCCCGCACAACGGCTGTCGGCCGCCCAAGAAGCGTCGCGTCTGAGTAGCAGACCGCGGCGGCCGTGCGAAGCGCGGTCAGCCAGTCGCCAGTCCGTCATCGGCAATAGCCAACGCAGCGAGCGTGTCCACCATGCAGTCATCCGTGTACGAGTTTCTGAAGCCCAAGCTGGTCAAGGTCGAGCGCCTCTCGCCGGTGCATTCCAAGGTCACCCTGGAACCGCTGGAGCGCGGCTTCGGCCACACGCTGGGCAATGCCCTGCGGCGGGTCATGCTGTCCTCGCTGCCCGGCGCGGCCATCACCGAGGTGCAGATCGAAGGCGCCCTGCACGAGTTCACTACCCTGGAGGGCATGCAGGAAGACGTCATCGAGCTGTTGCTGAATCTCAAGGGCGTCGCCGTGCGACTGAGTGGTCGGGATGAGGCTACGGTCCGCCTGACTAAGAAGGGCCCCGGCGTGGTCACGGCGGCCGACATCGAGGTCAGCCACGACGTCGAGGTGGTCAACAAGGACGTGTATCTGGCCACCTTGATGGCGGCCGGCAAGCTCGACATGACGCTCACTGTGCGGGTCGGGCGTGGCTATCAGCCGGCAGCGGTTGCCGACGAGGGCGAGGAAGTCCCGTCCATCGGCACGCTGCGTCTGGACGCCCTGTACAGCCCGGTGCGCCAGGTCAGCTACAGCGTCGAGGCGGCGCGTGTCGAGCAGCGCACGGACCTGGACAAGCTGATCATCGACATCGAGTCGAACGGCACCATTGATCCGGAAGAAGCCATCCGGCGCGCGGCCTCGATTCTGTACGAGCAGTTCGCCGTGTTTGTCGAGTTGCGTGGCGGCTCCGCGCCCGGCCAGGGCCGAGAGATGGTGGGCGACATCGACCCGATTCTGGTGCAGCCGGTGGAAGAACTCGAACTGACCGTGCGCTCCGCGAATTGCCTCAAGGCCGAGAACATCCATTTCATCGGCGACCTGATCCAGCGTACCGAGGCGGACTTGCTGCGCACGCCGAATCTTGGCAAGAAATCACTGAACGAAATCAAGGAAATCCTGGCCCGCCACGGCCTGTCGCTGGGGATGCGCCTGGAGGATTGGCCGCCGGCCAATCTGCCGCGGCCGACCGAGATGATTTCCTGACGCCGGCGTTGAACGCGACGAGGTTTTACAGACATGCGACACAGAAAGATCGGCCGAAAGCTGGGCCGTAACAGCAGCCACCGGGTGGCGATGTTCAAGAACATGACCGCTGCCCTGGTGCAGGAAGAATTGATCCGTACCACCTTGCCCAAGGCCAAGGAGCTGCGGCGGGTGATCGAGCCCCTGATCACGCGCGCCAAGGTCGACTCGGTGGCCAATCGCCGCCTGGTGTTCGCCCGCCTGCGTGACAAGGAGGCTGTCAGCAAACTGTTCGGCGAGCTTGGCCCGCGCTACGCGGCACGTCCGGGCGGTTATCTGCGGATTCTCAAGTGTGGCTTCCGTCCCGGTGATGCGGCGCCCATGGCGTACGTTGAACTGGTCGACCGACCGGCCGGCGAGGCGAATGCCGCGGCCGACTGAGCGCGGGGCGAAGGTTGCAGTAAAAAAGCCGGGCCTGTCCCGGCTTTTTTACTTATTGCCCGCGCGAGTTGGGGGCAGGCAGAAATTCGTCCGGTACCGGCCACAGATGCGCTGCCACCAAGGTGCGCCAGGGGGAGAACTGACCCCGACGATTGTCCATGTCGTGGCCCGGCATTCGTCATCGCCGATTGTCGGGTAACTCGGATTGCCGCGCCTCCTGGTCGAGCAGCGCGCGCTTGCGTGCCACGCCCCAGCGATAGCCGGCCAGGCCGCCATCGATGCGCACGAGGCGGTGGCAGGGAATCGCCACTGCCAGCACGTTGGCGGCGCAGGCCCCGGCCACTGCCCGGACCGCCCGTGGCGCGCCGATGCGTTGAGCAAGGTCGGTATAAGTGATCGAACTGCCGGGCGGGATTGCCAGCAATGCCTGCCAGACGCGCTGCTGAAACGCCGTGCCGCGGATGTCCAGCGGCAGGTCGAGGCCCAGGCGCGGCGCCTCCACGAAGCCCACCACCCGGGCCACGAGTTGCTCGAAATCCGCATCGCCGCCGACCAATGAGGCGCGCGGGAAACAGTCCTGCAGGTCGCGCGCCAGCGCATCCGGATCGTCGCCCATGAAAATGGCGCACACGCCGCGCGCACTGGCTGCCACCAGAATCGCCCCCAGCGCGCACTGGCCGATGGCGAAACGTATTTGCGTATTCGCGCCGCCGCCGCGGTAGTCGGTGGGCGTCATCCCCAGGAGCCGGTTCGATTGCTCGTAGAAGCGCCCGCTGGAGTTGTAGCCGGCGCCGTAGATGGCCTCGGTGACCGTGCTGCTGCGGTTCAGCGCGCCGCGCACGCGGCCAGGTCGATGCGCCGCCGCGTAAACCCTCGGCGTCACGCCGGTGACGGCCTTGAAAATGCGATGCAGATGGTAGTTGCTGAGCCCGGCATGTTTCGCCAGCTGGTGCAGGCTTGGCGCCTGTTCCGCTTGCTCAATGAAGCGGCACAGCTCGGTCACCAGGGCCGCGTGCCGCACCGCCAAGGGCGCCTGGTCCGGCTTGCAGCGCTTGCAGGGGCGAAAACCCGCGCGCAGCGCGTCCGTCGCCGTGAGGTGGAACTGCACATTCTCGGGTCGCGCCAACCGAGCGGCGCAGGAGGGCCGGCAGAAAACACCGGTGGTTTTGACCGAGTAGAAAAAGCTGCCATCGGCGGCTGGATCGCGAGCGATGACCGCAGGCCAGCGCGGATCGCTCCGGATGGCGGCGGCGCGGTCTGCCGTGGCGATGGCCCTGTTCATGGTGGATTACTGTGGTTTCAGGGCGGGCACTAGGACGGTAGCCGTTGCCTGAAAACCGGGCACTCCGAATGTTGCTTTTGAATCGATGCTCGGCGATTGCGCCTTCGACGCCGACTCCAGTTGCCAGGGGAGCGCGCGGGATATCCGGGCGCTGAACCGTGGGGTGGCCTGCAAATGGCGCGCCGGTGACCGCAAGCGGCCGGAGGATATCTGACCTGAAGGACCGAGGCGGGCCGACACCGTGGGCGAACAACCCGGAGATTCGAATGCCGGTGCGCGAACCGCAAGCGGCCGCCGGATGGTTCGATCCGCGGCCTGCAAGGTGCCGAAGAATGGTGCCGAGGAGAGGAATCGAACCTCCGACCTACTGATTACGAATCAGTTGCTCTACCGACTGAGCTACCCCGGCGTGGGTACATGCCCGGTCTGCGTGGTCCGGGGACGCGATTATAGGCGGGCGCTTCCGGCACCGTCTAACCTGCGCCGGCACCGGAGGCGACAAATGGCTAGAATGCTGACCACTTCGCCACCTGGCCTGTTCGTGCCCGTTTCTGCAGCCTCTGATCCCCGTCTTGCCGCGCTCAGTGCCTGGCTGGCCCAAAGACTGGCCGGATTCACGCTGGAGCCGGCCTCGGCGGACGCCAGCTTTCGGCGCTATTTCCGCGTGTTTCATTCTGGCGGGACGCTGATTGCCATGGACGCGCCGCCGCCGCAGGAGGACTGCCGGCCGTTCGTCCACGTGGCCGGTCTGCTGCACGCGGCGGGCCTGAACGCGCCGCAGGTTCTGGCAGCGGATGTCGAGCGCGGCTTCCTGCTGCTGAGCGACCTTGGCCGGCATACGTACCTGGAAGTCATCGGCGAACGAAACGCCAATGCGCTGATGGCGGACGCGATCGGCGCCCTGGTGCGTTGGCAGGCGTCCAGCCGACCGGACGTGCTGCCGCCCTACGATGCGGTCTTGCTTGGCCGCGAACTGGACCTGTTCCCGGACTGGTACGTGGCCCGGCATCTGGGTCTGGAGTTCACGCCCGCGCAGACCGCCACCTGGCAGGCGCTGCGCGAGCTGCTGATCGAGCGCGCCTTGGCGCAAAGCCAGGTATTCGTGCACCGCGACTACATGCCCCGCAACCTGATGCCGGGCACCGATGGCCCCGGCGTGCTGGATTTTCAGGATGCCGTCTACGGCCCCGTCAGTTACGACGTGAGCAGCCTGCTGCGCGATGCCTTCCTGTCATGGCCATACCGGCTGGAGGAGCAGTGGCTGTTCGAATACTGGCAGCAGGCGCGCGCTGCCGACGTCGGTGTGCCGGCCAGCTTCGAGCGGTTCCAAACCGATTGCGATTTCATGGGCACGCAGCGGCACCTGAAGGTGCTCGGTATCTTCGCGCGCCTTAACTACCGCGACGGCAAGCCGCGCTACCTGACCGAAGCGCCGCGCTTCGTCGGCTATATCGAGGCCGCGGCCTCGCGCACGCCCGCGTTGGCGCCGGTGGCGCGACTGCTGGTCGATCTGCACGCGCGGGCTGGGGCGTGAAGGCGATGCTTCTGGCCGCCGGTCTTGGCACGCGCATGGGCGAGCTGACGCGCGACCTGCCCAAGCCGCTGCTGGACGTGGACGGCAAGCCTTTGATCGTGCACCTGGTGGAGTCGCTGGTCACAGCGGGCTTTGCCGACCTGGTCGTGAACGTGGCGTACCTTGGCGAGCTGATCGAGGCGGCGCTGGGTGATGGCAGCCGGTTTGGCGCGCGGATCGCCTACTCGCGCGAGCCGGATGGCCCACTCGGCACCGGAGGCGGCGTCAAGCGCGCGTTGCCGCTGCTGGGCACGGCGCCGTTTTTGCTTGTCAATGCCGATGTGCGCAGTGATTACCCGTTTGCACGGTTGCGCCGCCCGCTTGTCGGACAGGCACACCTGGTGCTGGTAGACAACCCGGCCCACAACCCGGCCGGCGACTTCGCCCTGTGCTCCGATGGCCGGCTGGCCAACCAGGGTGAGCCGATGCTGACCTTTGCCGGGCTGAGCGTGCTTGATCCGCGCCTGCTGGAGGGCGCCGGCGAGGGTGCATTCAGTCTGACTCCGCTGCTGCGCGCCGCGGCCGACGCCGGGCAGCTGCGTGGCGAACGCTATGCCGGTACGTGGCTGGACGTCGGCACGCCGGCGCGGCTGGCGCAGGCCCGGACGCCGCATTCATGATCGACGCCATCCAGAGCCTGGTCACCCGGCTGCTCGGGCTGTTTGGTGTCGATCCGCGCTGGCTGGCATGGGCGACGCCAGTGTCGCTGTTGACGCTGCTGGCCACGGCGGCGCTGTTGCCACTGTTGGTAGCCCGCCTGCCGCAGGATTACTTCTACCGTGAGCGCCGCCCGCCGCGGGCGCACAGCGGTCACTGGCTCATGCGCTACGCCCTGCTGATCTTCAAGAACCTGCTGGGCGCCGTGCTGCTGGTGGCTGGGCTGGCCATGATGGTGCTGCCCGGCCCCGGGGTAGTCACGGTGCTGGCGGCATTCGCGTTGCTGAACCTGCCGGGCAAATACCGCCTGGAGCGTTGGCTGGTATCGCGCCCGAAGGTGCGCGCTGCCATCAGCATGATGCGCGAGCGCGCCGGCCAACCGCCGCTGCACCTGCCCTGACGCGCGACCTTTGCTGCGCTTTTCTCGTAAGCTTGCCGTTGACCGGCGCGAGCCGGTCAACCTTATCCACGGAGACCGTTCGAATGATCCGCATTGCCCCGTCCGGCCTGATTGCCATTGCCCTGCTGGCCGTCATGGCCGCCACACGCAGCCACCATTTCACCTCCCTGCTGGGACCGGGTGATGCCACCCTGGCGGCGTTTTTCCTGGGCGGCCTGTTCCTGCGCCGGGCCGGATGGCTGGCGCTGTTTCTTGCAACGGCGGGGTTGGTGGATTTTCTGGCTGTGCAGGCCGGCACCAGCGCCTGGTGCATCACGCCAGGCTACGCCTTGCTGGCCCCGGCCTATGGTGCCCTGTGGCTGGCCGGTCGCCGGTCCACCGGCGCCCTGCAGTCGACCGCCGGGCTGCTGCGCAGCGCGGGCTTGCTGGCCAGTGGCGTCGTGGTCTTTTTCGTGATCTCGAACGTCGGTTTCTATGCCTTCTCCGAAGCCGTCGCAGACCTCAGCGCGATCGACTTCGCCCTGCGCGTGGCTACCTACCTGCCGGGCTATCTGGCGCAGGCGTTCCTCTACAGCAGCGCCGGACTGGCGCTTGGCGCATGGACTGATCCGCGGCGGCCGCACCCAGGCCGCCGCCTGACCGCTCCGGGCAAGGTCGCATGGGCAAGCGCCTGACCCGCATCTACACGCGTACCGGCGACCAGGGCAGCACCGGCCTCGGTGACGGCTCGCGGGTGGCCAAGGATGCCGCCCGGGTCGAGGCCTACGGCACGGTCGACGAGCTCAACAGCGTGGTCGGCATGCTGCGCACGCATGCGCTGCCCGGGCCGATGGACAGCTGGCTGAGCGAAATCCAGCACCGGCTGTTTGACCTGGGCGGTGAGCTGTGCATTCCCGGTCACACCATCATCAGCGACGCTCATGTCACGTCGCTGGAGCAGTGGCTGGACCGGCTCAACGACGACCTGGAACCGCTGGCCGATTTCATCCTGCCGGGCGGCAGTCCGGCCGCCGCGGTGTGCCACCTGGCACGCACGGTGTGCCGCCGCGCCGAACGGCGGGTGGTGACGCTGCAGGCGCAGGAGCCGGTCAACGGTCCGGCGCTGCGTTACCTCAACCGCCTCTCGGACCTGCTGTTCGTGATGTCGCGCAGCCTGAACCGCGCCGTCGGGGTGCCGGACGTGCTCTGGCAGCGTCCGGCTTCGTGAGAGCCGGCAGCTAGGGAAACAGTGCCCGGCGCGGGTCGAGCGGCAATTCGCTCGCCAGGCGTTGGTACAGCTCGCGCGCGGCGTCGGTCAATGCCGGCGGGGTCACCATCTTGAGCACCACGTATTGATCGCCCGGCGTTGGCGTCGTCGGCAGGCCGCGGCCGCGCAGGCGCAGCTTGTCGCCGCTTTGCGAGCCGGCCGGTATGTTCAGCTCGACCGTGCCGCCCAGCGTCGGCACCTTGACCGTGGCGCCCAGCGCCGCTTCCCAGGGCGTGATCGGCAGGTCCAGGTACAGGTCAGCGCCCTCCAGGCGATACAGCCGGTGCGGCGCGAACTCGATTTCCAGATACAGATCACCGCCGTTGCTGCCCTGACCGGCGAGGCGAATACGCTGACCGGCGCGCACGCCCTTGGGGATTCGCACTTCGAGCGCGCGGCTGCGCCCGCCGGGCTGGCTCAGGTTAACCGCCCGACTGCTGCCGTGAAAGGCGTCCTCGAGCGTGATCTGTACCCGCGCCTGTTGGTCCTCGCCGCGTGCTGGCCGGTGCTGCGGGCCGTGTCCGCCGGCAAAGCCACGCCCGAACAGGCTGTCGAAAAAATCGCTGAAGCCGGCGCCACCGCCGCTACTGCGAAACTCGAAACCCTCGCCGCCACGCCAGCCCGGCGGGGGCGAGAAGCCCTGGCCGGCCTGCCAGTTGCTGCCCAGCTGGTCGTAGGCGGCGCGCTTGTTGGCGTCCTTGAGTACCTCGTAGGCTTCGGCCACGTCCTTGAAGCGGTTCTCGGCGTTCGCCTCCTTGCTGACGTCCGGGTGATATTTGCGCGCCAGCTTGCGGTAGGCGCGCTTGATGTCCTCGGTGCTGGCGTCGCGCGCCACGCCCAGGGTCTTGTAGTAATCCTTGTATTCCATCGCCACTCGGGAATGGGGAAAGCCTGCCCGCCGAGAGCCGGTCGGGCGCCGTCGTCGGCGGGTAGGCCAGTGTAGTCGGGCTCAGGCGCTGACCGGGATGCGGCGTGCCATGACCTTGGCGAGCTTGGGGATCGACACCTGCAGCACGCCGTCCTGGGCATGCGCGGCGACCTGCTCCACGTCGACCGACTCGGGCACGCTGAAGCGGCGCACGAAGCGCCCGCGTGGCCGCTCCGCACGCCGGTAACCGGCGGCCTCGTCGGGCGCAATCGCCGGCCGCTCGCCGGTGATGGTCAGCACACCCTGTTCGAGGTTGATGTCGACCGCATCGGGCGGCACGCCCGGCAGATCGACACACACCAGGTAGCGGTCGGCTTCCTCGCGCACGTCCACGGCCGGCGACCAGTCGCTGCCGGACAGGCTCGCGGCGCCGTCCTCGCGCAGCGGGCTGGCGCTGAACAGGCGCTCCATTTCGCGCTGCAGCTCGCCCAGCAGTCCGTGAGGCTGATGTCTGACAATACTCATGGAAAACCTCCTGTCCGTTGGAGCGGGCGTACCGGTGCCCGCTACGATGCAGAAGGTGTGGGTTGGCCGGAGCTTTTCAAGCGCCCCGGCCGGCTATCTGCGGCAGGCGTCGGTCAGATCCCGAACATCACGCCAAGGCCCAGGTACGAGATGCGGTCGTCATAGAACTGCCCGTGCGGCGAATACCCGCGGTAGCCATCGATCGACAGGCGCAGGAAGTGATCCGAGTGTGGGGCGTCGAACTGCATGCCGACCTTCAGGCTGCGATCGATGGACCAGTCGTGTTCGGCGTAGGACTTCAGGTCGAGGCCCGCGAACGGACGCCCGCGCAGCCCCGGCACCAGCGTGGTGGCCGTTGCGCTGAAGTACTCGATGCCGGCGTGCGCCATCAGCCGGTCAAGGTCGGCCGGCTCCCGGTGCAGCAGCACTTCGCCCCCGCCGTAGATGCGAAACGGCGTCAGGTCGTAGGCGATCAGGCCCTCCAGCGCCTCGAAGCTCAGGTTGACGCGTTCCGGCGCGGCGTTGAGCAGGAACTCGTCGCCCAGGTGCGAACTCTGGTGATACAGGCGCAGCCGGCCGCTGGTGTTGCCCTGGCGCCAAGTCAGTGGCATGCCCACCGTGTAGTCGGCGTTGATCAGGTCGAACGAGTCGGCTTCCAGGTTGAACAGGCCGAACAGTCCACCGGAGATGCCCACGTTCCAGCCGTTGCCGGCCTCATCGATGCGGCCATAGACCGGGAAATTGGCGCCATAGCCGACCTCGGCCAGCCATAGCGTGTCGGTGCTCGTGTCGTAATGCCGCGAGGACACGAAAAAGCGCGGCTCCTTGGGGTCGGCCAGGGACGGTCGAAACAGTTCGGTGGTCGGGAACCAGCGGCCCGGTGTCGATCCCGCCGGCTCGCTCGCGCTGGCCACCCGCACCTTGCGCACGCCGCCGATGGCGGCCAGTGCCTCCTGCGCGGCCGCTGCGTCGTCGTGTTCCCGGGCATCCAGTCGCATGCGGCCCTCGGATACGTCAAGGGTGTAACTGCCCGGCTGCCAGCCGAGGCGTTGCTCGAGCACTGCCGCCGCGTAGCCGGCAAGGTAGGCATCGTTGGGCGCGGCTGGGGCGGCCACGGCGGCCGTGCCGGCAAGCAAGGCCAGTCCGGCCAGGATCGGATTGTGAATACGCATGAAGGCTCCTTCGAAATAGGGGGCGTCGGAGGCGGCGACGGGATGTCGGCGCACGATCCACGATGCCTGGTGACAGCGTCCTGCCGGAGAAAGACCACAGTGGCGGCACGTCAGTTCCCCGGCGGGCGACCGCCGGATCGCGCGCCTGGCCACGTCATTGGCAGTGGACACGGCATGCACCTTACTCCGTGCGCGGACGCACGAGTGTGCGCCAGCCGGTTCAGCGGTTCAGCAATCCCTGTCCGCTTGCCAGCGCGATGGCAGCCCGGGTCGGCTGATTCAGGTCCATGTCCGCGACCTGCGCCGGGCTGAACCAGCCGATCTGCGCGGATTCGTAGTTCTTGCGTGGCTCGGGCCGGCCGGCCAGGCGCGACACGTAGTTGATCAGCAGGAAGTGCCGCGGCTGGGTGAATTCCGGGCTCTCGATGCAGTCCTGGATGCACAGCCAGGCGGCGTGTTCGACCTCGATGCCGGTTTCCTCGCGCATCTCGCGCCGGTAGGCGTCCAGCATCGTCTCGCCGTAGTCGATCTTGCCGCCCGGCAGGCCCCAGCGGCCAGACCATTTGGCGGTGCGGATCAATAGCAGCTCGCCGGTGTCGGCCACCAGCAGGCCGCCGACGGTGGCGATGACGCGCCGCTCGTGGGCCAACAGGTGTTCGCGGTCGATCAGGTCGATGATGTCGCGCACGCTCTGGAACGCGTGGTCCGGCCGTGCGGCGCGCAGGCGCTCTTCGGTGGCGTAGCCGTACAGCGCCGCGCCGGCGATGACCTGCGCCGCGTGGGCGGCGTCGATGTCGTGCGGGGTGTCACCCACGTACAGGGTTTCGTCCGGCCGAAACGGTGCGCTGGCCACGATCTGTTGCAGCACCGGAATCTTGTCCGCCGCACCGCCGCCGATGTGGCGGAAGAACTCGCGCAGGCCAAGCCGGGTCAGCAGGCCGTCCAGGATGTCGGTCGGCACGCTGGAGCAGATGCTCAGCGCCACCCCGCGCAGGCGGCAGATGTGCAGCAGCGCCGGCACCTCGGCGAACAGCTCCGATTGCGCCATGCGCTGCGCAAAATGGCCAAAGAACACCGCGTCGATCTGCTCGCGCGGCAGGTCGCCGATGAAGCGCCGGTAGAAGCGCTCCACCGGCAGCGTGAACTCGCGCCGGTAGGTGGCCTCGTCCACCGGCGCGGCGCCGAAGTGGGCCAGCGTGTCGTTGGTGGCGGCCAGGGTCAGGGCGCGGTCGTCGGCCAGCGTGCCGGCCCAGTCGAGGATCAGGTGGCGAATCATGGCAACAGGCTCCGGGTGGACGCGCGGCGCGGCCGGCTCAGCCCATCAGCAGGCTGCGGTACAGCGGCGCCAGCACCAGATAGATCAGTATCGACGCGGTCAGCGCGGCGCCGTACAGCTCCGTGTCCAGGCGGTAGCGGTGGCACAGGATCACGCCCACCGCCGGGCAGGCCGAGGCCATGGCCACGCCCAGCACCGCCAGCGTCTCGCCCCGCAGGCCGAAGGCATAGGCAAACGCCAGCCCCAGCGCCGGCCCGGCCACCTGGCGTATCAACAGCGCCGGCACCGCCGCGCCGAGGCGGCGCAGGGCGCCCAGGCGCAGCGACAGGCCGACCACGAACACCATCAGCGGGATGCCGGCATCGCCGACATAGCGCAGCGTCGTGACGACCCGATCCGGCACCGGCAGGCCGAGCAGGTTGACCGCCAGCGCCGCGAACACTGCCCAGGCCGGCGGCAGGCGCAGGATCTCGCGGCCCAGCGAGACCCGGTTCGCGCCCTCGGCATGGCGCGCCGCGACCGCCACGCCGACGGTCCAGATCAGCAGCGTGGTGGCGATCAGGTCGTAGGCGAACACCACCGGCATGCCCGGGTGCCCGAACAGGCTGACCACCACCGGCAGGGCAATCGAGCCGTTGGCAAAGCCGGCCGCCAGCAGCATGGCGCCGCGCCCCTGCACCGATAGGCCGAGGCGCTGGCCGGCCAAGCGGTAGGCAGTCCACGCCAGCAGCAGCCCGCCCAGGCTGCACACGTAGCCCGCGGCCGGGATCACCATCAATTCGAGGTTCAGCGAGGCGCGCGACATGATGGCGAAGATCAGCGCCGGGCCGGTGAGGTAGATCATCAGCATGTTCAGCGCCTGCGCCATGTGGGCGGCGTCGACGCCGCCGGGCGCGTGCCGACGCCACAGCCAGCCGGCGGCCAGGGCAACGAAAACCGGCATCAGGTCGAGGTACACGAGCGGGCATTCCGAGAAGGAAACACCGCCGGCCGCGGGTCACGCCGCCGGCGGTGTCTGGGTGAAAAAGCGATTCAGATGCCGTCGATCAGGACGGCGGCGGTGCGGTGGCCAGCATGGACGGGCGCTGGCTGAAGTCCCCCAGCCACGCAGCCAGCGCCGGGTGGCCGGCGCGCCAGGCCAGATCCGGCAGGCGAAAGTCCAGATACTCCAGCGTGACCGCGAACTCGATGTGCGCCAGCGTCGGCGCCGGCCCGAGCGTGGCCACGTCCTGTTCCATCACCGCCAGGCCGCGCTCGATGGCGCGCCGCTGACGGTCGGTCCACGGCGCCCAGCGGATGGCCTCCGGGCGCAGCAGTTCCAGGCGCGCGGTGACCGCCGCATCCAGCACGCCGTCGGCCAGCGCCGCCCGGCGCAGCACGGCAAAGCGCTCCGCCCCGTCCGGAATCAGCCGCGGTGCGGGCGCCAGGCTGTCGAGGTATTCGCAGATCACCCAGCTGTCGTACAGGCACTGGCCGTCGTCGAGGCGCAGCGCCGGCACCTTGCCCAGCGGGTTGGCTGCCAGCAGCACGGCGGGGTCTTCCATGGGGCTGGCGAGGATTTCCTGCACCTGGCCCGCCAGACCTTTCTCCAACAGGGTGACGCGCACCTTGCGCGAGTAGGGGGATGGCTTGGCATAGATCAGTTGCATGACGGCTCCTCGGGTCGGCTCAGGGATTGTCCTGCTTGCCGTAACTTTCGAACCGCGCCACCACGCGCGCCATCTCGGCCGCATCCAGCAATACCGGCGTGCCGGTGGCCAGCGCCGCGCAGTACTGGCCGGACAGGGACTCGATTTCCTCGGCCAGCGCCAGGGCGCTCGTCAGGTTCGCGCCGGTCGCAATCACGCCATGGTTGGCCAGCAGGCAGGCGTGGCGATCTTCCAGTGCGACCAGAGCATTGGCCGACAGCTCAGGGGTGCCAAAGGTCGCGTAGTCGGCGCAGCGCACGCTGTCGCCACCGGCCGCCGCCACCATGTAATGGAAGGCCGGCAGCTCGCGCCGCTGGCAGGCCAGCGCGCTGGCGTAGCGCGAATGGGTGTGCACGATGGCGCCGACCTCGGGCCGCACGGCATAGATGTCGCAGTGGAAACGCCACTCGGACGAGGGCTTGCGCTGCCCCGGCGCCGCCACGCCACGGGCGTCCAGATGCACCAGGTCGGCGGCGCTCAGATCATCGTAGGGAATACCGGTCGGCGTGATCAGGAAGCCGCCGGGCAGGCGCACGCTGAGGTTGCCGGAGGTGCCGCGATTCAGACCCCGGCGCACGCTCTGGCGGGCGGTGTCGATCAGCAACTGGCGAAGGGCGCTCTCGTCCAAGGGCGGACCGTGCGGGAATAGCGGAAGGGGGCGCCCGGCGGCCTGCCGGGGAGCGCCGGTATGGTACACGCGCCGCCGCGCCCTAATAATGACCAAACGCTCGCTCACTCCCGGAGAAGCCGATGATCGACCTGTACATGTGGCCGACGCCCAACGCGCACAAGGTGACGCTGTTTCTGGAGGAAACCGGCCTGCCGTATCGGACCGTGGAGGTCAACATCGGCGCCGGCGACCAGTTCAAGCCACAGTTTCTGGCCATCAGCCCGAACAACAAGATGCCGGCCATCGTCGACCCGGACGGTCCGGACGGCCAGCCGATCAGCGTGTTCGAGAGCGGCGCGATCCTGATCTATCTGGCCGAAAAGACCGGCCGCTTCCTGCCCGCCGCGCCGCGTGCCCGCTACGAGGTCTTGCAGTGGCTGATGTTCCAGATGGCCAGCGTCGGGCCGATGCTCGGCCAGGCGCACCACTTTCGCGACTACGCGACGGAAAAACTGCCTTACGCCATCGACCGCTACAGCAACGAGTCGCGGCGCATCTACAACGTGGTCGAGAAACGCCTGGCGGACCGCGACTATGTGGCCGGGGAGTACTCCATCGCCGACATGGCGATCTTCCCGTGGTTCCTGCACCACGAGCGCCAGGGCGTGGAGCTGGGCGAACTGCCCCGGGTCAAGCGCTGGATGGATGCCATCAATGCCCGCCCGGCCACCGTGCGTGCCCTGGCCGTGATGGCCGACCGGCGCCCGCCCAAACCCGGTCCGCAAAACGAGCAGCAGCGGGAAATTCTGTTCGGCAGCAAGCAGTTCGAGAAGCGCTGATCGTGGCGGCCCGCGTTCTCGCTGCTGCGTTTTTTGTCCTCGTCTGCGCCGCCGTACGGGCCGAACTGACCGGCCTGCGTGGCGCCGATCACATCAGAATGACCGTGCCGGACCTGGCCCAGGCGGAGGCCTTCTTCAGCCGCGTGCTGGGCTGCGAAACGCTGGCCCGAAACGGCCCGCTCAGTTCAAGCGACGACTGGCTGGAGAAACACGTCGGCGTCGATGCACGCTCCCAGATTCGCGCCATGGCCATGCTGCGCTGCGGCGCTGGCGCCAACCTCGAGCTGTTCGAATGGTCGGCGCCGGACCAGGACCGCCGCCAGCCGCGCAACAGCGACTACGCCGGCCATCACCTGTCGTTTTATGTCGACGACATTCAGGCTGCGGCCGACTGGCTGCGCAAAAACGGCGTGGACACCTACGACGGGCCGTTCACTACCCAGGACGGTGACTACGGCGGGCAGTGGGTGCTGTATTTCCGCACGCCCTGGGGCGCGCACCTGGAGCTGGTGTCGTACCCGAATGGCTTGGGCTACGAGCGCAAGGGCCCGCAACGGCTGTGGGATCCGCGCACGGCCAGGCCCTAGCCGCTCAGGCGTGCGGTGTATTCCAGCACCCGCTCGAAGGCGTAGTCCTGCTCGGCGCCGCTGTCCGGATCCCACAGGCTGCGCCCGGGGCGAGCCATCAGGTCGCCGCCGTAGACATGCAGGCCCCCGTTGAGGGTGGCCAGCGGATTGGCCACGGCGTGGATCAGCTCCGGGTCCATGATGAACACGTCGCCGGGGCGCAGGCTGCGCAGGCCGTCATCGATCAGGCCGTGCGCGCCGCGCCGGTACAGGTGGTTGTCCTCCTGCCCGGCGTAGATGCCGATCACGCCCCACATGCGGTGGTTGTGGACCGGGCTGCGGCTGCCCGGCGCGCTGATGACGTGCGCCACGGTCAGGCTGTCGGAGCGAAACAGCGGCACCACGCCGGGCTTGTCTGCGCCGCGTGCGAAGGCGTCCACCAGCGCCTGCGGGTCGCGCAGGGCATCTGCCAGCAGCGCGGCGATGGCGGCGGCCGGATCGGCACTGTGCAGGGCAGTCCGGCAATCGGCGACGAAACGGTTCGGTTCGAACATGGCTTCCTCCTCGTTTTGGGAAACGCTGAATAAATCCATCCTGGATTTCTCAGCGTCCGCCATCGGAAAAGCGTGGTTTTCCGATGGCTCACAAAATCAGCGGCTTAACGCTGCTGATTTTGGCAGCGCGTCCCTGCGCTGCGGGAAACGCTGGATAAATCAGCGTTTCCTTTGCAAGCCGCGGTCGGTGGGCGGCGCGGTCGGGCCGGGGCGGCACGCTAGACTAGTACGTTAAACCTGCCGCCGATACTGCACTGCCCATGCCCAAACCGCGCCCACGTCCTGCCATCCGCCGCCGCTGGCTCGGATGGCTGCTGCCGCTTGCGTTGGCGGGTCTGGCGGGTTTGGCGCTGTACGCGGTGCATCTGGACCGGGTCATTCGCGAGAAATTCGAGGGCCAGCGCTGGGCGCTGCCGGCGCGCGTGTTCGCCCGGCCGCTGGAGCTGTATGCCGGCGTGCCGCTCGACCCGCCGCGGGTGGTCGAGGCGCTCGATCGCCTGGGCTATCAGCGCGGTGAACCGACCGGTGTCGGCAGCTATGCCGTGCGCGGCAATCAACTGATCGTCTACACGCGCGGCTTTCAGTTCTGGGACGGCCCGGAGCCGCCGCGCAAGGTGGAAATCCGCTTCGATGGCCGGCAGATCGCCGGCCTGTATGGCGATGAGGGTGAGCTGCCGCTGCTGCGCCTGGAGCCGGAATTCATCGGCGGTTTCTATCCGGCCAGCAACGAGGACCGGCTGCTGGTGCGCCTGCCGGAGGTGCCGCCGGCACTGATGCAGGCCCTGCTGACGCTGGAGGATCGGGACTTCTACAGCCACCGCGGTGTGTCGGCGCGTGCCATCGCGCGCGCCCTGTGGGCGGATGTGCGGGCCGGGGCGGTGGTGCAGGGCGGCAGCACGCTGACCCAGCAACTGGTCAAGAACTACTTCCTGACCGCCGACCGCACCGTGTGGCGCAAGCTCACCGAGGCCATCATGGCGGTGCTGCTGGAAACCCACTACAGCAAGGACGACATTCTGGAGTCCTACCTGAACGAGGTGTTCCTGGGTCAGGTCGGCGGGCGCGGCGTGCACGGCGTGGCGCAGGGCGCGATGCTCTACTTCGGCCGCCCGCTGGGCGAACTGGATACCGGCCAGCTGGCGCTGCTGGCCGGCATGGTGCAGGCGCCGTCCCACTACGACCCGCGCCGTCACCCCGAGCGCGCCACGGCGCGGCGCAACCTTGCCCTGCGCCTGCTGGGCGAGCAGGGTCAGTTGACGCCCGAGCAGGTCGCCGCCGAGCAGGCCAAGCCGCTGCGGGTGGTCAAGCGCAGTTCCCTCACGATGGCCCGCTATCCGGCCTTCCTGGACCTGGTGCGGCGCCAGTTGCAACGCGACTACCCGGAACAGGTGCTGCGCAACGACGGCCTGCGCATCTTCGCCACCATGGATCCGGCGGTGCAGGTGGCGGCCGAGGCGGCAGTCACCGAACAGGGTGGCGCGCTCGCCAAGCAGCGCAAGCTGCCCGATCTGCAGATGGCCGCCGTGGCGGCGGACATCGCCACCGGCGAGGTGCTGGCGCTGGTCGGCGACCGCGACCCGCGGTTCGACGGCTACAACCGGGCGTTGGACGCCCAGCGCCAGATCGGCTCACTGGCCAAGCCGGCGGTGTACCTGACCGCGCTGGGGCAGCCGGAGCGCTTCAATCTGGCCACGCGCCTGGACGACCGGCGCATGTCGGTGCGTCTGCCGAGCGGCCAGAGCTGGCAACCACGCAATTCCGGTGACGACTATGCGGGCGACGTGTCCCTGCTGCGTGGACTCGCCGAGTCGCGCAACAGCGCCACGGTGGCGCTCGGCCTGCAGGTCGGTCTGCCAAGCGTGCTCAAGACCCTGCGGTCGCTGGGCGTGACGCGCGACTTGCCCGAAGTGCCGGCCGTGATGCTGGGCGCAGTCGAGCTGACTCCGTTCGAAGTCACGCGCATGTACCTGACGCTCGCCGCCGGCGGTTTTCGGCTGCATCTGCGCGGCATCCACGCCGTGACCGACAAGGACGGCAAGCCGCTTGCCAGCTACCCGCTGTCGGTGGAGCAGAAACTCGATCCGGCGGCGGTGTTTCTGGTCAACACGGCTCTGCAGGAAGTGGCCCGCAATGGCACCGCGCGGGCGTTGGGGCGCGTGCTGCCGGGCCTGAACGTGGCCGGCAAGACCGGCACCACCAACGACAGCCGCGACTCCTGGTTTGCCGGCTTCACCGGCAACACCGTGGCCGCCGTGTGGGTAGGCCTGGACGACAATGGCCAGACCGGCCTGTACGGCGCCAGCGGCGCCATGCGCATCTGGACCGACCTGATCGGTCGCCTGCCGGCGGTGCCACTGACTCTGGCCGAGCCGCCCGGCATTCGCTGGGTGCAGGCACCCAATGGCCCCTGGCTGCCGGCGGCGCAGTGTCCGGGCGGCTTTGGCATGCCGGTGCTGGACGGCGGTGCGCCGTCCGGGTCCGCGCCCTGCGACGGCGCCGCCATTTCACCTCCGCAAGACAAGGACGACGACTCATGGCGCTGGCTGCGCAAGCTGTTCTGAACCGCCGCTCGAAGCCGTGGTGGCGGCTGTTGCTGGCCGGCCCGCTGTTGCTGGCCGGTTGCGTCAGCGCGCCGCCGCCGCGGCCTGAGCCTCCGCCGCCGCCGCCCGTCAGTCAGGCGCCACAGGCGCCCTTGCCGCCGGCGCAGCCCTTGCCCAGGCCGCAGCCGCCGACATCGGCCATCATCCGGCCCGGTCCGCCGCCGTCAGCGCCACCAGTCAGCGCCACCCCCGCGCCGCCGGCGCAGCCGACGGCCACCGGCTCGCTGGTCGCAATGGCCGACCGGCAGGCCGCCGCCGGCGACTATGCGTCCGCGGCGGCGCAGCTGGAGCGGGCGCTGCGCATCCGGCCGCAGGATCCGGTGCTGTGGCAGAAGCTGGCCTGGCTGCGCCTGCAAAACGGCGACTTCGATCAGGCGGCGACGCTGGCGTCCCGCTCAGACTCCCTGGCCGGCAACAACGCTGCCGTGCGCGAACAGAACCGGCGCATCGTCGATCTGGCGCGCGCCCGCCAGCGGCCCAGCGAATAGCCATGAGCTCGCCGCCCGATCCGCCGTCCGGCGCGCCGGCCCAGTTGCAGGATTCGCAGTTTCTGGAGGCGTTGCGCGGGCAGATGCTGAACTTCGCCCGCCTGCAGCTGCGCGACGACGACCTGGCGCAGGACGTGGTGCAGGAATCGCTGCTCAGCGCGCTGAAGAACGCCGGCTCGTTTCGAGGCCAGGCGGCGTTTCGGACCTGGCTGTTCGCCATCGTCAAGAACAAGGTCATCGACGCCCTGCGCCAGCGCCAGCGCTGGGTCCAGCCCGACCAAAGCTCGGATGACGACGACGCCGAGGAATGGTTGGACCGCCTGTTCGATCGGAACGGTCACTGGCAGCCCGCCCAGCAACCCCGGCCGTGGGGCGATCCGCAGCGCAGCTTCGAGGACAAGCGGTTCTGGGAGGTGTTCGCCATCTGCCTGGACCGCCTGCCGGCGCGCCAAGGGCGCTTTTTCATGATGCGCGAGTACCTTGGCCTGGAGGCGGACGAGATCTGTAAGAACGCCGGCCTGACGCGGACTAACCTGCATGTGATCCTGCACCGCGCCCGCTTGCGCCTGCGCGAGTGCCTGGAAAACGGCTGGTTCGATGGGGGGCGTGATGCTTGATTGTCGTGAAGCTACCGGTTTGATGTCGCAGGCACGCGAGCGCCACCTGTCGCTGCGCGAGCGTGTGGCGCTGCGCCTGCACTGGGCCATGTGCAGTGCCTGCCGCCGCTTCGACCGGCAGATGGACGTGCTGCGCGCGGCGGCGCGCCGCTTTGCCAGCCGCTCCGACTAGTGACGACGCGCCGCCGCCCTGAGCTGCGGCGCACACTGGCTCAGCGTTAGGCCAGCCAGCGGCGCGCCAGCCAATGGTCGAGCGACACCACGCCCGGGCCCCGGGCGATCAGGTACAGCAGCACCGTGGCCCAGACGCCGTGGGTCGGGTAGGCGTCCGGATAAACGAACACCTGGATCACCAGCGTCATTCCCAGCAGGCCGAGCGCCGACAGGCGCGTGGCGAGGCCGAGCAGGATCAGCACCGGCAGCGCGTGTTCGGCCAGCGCCGCCAGGGTCGCCGCCCACAGCGGCGGGATCAGCGGCAGGGCGTATTCGTGCTCGAACAGGAATACCGCCGAGTCGGCCAGGCGCGGCCAGCCCAGCGTGAAGGTGCCCTGCACAAGGTCGATGGCGAAGCCCTCGACCTTGGTCTGCCCCGACAGCCAGAACACGGCGGCGACCGAAAACCGCCCGAGCAGCGCGATCAGGCTGTGCGGGATGCGCGCGAACAGCGTGTTCAGGCGGGCGAGGCCGCGCAGCGGCGCGGCCAAAAGGCTGACCCGCGGCGGGCTTGCGGTATTCCCGCTCATGGGGTGTCTCCAGCGTGGCTCAAGTCGATCAGGGCGCCGCAGCGGATCAGTCCGGCGAGTGCGGCCGGCAGGTCGAAGGCGCAATCCGCGCCGCCGGCCGCCTCGACGGCGGCGCCCAGCGGTTGGCCGTCGATCAGTGCGGCGGCGAAGCGGCCGGCCGCAGCCTCGACCGGGATCACCTCGACCTCCAGCTCACGGCACAGCACCCAGGCGGTTTCGGCGCAATCGAGGTCGATCGCCGCCAGCTCGCCCGCCCCCTGATGCGCGGCCCAGACGGACACCATTGCGTAGGACGAGTGCAGCACGGCGAAGGAGGGGTGCAGGTGCAGGCGGGCGGCCGCCAGGTCGGCCGTATCGGCCAGCCGGGCGGCGAGGCCTGCGCCGGAAAGCGGCGGTGCGTCGGCGGCGTGCAGCGCCGTCAGGCGCAGCCACTCCAGGCGCGCGACATCGGGCAGATAGGGCAGGCCCTGCGCCGGCTCGAAGCGGGCGATGAAATCGGCGAAGCCGGCGCCGTACTCGGCCATGACCGGGCTGTGCGGGGGCGAGGCGCGCACGAAGCAGCGCCCCATGGCCTGGAAGAACGCCTCGCCCACCAGCGTGCGGGTGACCGGAAAGCTGTCCGCCAGCACGCCCAGCAGCGAGACCATGACGTTGTTGCGATAGACGGCCAGACGCGTCGCCGGGTCCGAGCCGTTCCAGGCGCACACATCGGCCGGCGGCGGCAGCGCCGGGTCGAGCAGCGCGCGGGCGAAGGCGGCCTGATCGATCATGCCGGCAGCGCTTGGGCGTTGCGGCGCGCATCCTGCAGGATGCGCTCGGCCTGGCGCGCCTCGGCCAGCAGCACGGCGAGGGCGGGAATGTCGTTGTCGCGCTCGATCAGCGTCGGCATCGGGCCCACACGCTCGATTGCCTGGGCATAGAGCGCCCACACCGCCTGGGCGACCGGCGCGCCATGGTTGTCGATGAGCAGGGGATCCCTGGCGCCATCCACGGCCTCGGCATGGCCGGCGAGATGGATCTCGCCCACCGCGTGCAGCGGCAGGGCGGCCAGTTCGCTCAGGGGGTCGCGGTGGTGGTTGACGCAGGACACATACAGGTTGTTCACGTCCAGCAGCAGGCCGCAGCCGGTGCGTCGGACCACCTCGCCGATGAAGGCCGCCTCGGGCAGGCTCGAGGCGCGGCTTTCAAGATAAGTGGCCGGATTTTCCAGCAGCATGCGCCGACCCAGCCGCTCCTGGACGCGCTCGACGTGCTCGCAGACCCGCGCCAGCGCGGCCGTGTCGTAGACCACCGGCAGCAGATCGTTCAGGCACACCGCGCCATCGCGCGACCAGGCCAGGTGCTCGGAAACCCACGCCGGCTGGTAACGCGCCAGCAGCCGTGCCAGGCGATCGAGATGGGCCGGGTCCAGATCGGCGCCGCCGATCGACAGGCCCACGCCGTGCACCGACAGCGGATAGTGTTCGGCGATGCGCCCCAGGTAATGGTGGAAGGGGCCACCGGCGCCGAAGTAGTTCTCGGCATGGATTTCGAAAAAGCGAAGCGCCGGGCGGCGCTCCAGGATGTCGTGGAAATGCCGGGGTTTCAGGCCCAGGCCCGCCAAGGGTTGGGACGGGCAGGCGGGCGCCGCGGGGCGGCATCTCGCCTGCAAGGACGGCGCCGTCATGACCGCGCTGCGCCTGCCCGCCGACGGGTTTACTTGTCCTTTTCCGCGAACGCGGCGAGCTGGCCGAAGCCGGTCGGCGAGGTGGGCGAGGCGGTCTGCCCGCAGCTGCCCTTGGGCACCAGCTTCCAGGCGTTGCCCTGGTGGTCACGCACCGAGGTGCCGGCGCAGGTGGTGCCGGGGCCGGCGGCGCAGTCATTCTTGCCCTTCAGCGCCACGCCGAAGCACTTTTCCTGGTCGGCCGCAGCCTGTGCCGGTGCGGCAGCCAGGCTCAGGGCGAGTCCGAAGGCGGCGGCAAGGCCGGCGCCGGCGAGCGTCAGGGAGGGGTTGTCGCGTTTCATGGGCGTATTCCTGGTTGGAGGGATGTGACGGCGAGCCGTGCGCTATTCCGACGGCCTGCGTGCAGTAGACGCCGCCCACGCGGATGTCTTACAGGCCGTCCCTTGAGTTCCGAAGCGGCTGGCGGCACGCAGCGGGCGCTCCTGCCCAACAGGTACGGCATCCCGTGTCCGGCGAAAACGGCCCGCTGGCGTCGATGCCCTCGGCGCGCGCCCGCGCCACCGCCGATGCGTGGGCGTGTACCGCGCCGGGGGAGCTCAAGAAATGCCACGGACGGCATTTTTCAGCGTCTCCCAGCCGGCCCGGGTCAGTTTTCCGCCTGCAGGGTGACGGTCACGGTATGCCGTTGCCCGCCGCGCAGCAGACCGATCTGCACCACGTCACCGACGGCGAAATCGTCGAGCCGGGCGAGCAGGCGCGCCACCGAATCCACCGGCTTGCCGGCCACGGCGATGATGATGTCGCCCGCCGCCATGCGCCCGTCGGGCGTCAAGCGCAGCGGTATGAGGCCGGCGGCCGCCGCCGGCGAGCCCGGCGCGACATCCAGCACGAACACGCCCTCGATGCCCAGCAGCCGGCTCAGGCGCGCGTTGACGCCTGCGTCGACTTCCATACCCAGCGCCGGGCGCGTGTATTTGCCGTGCCGGATCAGCTGCGGCACCACGCGCATGAGCGTGTCGACCGGAACGGCGAAACCAATGCCGGCCGAGGCGCCCGAGGGGCTGTAAATGGCGGTGTTGATGCCGATCAGCCGACCGGCCGAATCCAGCAGCGGTCCGCCCGAATTGCCCGGGTTGATGGCGGCATCGGTCTGGATCAGATGCTCGACGATGCTGCCGCCCTCTTGCGCCGGCAGGCTGCGGTCGAGCGCCGAGACGATGCCTGTGGTCAAGGTCCAGTCGAGTCCGAACGGGTTGCCGATGGCAAACACCTTCTGCCCGACCTGCAGGTCGTGGCTGGTGCCGATCGGCACCGGCGGAGGCGACTTGAAAGCAACGCCTATCCTGAGCACGGCGATGTCGTGCGCTGGGCTTGCCCCCACCAGGCGCGCCGGATAGTCGCGCCCGTCGGCCAGGCGCACCGTGGCGCGCGCAGCGCCCTGGATGACGTGAAAATTGGTCACCACGTGCCCCGCCTCGTCCCACACGAAGCCCGAGCCGGTGCCGCGCGGCACGGCAAACACGTTGCGCGTCCAGAAATCCTGCACCAGCTCGGAGGTACTGATGTAGACCACCGAGTCGCGGGTGCGCTCGAACAGTTCGATGACGGCACGCTCGTCCGCACCGAGCGCGCCGCGTGGCGTGATCGTGCGCTGCTCGCCCTGCCAGGCAGCCATGCCGGCTGGTTGCCAGGTGCCCAGCAGCAGGCAGCCGAGCAGGGCCGACAGCCGCAAACCGCGCCCGCGGCGGCGTTTCAGGTCCGCTGAGCCGGCACGCCCGATGGCGCGCTGATCATCCACGGGCCGCTGGCGGTTCAGCCCGGGCCGTACAGGGCCAGGCGTGCGCGCAGGCGCTCGATCTCCTCGATGAGGTCACCGACCAGGCCGGCCAGTTCCGGCGCCGCATCGAAATCCCGCTCGATCTGCCGCAGCCGGCGCGCCCGGCGCAGGGTGGCCGACGAGAACCGCCAGACGCCGTCGAGCGACTGCGCCTGCGGCAGCAGGCCAGCCTCCAGGTGTTGCTGCAGCCACTCGACGTCGGCCGCGCAGGCGGCCGCCAGCTGCTCCAGCGTCAGCCACGATTCGTCGAGCAGGGTGCCGATCAGTGCTTCTTTCTGGTTCATCGCCGTTCAGTTCCTGCGACGTGGATCGAAAGCCAATTCCCGCGCCATCGTTGCATAGAGTTCCCGGGCCCGCGGCGTGTCCGCCGGCGGCAACACCACGCGTACGTGCAGCAGCAAATCTCCCGGCGGATCGCCCGGCAGGCCCTTGCCGCGCACGCGCAGCTCGGTACCGCTTTGGGCGCCCGCCGGAATGCGTACCTTGACCTCCCCCACCGGCAGAGGCACCGCGATCACCGCGCCCAATGCGGCCTCCCACGGCGCCACCGGCAAGGTCATGCTCAGATCGCGGCCCTCGACGCGATAGCGCTCGTCGGGCTTGAGGTGCACCTCGAGCAGCAGATCGCCGGCCGCACCGCTGCCGGCGCCCGGATATCCCTGTCCGGCCAGGCGAATCAGCTGACCTTCGCGCACGCCCTTGGGAATGGTCACGCGCAGCGTGCGCTGCACCATGCTCAGGCGGCCGGTTTGTTTATCGACCGTCGGCACGCGCAGCGTGATGTCGCGTGTGGCGCCGGTGAAGGCGTCCTGGAGGTCAAGGTAGATATTGGCGTAATGGTCCTGGCCACGCCCATGCGCGGCGCGGCGCGGGCGTGCGCCCATGTGCCCGAACAGCTCGGTAAAGAAATCGGAGAAATCGGCCGCCTCGTGCGGCGAGAAGCCGCCGCCCGAGAACTCGAATCCGGCATCCCATCCCGGCGGCGGACGAAATTCCTCGCCGGGCCGATGGCCGGGTCCGAGCTGGTCATAGGCGGCGCGTTTTTCGGGGTCCGACAGTACCGCGTAGGCCTCGTTGACCTCCTTCATGTGCTGCTCGGCGTCCGGTTCCTTGGACACGTCCGGGTGGTACTTGCGCGCCAGCTTGCGAAAGGCGCGCTTGATGGCGTCGGCAGTCGCGTCACGCGGCACGCCGAGAATCTGGTAGTAGTCCCGAAACTCCATGGGCACTCCTTGGCAGTGCTAGCCGTTGACCGGGGTTTGGAAAATAGGGCTGCGCCGCGCCGGACTCAAGGGCAGCGACAGCCTACCCTCAACCCTGTGCAAGCTCTTGAAAGCTGTCACGGCGGCACCGATCTTTCGCTTGCGTTCAACTTGCAGGGCGGTCATCGGACCGACCCGTACACCAGGAGGACTGCCATGGCGATTTACAGACCCCCGTTCTCGCGCAATCTGTTCGCGGAGTTCGACCGTTTGCGCCGCGAGCTCGACCAGGCTTTCGAGCTGTCGCCGAGCATCCGCGGCCTGGGCGCAGGCTTTCCGACACTCAACATCGGCTCCACGCCCAACTCGGTGGAAATTTTTGCCTTCGCGCCCGGTGTGGATCCGGCCGCCCTCGATGTGCAGATCGAGAAAGGCGTGCTCACCATCAGCGGCGAACGCAAGGCCCCGCAGGTGCCGGAAAAGGCCACCGTGCATCTGGGCGAGCGCTTTGCCGGACGTTTTCACCGCGTGGTGAGCCTGCCGGACAGCATCGACCCGGCCTCCGTCACGGCCAGCTACCGCGACGGCGTGCTGCACATAAGCGCGCAGCGCAAGGATTCTGCACTGCCGCGCCGCATCAACATCCAGTGATCGACCGGAGGACCCCATCATGAGCCAGGACATCGTGCAAAACGAAGCTGCCAAACAGCCGGAACCGGCCTTGCCGCCGCCGGCGGACGTGATCGAGGACGCCAGCGGCATCACCTTGTATGCCGACCTGCCGGGCGTGCCGCGCGACCGGCTCGACATTCGCGTCGAGGGCGACCAGCTGTGCATCGAAGGCGAAATGCAGCTGCCGATGAGCGAAGGACTCGAGGGTACGCACGCCGAGATCACGCTGCCGCGCTATCGGCGCGTGTTCAACCTGTCGCGCGAACTCGACAGCGAGAAAATCACCGCCGAGCTGCGTGACGGCGTGCTGACGCTGCGTATCCCCAAGGCCGAACACGCACAGCCGCGGCGCATCAGCGTGCAAGCCGCGTGACGGGATGTCGAGCCGGCTCGGGCCGTTGAGAGCGCTTTTCGACGGTTCGGGCAAACCTAGCCCGGCGCCGCGGGCCGGCGGTCGGGCTCTGGCGAGCGGCCGGCACGAGGTCGGCCGCTCGCCGCTGGCGTGATCAGGAGACCCAACGATGGACATCAACAACCTGAAGGAAAACGTCGAGTCCTGGTGGTCCAACGTTTCCGAAGGCTGGCGGCAATTGCGCCGTTCGGCGTCCGGGGCGTTGACACGCTTCAAACCCGGCGACACGACCAATCTGCCGGAATCGTCCAGCATCGATGACGAGCTGTGGTTGCCGGGCCTGTCCTGGTCCATGCTCGGTGTCGACCTGCTGGAAGACGACAGGCGCCTGGTGGCGCGCCTGGAAATTCCCGGCCTCGACAAGGACGACTTCAAGATCGAGGTGATGGACGACGCGCTGGTCGTCAGCGGCGAGAAGCGCTTCGAGCGCGACAGCAGCGACGGTCGTTGGCGCACCATTCAGTGCGCCTACGGTGCGTTTCGCCGGGTCGTGCCGCTACCGGCGCCGGTCAGGGCCGATCAGGCCAAGGCCAGCTACCGCAATGGCGTGCTGCGGGTGGAACTGCCCAAGGTCGAGCCCGGGCCGGCGCGCAGCGTGACCATCGACGTGCAGTGAGCGGGGCGGCTTGATCGCGTTGGAGTTTCGCCCCGAGGTGCGCCGCGAAGGCGCACCTCAGCGCTTGGGCGCGATGATGTCCGTGACGCTGCCGTCGAAGACCTCGGCCGCCATGCCGACGGTTTCCGAAAGCGTCGGATGGGCGTGGATGGTCAGGGCAAGGTCCTGGGCGTCGGCGCCCATCTCGATGGCGAGCACGCCTTCGGCGATCAGGTCACCGGCGCCGGGGCCGGTGATGCCGACGCCGAGCACCCGGCGGCTGGTCGGGTCGAACAGGATCTTGGTCAATCCTTCGTCGCGGCCGAGTGTCAGGCTGCGGCCGTTGGCGGCCCACGGAAACACCGCCTTCTCATAGGCAGTGCCATCCTTTTTGGCCTGCTGTTCGGTCAGGCCGGCCCAGGCGATCTCCGGATCGGTGAACACCACCGCCGGGATCGCCAGCGGCGCAAACGCCGCCTTGTGTCCGGCGATGACTTCCGCCGCCACCTTGCCCTCGTGGGCGGCCTTGTGCGCCAGCATCGGCTCGCCGGCCACATCGCCGATGGCGAAGATGTGCGCCACGCCGGTGCGGCGCTGGGCGTCGACCTCGATGAAGCCGCGCTCGGTCACGGTGACGCCCAGCGCCTCCAGGCCCAGATCCTTGCCGTTCGGACGCCGGCCGACGGCGACCAGGGCGCGGTCGTAGGTCTTGACGTCCTTGCCGTCCGGGCTTTCGAAGCTCACATGCAGGCCGTCTTTTTTGGCCTCGATGCCGGTGACCTTGGTCTTGAGGCGAATGTCGGCGAACTCCCCGGCCAGCTTTTTGGCCAGCGGCTTGACCAGGTCCGCATCGGCGCCCGGCAGCAGCATGTCCATGAACTCGACCACGCTGACCGCGCTGCCCAGCGCCCGGTACACGGTGGCCATCTCAAGGCCGATGTAGCCGCCGCCGATCACCAGCAGCTTGCCGGGGATGTCCGCCAGCGCCAGCGCGCCGGTGGAATCCATGACGCGCGGGTCGTCCGGCAGGCCAGGGATGCGCACCGGCGTCGAGCCGGTGGCGACGATGGCGTGCTCGAACGCGATGTCGACTGCCCCGTCCGGCCCGTCGACGCGCAGGGTATGGGCGGCCGTGAATTTCGCCGCGCCGCGCATCACCTGCACCTTGCGCTGGCGCGCTAGGGCGACCAGACCGCCGGTGAGTTTGCCAACTACCTTGTCCTTGCCGGCGCGCACGGCGGCAAGATCGATCTTGGGCTTGCCGAAGGCGACGCCCGGCGTGTGGGCCGCCTCGTCGATCACCTTGGCCACGTGCAGCAGGGCCTTCGACGGAATGCAGCCGACGTTCAGGCACACGCCGCCCAGGCGCTGCTCGCGCTCGACCAGCACCACCTGCAGGCCAAGATCGGCCGCCCGGAAGGCCGCGCTGTAGCCGCCGGGACCGGCACCGAGCACCACCAGTTGGGTGCGGATGGAATTACTCATGACTAGGCGCTCCGCGCGGGGTGAATCTCAGAGCAGAAGGCCGCGCAGGTCTTCCAGCAGGCCGGCCAGGTGGCGGGTGAAGCGTGCCCCGGCGGCGCCGTCGATGACGCGGTGGTCGTAGGACAGCGACAGCGGCAGCATCAGGCGCGGGGCGAAGGCGGCGCCGTCCCACACCGGTTTCAGCGATGCGCGCGACACGCCCAGGATGGCCACTTCCGGCCAGTTGACGATCGGCGTGAAGGCGGTGCCGCCAATCCCGCCCAGGCTGGAGATGGTGAAGCTGCCGCCGCGCATTTCGTCGGATTTGAGCTTGCGCTCGCGGGCGCGGGCGCTCAGGTCCGCGAGTTCCGCCGCCAGGTCGATGATGCCCTTGCGGTCCACGTCGCGAATCACCGGCACCACCAGCCCATTGGGCGTGTCCACGGCCACGCCGATGTGGATGTAGCGCTTGACGATCAGCGACTTGCCGTCCACCGCCAGGCTGGCGTTGAAGTCCGGGAAGGCTTTTAGCGCCCCCGCGCAGGCCTTCAGCAGCAGCGCGACCACGGTCAGCTTGGTGCCGCGGGCCTCGGCGTCCTTGCCGCGCGCCTTGCGGAAGGCTTCCAGGTCCGTGATGTCGGCCTCGTCGTGCTGCGTGACCTGCGGCAGCTGCGGCCAGGAGCGGCCGAGGTTCTCGCCGGTCAGCTGGCGGATGCGGCCGAGCGCCACGGTTTCGACCTCGCCCCACTGGGCAAAATCGATCACCGGCAGCGGCGCCAGGCCGGCGCCGGTCGCGGTTCCCGTCGCCCCGCCCTGCAGCACGGACTTGACGAAGGCCTGCACGTCTTCCTGCGTGATGCGGCCCTTGCGCCCGCTGCCGGCGACCTGGGCCAGATCGACACCCAGCTCGCGCGCAAAACGCCGGACCGACGGTGTGGCGTGGGGGAGCTGGCCAGACGGCGGGGGAGTGGCGGTCAGCTGCGGCGCCGGGGCGACTGCCAGGGGCGCAGGTGCAGCGGCCGGCGGTGATGCCGCCTCCGGTACGGGTTCCGGTGCCGCGGCGGGTGCCTGCGCCGCCGCCGTTTCGATCATGGCCACCAGGTCGCCGGTTTTCAGTTTGTCGCCGACCTTGACCTTCAGCTCGCGCACCGTGCCGGCGAACGGCGCCGGCAGCTCGGTGGCGGCTTTCTCGGTCTCGACCGTGAGCAGGGCGTCGCCCTCGGCCACCGTGTCGCCGGGTTTCACGGCCAGCTCGATCACGTCGGCGGCCTTGCCGTCGCCAAGATCGGGGCAGGTGACCGGCTGCAGGGTGGGAGTGCTGGCCGCTGGAGAAGCGGGTTCGGCCTCAGACGCTGCAGCGGCTGCTGGCTTAGCTTCGGGCGCCGATGTCGACGCTGCCGGGCCGGATGCGGCGCTTTCCTCGGGCGGCGGCTCGGCGCCGACCGTGGTTTCCAGCACCACGATGACATCGCCTTCCTTGACCTTCTGCCCGGCCTTGACCTTCACCGCCACGACCTTGCCGCCGAACTCGGCCGGCAGCTCCATGGCGGCCTTGTCGGTTTCCAGCGTCAGGATGATGTCGCCCTCGGCGATGGTATCGCCGACTTTGACCGACACCTCGGCCACGTCGGCTTCGTGCACGTTCTCGGCCAGTCCCGGCACGATGAGGTTCTGTTCCATTTGTTGTCGTGCTCCCTGCGCCTCAGACGGTGGCCGGATCGGGCCGCTCGGGGTCGATGCCCAGCTTGCCGGCGGCATCCGCCACGGTTTTGGCCGGGAGGGTGCCCTCGTCGGCCAGGGCCTTGAGCGCCGCGTAGGCGATGTGCTCGCGGCTGACCTCGAAGAACTGGCGCAGCCGCCGGCGCGTGTCGCTGCGCCCGAAGCCGTCGGTGCCCAGCACCTCGTAGCGCCCGCGTACCCAGGGCCGGATCTGGTCGGCATAGGCCTGCATGTAGTCGGTGGCGGCGATCACCGGTCCTTCGCTGCCGTCCAGGCACTGCTCGACGTAGCTCTTGCGCGGCTTTTCCATGGGGTGCAGGCGGTTCCAGCGCTGTACCGACAGGCCGTCGCGGCGCAGCTCGTTGAAGCTGGTGGCGCTCCACACATCGGCCTGCACGCCAAAGTCCCGGCTCAGGATGTCGGCCGCCGCCAGCGTCTCGCGCAGGATGGCGCCGCTGCTGAGCAGCTGCACGCGCGGCGCGGCCTTGCCGCGGGGTTTCTTGGGTGCCGTTCCCGGTAGGCGATACAGGCCGCGCAGGATGCCTTCGGTCACGCCGTCCGGCATCGGCGGGTGGACGTAGTTCTCGTTCTCGACCGTGATGTAGTAGTACACGCTCTCGTCGGCCTCGTACATGCGCCGCATGCCGTCCTGGATGATGACCGCCAGCTCGTACATGTAGGCCGGGTCGTAGGCGACGCAGTTGGGGATGGTGGCGGCCAGCAGGTGGCTGTGGCCATCCTGGTGCTGCAGGCCCTCGCCGGCCAGCGTGGTGCGCCCGGCCGTGCCGCCGATCAGGAAGCCGCGCGTGCGCATGTCGCCGGCCGCCCAGGCGAAGTCGCCGATGCGCTGGAAGCCGAACATCGAATAGAAGATGTAGAAGGGGATCATCGACACGCCGTGCGTGGCGTAGGAGGTGCCGGCGGCGATCCAGGAGCAGAACGCGCCGGCCTCGTTGATGCCTTCCTCCAGGATCTGGCCCTTTTTGTCCTCCCGATAGAACATGAAATGGCCGGCGTCTTCAGGTTCGTACAGCTGGCCTTCCGGGGAATAGATGCCCAGCTGCCGGAACAGGCCCTCCATACCGAAGGTGCGCGCCTCGTCCGGCACGATCGGTACCAGATGCTGGCCGATGTTCGGGTCCTTGGTCAGCTGCGTCAGGATGCGCACGAAGGCCATGGTGGTGGAAATGTCGCGCTCGCCGGTGCCTTCCAGCAGTTTCTCGAAGGCGGGCAGGCCGGGGATGGTCAGGCGCGGCGCCTGCGCGCGGCGGGCCGGCAGGTAGCCGCCCAGCGCCTCGCGCCGGGCCCGCAGGTACTGCATTTCGGGGCTGTCTTCGGCCGGCTTGTAGTAGGGGATGGACGCCAGCTGGTCGTCCGCGATCGGCACCCGGAAGCGGTCGCGAAAGGCGCGCACCTGCTCGTCGGTCATCTTCTTCTGCTGGTGGGTGATGTTCTGACCCTCACCGGCGCTGCCCATGCCGTAGCCCTTGACGGTCTTGAACAGGATCACCGTCGGCTGGCCGCGGTGGCGCACGGCGGCGTCGAAGGCGGCGTAGATCTTCAGCGGGTCGTTGCCGCCGCGGCGCAGGCGGTAGATGTCGTCGTCCGACAGATGCTCGACCAGACGCAGCAGCTCCGGGTACTTGCCGAAGAAGCGCTCGCGCGTGTACTTGCCGCCGCGCGCCTTGTAGGCCTGGTACTCACCGTCGAGGGCTTCCTCCATGCGCTGGCGCAGCAGGCCACTGCGGTCGCGGCCGAGCAGGTCGTCCCACTCCGAGCCCCAGATCACCTTGATCACGTTCCAGCCGTTGCCGCGGAACTCGCCTTCCAGTTCCTGAATGATCTTGCCGTTGCCGCGCACCGGGCCGTCCAGGCGCTGCAGGTTGCAGTTGACGATGAAGATCAGGTTGTCGAGCTTCTCGCGCCCGGCCACCGCCAGCGCGCCGCGGGATTCGGGCTCGTCCATCTCGCCGTCGCCCAGGAAGGCGTAGACCTTGCGGCCGTCCATCGGCGCCAGGCCGCGCGCGTCCAGATAGGCCATGAAGCGGGCCTGGTAGATGGCCATCATGGATGCCAGCCCCATCGATACCGTCGGCAGGCTCCAGAACTCCGGCATCAGCCACGGATGCGGGTACGACGACAGGCCACCGCCGTCGGCCAGTTCCTGGCGGAAATTGTTCAGGTCGCGCTCGCTCAGGCGGCCTTCCAGAAAGGCGCGGGCGTACATGCCCGGGGACGTGTGGCCCTGGAAGAACAGCAGGTCGCCGGCGCCGGCCTCGCCGGGCGCATGAAAGAAGTGGTTGAAGCCGACTTCGTAGATGGTGGCCAGCGAGGCGTAGCTGGCGATGTGCCCGCCCAGCTCGGTCGATTCGCGGTTGGCGCGCGTCACCATGGCCATGGCGTTCCAGCGCAGCGCTGCGCGGATGCGGCCTTCCAGTTCCTGATCGCCCGGGTACGCCGGCTGGTGGGCGGTCGGGATGGTGTTCAGGTACGCCGTGGTCAGACCGTGGGGCAGGTTCAGGCCCAGCCGCTGCGCCTCGTCGCGCAGGGTTTCCAGGATGAAACGGGCGCGGGGTTCGCCTTCCACCTGCGCCAGCGAGCGCAGGGCGTCGAGCCAGTCGCGGGTTTCCAGCGGGTCGTCATCGTGCGCAAGCTGGCCGCCTACCTCAGGCAGGCCGCCTTCCGGTTTGTTCATGCAGGATCTCCGCGTGTTTGGGTGAAACCGGAGCAGGCCGGCGGCCCTGTGTTTGCCGCGGCCCGAACGCCGGTCGGGGGTTGGCCCCGACGGGAGGTGAGTTTAGCAGCCCATGGCAGGCCGCTGGCCGGCCTGCTGCGGTCCCGGCACGCGTCACGACCGGCGCGCAGCCGGCGTCGGCTGGCCGGATAATGGCGCGCCGTTTCATCACCCGCCACGCCATGGACACGCTGACCCTGACCCGCCCCGACGACTGCCACCTGCACCTGCGCGACGGGCCGGCGCTGGCGGCGGTGCTGGGCGACACCGCGCGGCGGTTTGCGCGCGCGGTGGTGATGCCGAACCTGCGTCCGCCGCTGAGCACGGTCGAGGCGGCGCTGACCTATCGGCAGCGCATCCTGGCCGCCCTGCCGGCGGGGCTGGAGTTCACGCCGCTGCTGACGCTGTACCTGACCGAAGCCACCTCGGCGCAGGAACTGACCGCCGCCAGGGCGGCCGGCATCGTTGGCGTCAAGCTGTACCCGGCCGGTGCCACCACGCATTCGGATGCCGGCGTGCGGCGCGTGGAGGCCATCTACCCGGCGCTGGAGGTCATGCAGTCGCTCGACCTGCCGCTGCTGGTGCACGGTGAGGTGACCGATCCGGCGGTGGACGTGTTCGACCGCGAGGCGGTGTTCATCGATCGCCACCTGGCGCCGCTGGTGGCGCGCTTCCCGGCCCTCCGGGTGGTGCTCGAACACGTCACCACGCGCGAGGGCGTTGATTTCGTGCGCGCCGCCCGGCCCGGCGTGGCCGCCAGCATCACCCCGCAGCACCTGTCGATGAACCGCGGCGCGCTGTTCGAAGGCGGCCTGCGGCCGCACCACTACTGCCTGCCGGTTCTCAAGCGCGAGGAGCACCGGGCCGCCGCGCTGCAGGCTGCCATTTCGGGCGATGCCCGGTTTTTCCTGGGCACCGACAGCGCGCCCCATCCGCGCGGCGAGAAGCAGAGCGCCTGCGGCTGCGCAGGCATCTACAGCGCCCACGCCGGCATCGAGCTGTATGCGGAAGCCTTCGAGGCGGCCGGCGCGCTCGATCGGCTCGAAGCCTTTGCCAGCCATCACGGGGCGGACTTCTACCGCCTGGCGCGCAACACCGGCACGCTCACCCTGCGCCGCGCGCCAACCGCCGTGCCCGACAGCCTGCCCTTTGGCGACGACCGGCTGGTGCCGCTGCGCGCCGGCGGGCAGGTCGCCTGGCAACTTGTCGATTCACAGTCCTGAACCCGGAGCACTGAAGTCATGCTGGAAAACTTGCGCGAGCGTTTCGAGGGTCCGTTGCGCGCAGGCCTCGCACCGGTGGTCGAGTGGCTCGCCATGCGTCAGGTGACGCCCAATCAGGTCACGCTGGCGGCGCTCGGCCTGAGCATTCTGGCGGCGCTGTGCATCGGCGCCGGCTGGCTGCGCCTGGGGGCGCTGGTACTGATCGTGGCCGGGCTGGGCGATCTGGTGGACGGCATGCTGGCGCGGGCCACCGAGCAGGCCAGTCCATTCGGCGCGTTTTTCGACTCCACGCTTGACCGGATATCCGAGGGCGCCGTGCTGGCCGCGGTGGCGTATCGCTTTGCCAGCGACGGCCAGCCGCTGCTGGTGGCGCTGGTGGTGCTGGCGCTGCTCGGCTCGCTGCTGGTCAGCTACGCGCGTGCCCGCGCCGAGGCACTCGGCATCGACTGCAAGGTGGGTCTGATGAGCCGCGCCGAGCGCCTGGTGCTGCTGATCGCCGGCCTGCTGCTGGGGCTGCTTGGGCCTGCCATCGTGTTGATTGCGGTGCTTTCGCTGTACACCGTCGGTCAGCGCATGCAGCACGTGCGAGAGGCGCTCGTCGCGGGCGATTGATTTGCCGGCCGACCGGGTGGTGTCGTTGACAATCATTCGCATTTGTAATCGAATCACCGCCACGGAATTCAAACCGGGGTGCCAGTCCCATGTACGTATGCGTGTGTCACGGCGTGACCGACAGGGCCATTCGACAGGCGGCCCAGGCCGGTGCGTGCAGCCTCACCGAGTTGGCGCAGACGCTGCGTGTGGCCACCTGCTGCGGCAAGTGCGCCCAACTCGCGACGACCCTGCTGGAAGCGGCCGATCATGCGGGGGCCGTGCCGGCGGCGCGCCTGGCCAGCGTCGGCTGAAACTTTCCGATCGGCCTGCGCAGGCTGGACGGATGGTGCGGGCCCCTATAATCGACTTCACCCCGCATCTGCCGGAGACTTGCCATGAAAGGTGACGCCAAAGTCATCGAATTCCTCAACCGCGTGCTCAAGAACGAGCTGACGGCCATCAACCAGTACTTCCTGCATGCGCGCATGGCGGACAACTGGGGTTTGAAGAGGCTCTACAAGAAGGAATACGAGGAATCCATCGACGAGATGAAGCACGCCGATCGGCTGATCAAGCGCGTGCTGTTCCTGGAGGGTCTGCCGAATCTGCAGGACCTGGGCAAGCTGTACATCGGCGAGCACGTGCGCGAGGTGCTCGAATGCGACCTGCGCCTGGAGCACGAAGCCATTCCGCTGCTGCGCGAAGCCATCGCGCATTGCGAACAGTGCGGCGACTACATCACCCGCGAGCTGCTGGAAGACATCCTGGAAGGCGAGGAAGAACACGTCGACTGGCTCGACACGCACCTGGCGCTGTTCGACAAGGTTGGCGAGCAGAACTTCCTGCAGACCATGATGGGCGAGTAAGCAGCGCGCCGGCCGCGTCCCTGGCGAGCGAGGCCGGCTGCGCCCGGTTCAGAAATGCACCCGAAAGCGCGTGTGATCGAAGCCGAACGGCACCGTCGGCTGGCCGTGCGATTCCACCGCCAGCGACACTTCCATCAGCGCCAGCGCCAGGTTCAGCAGTGACTGTTCGGCCGGCGGCAGGTCCGGCCACGGGTACTGCTTCAGGTGCGCATGGATGGCGTCCAGACGCGGCAGCACGGCGTCGTACAGGGCCTTGAGGTCCACGAACGGTCCTTTCAGGCGCTCGGCGTGGCGCTCGCGTTCGGTGTCCAGCGCGTAGCGGTCAGCGAAGGACTGCAGGTCGGCAAAGGCGGCGGGCAGGGGATGGGCCATCGCTCACACCTCCCCGTTTACCCAGCGCATGACGTTCGTGTACTGGTGGCGCACGGCCACTTCCATCACCGGGCCGACCGTCATGTGTTTCAGGGCGCCGGACTTGAGCGACCGGTGGGTGGTTTCCATGGTGCTCAGGTCCTCGTACAGCAGGTCTCGCAGCAGCACCTTGGTGTGTTCCTGGGCGATGCGCTGACCGACGTCGGCGGCGGCGTACTGGTAGATGTCCATGCTCCACTCGGTCTGGTCGACGCTGATCGGCCAGAAGTTGTAGGTGAAATACCAGCCCGGCCCGACATCGACGAAGAAGTTCGGAAAGAACACGTTGATGTCGAAATACCAGCGCGGATCGTCGCTGGGGTTGGTACCCGGCAGGCGCGGCGCGGCCTCGTTGGCGGCGAAGCTCGGGCCAAGCTGCCAGGCGGCGCCGGCGACCGGCGTCACGTCCACCCGGCTGACCATGCGGTTGCTGGCCGAATGGTGCGGTGGGTAGAAGCGCGCCGAGGCCAGCGTGTCGAACTCGTAGCGCAGGTCGGTCGGGATGGAGCAGCCCGGCAGCGAGCGGGCGTGCACCATGCCCACGTGGTAGGTCTCGTGAAAGGCGTCGACGAAGGTCTTCCAGTTCACCGCCACGCGCGCGCTGTAGCGGGCCACGCGCTCCATCTGCGCGAACGGGTAGCCATCGATCTGCCGGCCAAGTCCGCCCAGGAATTCGGCCAACGGCCACTCGGGCTCGGCGTTCCAGTTCACGAATACGAAGCCGTTCCATACATCGCAGGCGACCGGCAGCAGGCCGAGTTTGGCTTTGTCGACGCCGGGGAAATACTCCTGCGCCGGCAGGGTGCGCAGGCTGCCGTCCAGCTCGAAAGTCCAGCCGTGGTAGCCGCATACGAAGGTGCGGGTGTTGCCTTCGCAGCCGTAGCGGGCCGCCACCTGGTTGCCACGGTGGGTACAGGTGTTGTGAAAGGCGCGGATCACACTGTCCTTGCCGCGCACCAGCAGGATCGAGGCATTCCAGACTGCGACCTCGAACACCTTGAAGTCGCCGATCTCGGGCAGGTCCTCGGCCCGGCACAGGTTCAGCCAGGCGCGCTTGAAGATGTGCTCGCGCTCGCGTTCGAAGAACTCGGCCGACACGTAGGGTTCGACCGGGATCGGGCCCTCGATCATGGCCGGCAGGTCGGTGGTGATGCGCGTGTCGAGGTCGCAAGCGGGCGCGTTCATGGTCTCTCCTCTCACGTCATTAAAGATCGGTCGGCGAAGGGCCGTTGTAGTACTTGCAAGCGGGTGGACGGGTACGCGCCTCGCCGCTGCGGATCGGGAGCACTGTTAAGGTGCGATGTCGGTACCGCAAGGCCAATTTTGCGCGCATTTCAAGCACGGTTGCGAGGCGTCGCTGGCACTGGTGTTGGCGCCAATATTGCTTGGGCAGTTTCCGCGAAGGGCCGTCCCATCGCGCCGGTCGCGACAGCGCGGGGAAACGGTCGCCCCATCGTGCCCGGGTCTTGCTGATGCGTCCTGCGTGGCGGCCTGCTGAAATCACGCGTCCTTCGGTGTCCGGTCTGCAACATGCCTTCAAGTCAGTCATCCGCCTCCACCGCCATCCAGACACTGCGCCAGGTGATCGAGGCACTGTCGCTCGAGGCTGATTTCGAGGCCTTTTTCCGCAAGGCGGCGGGAGCGGCGGCGGATCTGGTCGGCGCCGATGCGGCGGCGCTGATCCTGCTGAACGCCGACGACCTGCTGGAGTACCAGTTCTTCCTGGGCGTGCCGGACGCCTACCGGGACCAGTTCCTGGGCTTCTGTTTCGATCGGCACAGTGGCGTCGCTGGACAAGCCCTGGCTACCCGCCAACCGGTATTCGTGCCCGACTACCCGGCGCATCCAGGCGCCATGGCCGAATTCGTCGCCAGTGGCCTGCGCGCCAATCTGGCCCTGCCGCTGCACAGTGCCGGCGAGCCGATCGGGGTATTGGTGGTGTCGTGGTTCAAGAACGCCGTGCATGCGCCCGACGAGCCACTGCTGGCGCTGCTGGCCACCATCGCGGCGCAACTGGGCGTGGCGCACCAGCGCTGGCGGCTGGAACAGCGCCTGCAGCATCGCGCCAATCACGACGACCTCACCGGCTTGCCCAACCGTGGCCATTTTCTGGAGCGGCTGCGCCAGGCGGTGGCCGACGGCAAGCGCTACGGGCGCTGCTACGCGCTGATGGTGATCGATCTGGATGGCTTCAAGGCGGTGAACGACCGCGCCGGCCACGCGGTCGGCGACAGCCTGCTGCGCGAGGTGGCCGAGGGCCTGCGCGAAGTCATCCGCGGCGGCGACGTGATCGGCCGCCTGGGCGGCGACGAGTTCGTGCTGCTGATGGAATACCGGCGCTGGCCGGAGGAGCCTGCCACGGTGGCGGCGCGGGTGCTGGCCCGTCTGAGCCTGCGCGTGTCCGTGGCCGGCGGCACTACCGCGGTGGCGCCCAGCATCGGCATTGCCTCCTTTCCGGACGACGGCGACGAAGCCGGCACCCTGCTGGCCAATGCGGACCTGGCCATGTACGAGGCCAAACGTCGGCGCGGCGGGCGGCAGATCTGTTTCTTCAACCAGAGCATCGCGCAGGCCGTGCGCCAGCGCGAACTGCTGCTCGAACAGGTCGAGCAGGCTCTGGCCGAAGGCCGTTTCGTGCTGCACTACCAGCCGATCGTCGACCTGCCGGGTGGCAACACCGTGGCCGTCGAGGCGCTGCTGCGCTGGCCCCAGCCGGATGGCAGCCTGCGCCCGCCGGGCACCTTCATCCCGGAGGTGGAGCGCCACAGCCGGCGCCTGATGCTGGCGCTGGGCCGCTATGTGCTCACGAGTGCCCTGGCCCAGGCCGCCGCCTGGCACCGCGACGGGTACGAGCTGGCGGTGGCGGTCAACGTGTCGGCGCGCGAGTTTCTGGAGGAGGGCTTCCTGTCCGGCCTGATCGAGCTGCTGGCCGAGCACCCGGACCTGCCGCGTGAACGGCTGGTGCTGGAAATCACCGAAACCGCGGCCCTGGAAGACCTGCCCCGCGCGCAGGCGGTGATGCAGTCCTGCCGGGCGCTGGGCGTGCGGTTTGCCATCGACGACTTCGGCGCCGGTCACGCATCCCTGGCCAACTTGCGCGAGCTGCCGGTCGATCGCCTGAAGATCGACGGCGCGTTCGTGGCCGGTTTGCCCGGCGCCAGCGGCGACCGCGCCGTGGTGCAGGCCATCCTGGCCGTCGCCAAGGCCTTTGGCGTGGGCGTGGTGGCCGAGGGCGTGGAAACGCTGGCACAGTCGCAAATGCTGCAGGAACTCGGTTGCCGCCTGATGCAGGGCTACCATTTCGCGCGGCCGATGCCGGCCAGCCTGCTTGGCGAGCGCCTGCACGCGGAACGGCTGGCCCGTTCGGCGTAGCGTGCGCGGTGCCGGCCGGCCGCTGACGCGGCCCCGCGTTCAACAGCCATCCACCGGAGAGGCCCATGCCCGACCGCGTCGCGCAGATGCGCAAACTGGTCGACTATTACCTCGGCTACAACGCCACGCGCTTCATCGCGCTGGGCGTTGAAACCGGCCTGTTTCGAGCGCTGGCAGCCGCGCCCGACGGCTTGACGCCGCAGGCTATGGCCACGGCGCACGGCCTGGACGCCCAATACGTCCGCCATTTTCTGCAAACCGGCTACGCGCTGGAACTGCTGGACCTGGACGGCGACCGCTACCGCCTTGCCGAGCACATGGCGCCGCTGCTGGCGCGCCCCGAGCACAACAGTTACCTCGGCTCCCTGGCCGGTTTCCACCACATCAGCGGGCGGGACTTCGAGCGCATGCCGGCGCTGCTGAAAACCGGCGGCACCTACACCTTCCAGCAGCACGAGGCCGATTTCATCGCCGGCGTGGCCGATGTCACCGCCGGCATCGCCGGGTTCGTCGCCGCCAGCATCCTGCCCGGCCTGCCGGAATTCGCCGGCCGTGATGATCTGGCCGTGCTGGATCTTGGCTGCGGCGCCGGCGGCACGCTGCTGGCGCTGGCGCGCGCCTATCCAAACGCCCGGCTGCTGGGGCTGGACGTGGAGCCGCGCTCGGTCGAACTGGCCAACGCGCGACTGGCCGAGGCGGGTGTCGGTGAGCGTGCCCAGGCACGCCTGGCGTCGGCCGAGAGCGTGGACCTGGCCGCGAGCTTCGACTTGGTGACACTGATCCAGGTGCTGCACGAGACGCTGCCGGCGGTGCGTGCCGACATCCTGGCCGGGGCCTTTGCCGCGCTGAAACCCGGCGGCGTACTGCTGGTGGTGGACGAGCCCTACCCGGACACCGTCGAGGGCCTGCGCGCGGCGCAAAGCTGCGCCATGACTCAGTTCATCGAGCGCTTCTGGGGCAACGAGCTGCTGTCGTTGCCGCAGCAGAAAACGCTGATCGAGGCCGCCGGCCTGCGCGTGGATGCCCAGTCGGTGCCGCCGCCCGGGCTGGTCAGCGTGACCATCGCCCGCCGGCCGCTGTAGGTCGTCGTTGCGGAACGCGGCGAATGTAGGAGCGCAGCTGCACTGTGCGATTCAGCGCGCGGCGGCAGCGTGGCATCGGTCGTACCCGACCATCGCCCGGCATAGCCGGGCTCCCACAGGGCGCACCATCGCCCGGCATAGCTGGGCTCTACGGGGGGGCGTTACGCGCCCTGGTCGTCCCGCCGCTCGCGCGCCGCCGTCGCATACAGCAGGGTAGTGATCTGTTCCGACACCAGGCCCATCAGGAACACCACCACGGCGGTGGTGAACAGCACCGCGCTGGCGTTGGTGAAGCGGCCATTGCTGGCGTAGGTGTACAGATAGTTCACCAGCCCGGCCAGGAAACTGAGGCCCGACACCGGCGCGAATATCTTCAGCGGCGAGTACAGCGTCGCCACCCGGAAGATGATCAGCAGAAACCGCGCCCCGTCGTGCAGCGGGCGGATGTGGCTGCGGCCGGTGCGCCGCGCGGCCACGATCGGCTCGTAGGCCACGCCGTAGCCGGCGCGGAAGAACGCCATGGTGATGCTGGTCGGGTAGGAGAAGCCGTTGGGCAGCAAAAACAGAAACTCGCGGAACTTGTCCGCCCGCACGGCGCGAAAGCCCGAGGTCAGGTCGGCGATCTGCTGGCCGGTCATGTAGTTGGCCACGCGGTTGTACAGGCGGTTGGCCAGCGAGCGCCCGACGCTGGCCTGCGAGCTGCCGTCGCGGGCGCCGACCACCATGTCGTAGCCCTCGCCCAGCCGCGCCAGCAGGCGCGGGATGTCGGCCGGGTCGTGCTGGCCGTCGGCGTCCATGAACACGATGAGCTCGCCGCGCGCCGCGCGGGCACCGGACTTGACGGCCCCACCGTTGCCGATGCTGTAGCGGTGGCGCACTTCCTGCACGCCGTGGCGGGCGCACAGCGCGCTGGTGTCGTCGGTTGAGCCGTCGTTGACGACGATGATCTGCGCCTGCGGAAACTGCCCGCGCAGCACCGGCAGCAGCTTTTCGAGCGCCGGTGCCTCGTTGCGCGCCGGCAGGACGATGGACAGCTCGGGCGGGGTGTCGGTCATGTGGATGCTCGGGCAACGTGGCGATGGGGGCAGGATGGCTGACGCCACCTACAGCGTAGCAGCACGCGGCGCCGGGCCGGGCGGCGCCGGAAGCCGGCGATAAACTGTCCCGGCCGGCAACATGCCGTCACCGTCGAGCCGTGGAGGAAAGCCGGTCATGGACTTGTCCCTGTATACCGTCGATGTGTTCACCGGACAGCCGTTCGGCGGCGCGCAGATTGCCGTGTTTCCGCGCGCGGAGGCCCTGGACACGGCGCAGATGCAGCGCATCGCGGCCGAACTGAACCTGCCGGACAGCGTTTTTCTGGGCGCCACCGACCAGCCGCACCGGTACCGGCTGCGCACCTTCACGCCGCGCGAGGAGGTCGATTTCGCCGGCCACGCCGTGCTCGCGGCCGCGCACGTGCTGGCCATCAGCGGCCAGGCGTCGCTCGGCACGGTGCTCGAACTGCTGCACGGCTTCGGTCCGGTGCAGGTGCGCCTGGGGCCGCTGCAGGGTCGGTCCGGCTTTGTGCAGTTCAGTCGCACCGTGTTTCCGGTGACCGACCGCTTCGTGCCGGCCGCCGACGAGCTGGCGGGCATCCTGTCCGTGGAGCGGCGCCTGCTGGGCGAGCGCGACCTGCAGCCGCTGCTGGTGGCCTGCGAGCGGCCCTACCTGATCCTGCCGCTGCGCAGCCTGGAGGCTGTCACACAGGCGCGCTTCAATGCCGCCGCCTGGGCCGGCTCGCACGCGCCGTCCATGCTGGCGCAGGAGCTGCTGCTGTTCTGCCGCCAGACCGAAAGCCCGCAGGCCAATTTCCACGCCCGCCTGATCGGCCCCGACATCGGCGTGCGGGACGACCCGCCGGTCGGCGCCGCCTTGCCGGCCTTTGCCGCGTACCTGGCCGCCCAGCCCGGCCTGCGCGCCGGCACCCACACCTTCACTGTCGAGCGCGGTTTCGACGCCACGCGCAAGAGCCTGCTGCAGGCCGAATTCGACAAGCGCGAACAGGGCGGGCTCACCCTGCGCGTGGGCGGGCAGGCGGTGCAGGTGATTCAGGGCACCCTCAGCCTGCCGGATTGACCGGCGCCGGCCAAACTCAGCGTGGCCGACCATCGGCGGCCACCGCGCCGGCGCGGCGGTTTGCGATCGCGTCCCGCAGCACGGCCAGGTGGCCGGCGTCGGCGGCGCTCAATTCCGGCATGCGGTGGACCTCGTCCAGAACCGCCGAGGCGCCTTCCAGGTCGCCCTGCAGCATCCGGAAATTGGCTTCCATCAGCCGGTAGACCGGCTGCGACGAGCGCCGGTAGGCCGACTGCACCCAGGCCAGGCCCTCCTCGAAGCGGTCGGTCTGCAGGCACACCTGGCCGTAGTTGATCGTCACCTGCGTCAGGCTGACGGCGTTGATGCGCGGATTCTCGGCGGCCGCCGCCAGCCAGGCGAGCAGCGCCGGCGTCAGATCCCGGCAGGCCGCCTCGCCGGCCAGTGCGCAGTCGCTCAGGCTCTGCAGCGCGATCAGCGTGGTCGGCGGCAGCGGGCGTTCGCGCAGCGCCCTGGCGATCGCCTCCTGCTCGGCCAGCGTCGGCACCGGCTCGCCGGCAGCGCGATCCGCCCACGCGGTTCTGATTGCATAGCCGGTCTCCCACGGCGCCAGTTCGTGGGCGCGCCGGTAATGCGCCACCGCCTGCGCAGGCTGGCCGTAGCGCTTGAGCATCAGCTCGCCCATCATCTGCTGCGCCGAAGCCGACTGCGGATGATGGCGGTACAGCGCCTCGATGATGGTCTCGTCGCTGTGCCAGGACGCCGCCCGGCCGAAGGTGCCAAAGCCCAGCGCCAGCGCGGTGGCAAGACCCAGCATGGCGTAGACGCGCCGGTTGCCGGTGTGCCGGGCAAAGCGGGCCACGCCATACACGGCGGCGAACAACAGCCCGAAACTTGGCAGGTAATTGCGGTGCTCGTGGGCGATTTCCAGCGGCACCACGGTCGATTCCAGCGCGTGCCCGGCCAGGAACCACAGCACGCCGAAGGTGAAGGCCGGAGCCCGTCGGCGCAGCAGCAGCGCCGCCATCAGAAGGATCAGCCAGCCGTCGAGCGCCAGCAGCGTGGTCCACGGCTCCAGCAGCCCGGTCGAGGTCGCAATGTCGTCGTGGTACAGGCCGAGGCGCGGCGGCGTCGGCAGCAGCACCAGGCCCACGTAAAACCACAGCACCCGTGCCTCGGTCAGCAGCCGCTCGCCGAGCGTGAACGGCCGGCTGGCGTAACCGTCCAGCAGCAGGCCCGGCTGCCAAATGAACAGTGCCAGGCCGACCAGCAGCGGCGCCAGCAGCGTGACGGCAAAAAACCACGTCGCCGCCCGGCGGCCGTGGTCGGCGCCGGCAGTGTCGTTCCAGCGCCACAGGCACAGCTCGATCACCCCCAGATACAGCGGCAGCAGGACGGCGTTTTCCTTGCTCAGCAGCCCGAGCACGAACAACACGCCGCAGGCCAGCAGCCAGCCGAGCGCCGGGAGCCGACCGGCTACGTTCTGGTTGGCAAAACGCGCTTTATCGCCGTCACCGCCCGCGCCCGAACCCGCCCAGCCTTCCCGCGCCTGCAGCCAGCACAGCATCGCCGCCAGCGTGAAGGTCGCCGCCAGGCTGGTCATGCGCTGCACCACGTACAGCACGCTGGTCAGTTGCAGCGGGTGCAGGCCCCACAGCAGGGCGCAGAACAGCCCTACCGTCGGCGCCATCTCGCCCGCACCCAGCCGGCGCGCCAGGCGCCCGGCCAGCGCATACACCAGCAGCACGTTCAGCAGGTGGATGGCCAGATTGCTCAGCTTGAAGGCCAGCGGATAGAAACCCCCGGCCCGGTAATGGTCGATGCCGAACGACAGCGCCGCCAGCGGCCGGCCCAGCGGTCCGCTGGTGTTGGAAAGCGCCGCCGCGCGCAGTGCCTGCGCAGTGAATTCGGTCACCGCCACCGCCGGGTTGTTCAGGATGTTCGGGTAGTCATCGAACACGAACGGCCCGCGCAGGCCGGGCAGATAGGCCAGCACCACCAGCGCCAGGGCGGTCAGCAGGGCGGCCGCCTGCAGTTTGCGGGGCAGTTTCATCGTTTGATTGTTTCTTCTAGCCGTTACTTCGTGTGCGCGCGTTCCTGGAGCGCAGCTGCGCTGCGCGATTGTCTCGGCTGATCGCCCGGCATGACTGGGCGCCACAAGGAGAAACGAAGCTGGGCTCCTGCATACACGCCTGGCGGGTCAGGCCCGTTGATGTGCCGGCTGGCCCAGGCCCAGGGCCTGCCACAGGGTGGCGGTCGGTTCGGCGCGGTTCAGGGTGTAGAAGTGGATGCCGGGCGCGCCGCCTTCCAGCAGGCGGCGGCACAGCGCCAGCGTCACGTCCAGGCCGAAGGCGCGCAGGCCGTCCAGGTCATCGCCGTAGTCCTCCAGCCGGCGCGCCAGCCAGCGCGGGATTTCCGCCCCGCAGGCGGCCGAGAAGCGCGCCAGTTGCGTGTAGTTGGTGATCGGCATCACACCGGGGATGATCGGCACGGCAACGCCAGCCGCGGCGGCCGCGTCGCAGAAGCGGAAATAGGCGTCGGCGTTGAAGAAATACTGCGTGATCGCCCCGTTCGCGCCGGCCTGCACCTTGCGTACGAAGGCGTCCAGGTCCGCGCGGGCGCTCCTGGCCTGCGGGTGGACTTCCGGGTAGGCGGCCACTTCCAGGTGAAACCAGTCGCCGGTCTGGCGGCGGATGAAGGCCACCAGGTCGCTCGCATAGCGGAATTCGCCCGGCGTGTCGCCCATGCCGGACGGCAGATCGCCGCGCAGCGCCACCAGCCGGCGGATGCCCAGCGCCCGGTAGGCGTCCAGCAGCTCTCTGAGACTGGCCGCAGTGGCGCCGACGCAGGAGATGTGCGGCGCCACCGGCACGCCGTCCTGCCGCTGCAGGGTGGCGACGGTGTCGAGCGTCAGATCCCGTGTGCTGCCGCCGGCGCCAAAGGTGACCGACACGTAACCGGGCCGCAGCGGCAGCAGCGCGCGGCGCGCCTCGGCCAGGCGCGCCGCCGCCTCGTCGCTGCGCGGCGGGAAGAACTCGAAGCTGAAGCTGCGCGCGCTGCTCACGGCCGGGCCTCAGTAGCGGTAATGCTCGGGCTTGAACGGCCCCTGCTGCGACAGGCCCAGGTACGCCGCCTGCTTGTCGGTCAGGCGCGTCACGCGGGCGCCGATGCGCGCCAGGTGCAGGGTGGCGACTTTCTCGTCCAGGTGCTTGGGCAGCACGTAGACCTGCTTCTGATAGCGCTCGCCGTGGCAGAACAGCTCGATCTGCGCCAGCACCTGGTTTGTGAAGGAGTTGGACATCACGAAGCTCGGGTGCCCGGTGGCGCAGCCCAGGTTCACCAGCCGCCCTTCGGCCAGCAGGATGATGCGCTTGCCGTCCGGGAAGATGATGTGATCGACCTGCGGCTTGATGTTCTCCCAGCGGTACTGGCGCAGGCTGGCGACGTCGATTTCGGAATCGAAGTGGCCGATGTTGCAAACGATGGCCTGCGTTTTCATGGCCGCCATGTGGTCGTGGGTAATGACGTCCACGTTGCCGGTGGCGGTGACGAAGATGTCGGCCAGCGGCGCGGCCTCGTCCATGGTCACCACGCGATACCCTTCCATGGCCGCCTGCAGGGCGCAGATGGGGTCGATCTCGGTAATCCACACGCTGGCGCCAAGGCCGCGCAGGGACTGCGCGCAGCCCTTGCCGACGTCGCCGTAGCCGGCCACCACGGCGATCTTGCCGGCGATCATCACGTCCGTGGCGCGCTTGATGCCGTCCACCAGCGACTCGCGGCAGCCGTACAGGTTGTCGAACTTGCTCTTGGTGACCGAGTCGTTGACGTTGATGGCCGGGAACGGCAGGCGGCCCTCGGCGGCCATCTGGTACAGGCGCTTGACGCCGGTGGTGGTCTCCTCGGTCACGCCGCGGATGCCGGCCAGCTGGCGGCTGTACCAGCCCGGCTGGCTGGCGATGCGCTCGCGGATGGCCTTGTAGAGGGCCATTTCCTCGTCGTTTTCGGGCTTGGCGATGACCGACGGATCCTGTTCGGCGCGCGCGCCCAAGATCAGCAGCAGGGTGGCATCGCCGCCGTCATCCAGGATCATGTTGGCGCCGCCCTCGAAATCGAAGATGCGGTGCGTGTAGGCCCAGTACTCGTCCAGCGTCTCGCCCTTGGTGGCGAACACCGGCGTGCCGGCGGCGGCGATGGCGGCGGCGGCGTGGTCCTGGGTGGAGAAGATGTTGCAGGACGCCCAGCGAACGTCGGCACCCAGCGCCTGCAGCGTTTCGATCAGCACCGCGGTCTGGATGGTCATGTGCAGGGAACCTGCGATGCGCGCGCCGGCCAGCGGCTTGGCGGCGCCGTACTCGGCGCGGGTGGCCATCAGGCCGGGCATTTCGCTCTCGGCGATGGCGATTTCCTTGCGCCCCCAGTCGGCCAGGGCAAGATCGGCGACGAGGAAGTCGTGCGGTTTCTGGATGGCGTTCACGCGGTCACTCCTTGATTCGGACGACCGGGCGGGGCGATGGCTTTGGCAGGGAAGCTCGCACCGGCCGCGGGTCACGGGGTTGCGAGCGCAGTTGGGACGGCCTGAGCCTGGCGGGAATCCCGTCGCAGCGCTCCTCAGGTGGGCGGCATTCTAACCGGGCGCGCCGGTGGCGCGGCAAGCCGGGTGCCGCTGTTACCCTTGCGTGCAGGAGCGCAGCAGCGCTGCGCGATGATCGCCCGGCGTAGCCGGGCTCCTACAATTGATCGCCACCGTCGTGTGTCGCTGGGGCATCGCCCGGCGCAGCCGGGCTCCTACAGTTTTTCGGTGGTGTGCCCCTTCGTTGCTGACTCGAATCCATCCGGTGCCAGCCCGCGTGCAGACCCGTTTCGTCGACAGCATCAGGGCCGTCCCCGCCGCCACGTGGAACGGTCTCGATCTGGCCGGCAACCCGTTTTTGCGGCACGAATTCCTGCTGGCGCTGGAGGAATCCGGCTGCGTGGACGGCAAGTCCGGCTGGGCCAGTCAGCATCTGCTGATCGAGCAGGGCGGCCGGCTGCTGGCGGCGGCGCCGGTGTACGTGAAGCAGCACTCCTACGGCGAGTACGTGTTCGACTGGGCCTGGGCCAACGCCTACCAGCGCGCCGGCCTGCGCTATTACCCGAAGCTGGTGGTCGCAGTGCCGTTCACGCCGGTGACCGGGCCGCGGTTGCTGCTGGCGCCGGGCGCGGACGAAGCGGCGCTGCTGGCCACGGCCGGCGAGGCGCTGATTGCGCACGCCAAGGCGCTGCGGGCCTCGTCCGTGCACTGGCTGTTCACGCCCGAGCGGCAGACGACGGCGCTGGCCGGCGAGCCGTGGCTGCAGCGCGTCGGGCACCAGTTTCATTGGGAAAACCGCGGCTACGGCAGCTTCGACGATTACGTTGCCGCCCTGACGGCCGAGAAGCGCAAGAAGGTCCGCCGCGAGCGCCGCCAGGTGGCGGAGGCCGGCATCGAGGTGCGTGTGGTGCCGGGCCGCGCGGCCGGCGACGCCGAATGGGCGGCCATGTACGGCTTCTACCGCGCCACGGTGGCCCGCCATGGGGCGATTGCGTATCTGAGCGAAGCGTTTTTCGAGCGCCTGGGCCAGACGCTGGCCGATTGCGTGGTGCTGCTGCTGGCCGTGCGCGATGACCGCTACGTGGCCGGGGCGCTCAACCTGCAGGGCACGGACGCGCTGTACGGCCGCTACTGGGGCTGCCATGCCGACTATCACAGCCTGCATTTCGAGACCTGCTATTACCGCGCCATCGAGTACTGCATCGAGCAGGGTCTGGCGCGCTTCGAGGCCGGCGCGCAGGGCGAACACAAGTTAAGCCGCGGTTTCCTGCCGGTCCAGACGCACTCCCTGCACTGGCTGGCCGAGCCGCGTTTTGCCGACGCGGTAGCCGACTATCTGGTCGAGGAGACTGGCCAGATGGAGCAGTACCGCGAGCTGCTGGCGGAGCACTCGCCGTTTCGCCGCGAGCAGCCTTGAGCGGACCGCGCCTGTACTGGGTACGCGAAGGCCGCTGGCGGGCCGGCTGGCCGCCGGTGGAGCAGGCCTGCGACGATCCGAATGGCCTTCTCGCAGCCGGTGGCGATCTGGAACCGGCCACGCTGCTGGACGCCTACCGGCGCGGCATCTTTCCCTGGTTCAGCGAGGGTGATCCGATCCTGTGGTGGTCGCCGCAGCCGCGCGCCGTGCTGTGGCCGCAGGAGTTCGTTCCGTCCCGCAGCCTGCGGCGGCGCCTGGCGCGGGGCGACTATCGGGTCAGTTTCGATACCGCCTTCGACGCCGTGGTCGCCGCCTGCGCCGCGCCGCGGCCGGGTGCCAGCGGTACCTGGATCACGCCGGGCATGGCCGGTGCCTATGGCGCGCTGCACCGTCTGGGTTATGCGCACAGCGTAGAGGCCCGGCAGGATGGCGAGCTGGTCGGCGGCCTGTATGGCGTGGCGCTGGGGCAGGTGTTTTTTGGCGAGTCCATGTTCAGCCGGCGCAGCGACGCTTCCAAGGTGGCGTTTGCGCATCTGGTGCGGTATTTGCTAAACCATGACTGCCGGCTGATCGACTGCCAGGTCAGTTCGGGCCATCTGGCGAGTCTGGGCGCCGTAGACATGCCGCGGGCCGAGTTCTTAACATGGCTCGACCGGCTCGCCCGACCACCGGACCCACGCGGACCCTGGCACGTCGATGATGATCTTTAACACCCGCTTCGGACGGTTGTTTTTTTTCTCCACCGAACCGCAGACCTGCAGCTACCTGCCGGACCGCGAGGCGGTGATGCTGTTCGCCGACCCGAACAAGGTCATCGACACCGAGACCTACGCCCGCCTGATCGATTACGGCTTTCGCCGCAGCGGCGACAACGTCTATCGCCCGCACTGCCGCGGTTGTCAGGCCTGCGTGCCGGTGCGCATTCCGGTGGCGGATTTCGCGCCCGACCGCGCCCAGCGCCGCGCCTGGCAGCGCAATCAGGATCTGGCGATCAGCACCGCACGCACCGAATTCGGCACCGAGCACCTGGACCTGTACCACCGCTATCAGGTGGCGCGCCACGACGGCCGGGCGGTCGTGCGCGACGCGCGCGAGCAGCTCGAATTCCTGCGCAGCCGCTTCATCAACACATCCAGCCTGGAATACCGGCTCGACGGTCGGCTGGTAATGGTGAGTGTCATAGACGCCATGCCGCAGGGCCTGTCGGCGGTGTACACCTTCTACGAACCGGACGACGCGCAGCTGGCCAAGCGCAGCCTGGGCACCTTCGGCGTGCTGCGCCTGATCGAGGAATGCCGCACACGTGGCCTGCCCTGGCTGTATCTGGGCTACTGGATCGCCGACTCGGACAAGATGGCCTACAAGAGCCGCTACCAGCCGCTGCACGCCTACCAGCAGGGGCGCTGGGAGCGGCTGGCGCCGACCGGCCAGGAACCGGAAACCGACCCGTAGCCTGGATGCAGCGCAGCGAAATCCGGGGATGATGAGGTACGGCTTCCCCGTATTCCGCTGCGCTGCATACGGGCTACCACGGTAGGAGCCCGGTTGTGCCGGGCGATCCATCGCGCAGCGAAGCTGCGCTCCTACCAGGCCGGGCGCCGCGCGGAGTGTATCTTGGCCCCTTGCAGGCGACCCGAACGACACATAAAACGAGGACAAGGAGAGACCCATGAACGACCCACGCATCACGCCACCTCAGGCCACCGATTTCGATGTCGCCATCGTTGGCGCCGGTTTTGCCGGTCTTTACATGCTGCACCGCCTGCGCGAGGCCGGTTTCACGGCGCGCGTGTACGAGGCCGGCGACGGCGTCGGCGGCACCTGGTACTGGAACCGCTATCCGGGCGCCCGCTGCGACATCGAGAGCGTGGATTACTCGTATTCCTTCTCGCCAGAACTTGAGCAGGACTGGCAGTGGAGCGAGCGCTACCCGCGTCAGCCGGAGATCCTGGCCTACCTGAACCACGTCGCCGACCGCTTCGACCTGCGCCGCGACATCGAGCTTCAAACCCGTGTCACGGCGGCGCATTTCGATGAACAGGCCGGCCTGTGGCGCGTCGAAACCGACCGCGGTCAGCACGTTACGGCGCGCTACTGCGTGATGGCCACCGGCTGCCTGTCGCTGCCCAAGCAGCCGGACTTTCCCGGCGTGGAGCGCTTCGCGGGCGACTGCTACCTGACCGCCGCCTGGCCCAGGCAGGACGTGGACCTGACAGGCAAGCGCGTGGGCGTGATCGGCACCGGCTCGACCGCCATTCAGGTGATTCCGCAGGTGGCGCGCCAGGCGGCGCATCTGACGGTGTTCCAGCGCACGGCCAACTTCAGCGTGCCGGCGCGCAACGGCCCGCTGCCGGCGGCCGAGCAGCAGCGCATCAAGGCCGATTACCGGGCCCGGCGCGACATCAGCCGCGATTCGCTGTTCGGCGTGCCGGTGCCCATGCCGGCCGCGCCGCGGCGCACGCGCGACATTCCGCCGGCCGAGCTGCGCCAGACGCTCGAGACGCTGTGGGCGCAAGGCGGCGCCATGAGCCTGCTGGCGGCCGCTCCGGACGTGATTGCCGATCCCGAGGCCAACGCCATCGTGGCCGAGTTCGTGCGCGAGAAAATCCGCGCCACGGTCAAGGACCCCAAAGTCGCCGAGCTGCTGTGCCCGAGCACGCACCCGCTGGGCACCAAGCGCCTGTGCCTGGACACCGAGTACTACGAGACCTACAACCGCGACAACGTGACGCTGGTCGACCTGCGCGCCACGCCGATCGAGCGGATCACCGAGCACGGCCTGCGCACCAGCGATGCCGAATACCCGCTCGATGTGCTGATCTTTGCCACCGGCTTCGACGCCATGACCGGTGCGCTGAACGGCATCGACATCCGCGGCCGCGGCGGGCTGGCATTGAAGCAGGCCTGGGCGCAGGGGCCGCAGACCTACCTGGGCCTGGCCAGCACCGGGTTTCCGAACATGTTCCTGATCACCGGCCCGCAGAGCCCGTCGGTGTTCTCGAACATGGTGGTGTCGATCGAGCAGCACGTGGAGTGGATTGCCGACTGCATGGCGTATCTGCGCCAGCAGGGCATCGCCTGCATCGAAGCCAGCGCGCCGGCGCAGGCCGGCTGGGTGGCGCACGTGGCGGACGTCGCCAACGGCACGCTGCTGCCGCAGACCGACTCCTGGTACGTAGGCGCCAACGTGCCGGGCAAGCCGCGCGTGTTCACGCCGTACCTGGGCGGCGTCGGTCCGTACCGCCAGCAGTGCCAGCAGGTGGCGGCGAAAGGCTATGAAGGGTTTGAACTCGGCCGCCAGTCAGTCGCTGCCTGACGGCAATCACACAGACAAGGCAACACAATGGATTTACAGCTCACCGGCAAGCTGGCGCTGATCACCGGCAGCACCGCCGGCATCGGCTATGCCATCGCCGCCGGCCTGGCGCGCGAAGGCGCGCGGGTCATCATCACCGGCCGCACGCAGGCCGGCGTGGACGAGGCGCTGGGCAGCCTGCTGGCCGATACCGGCGTGCTGGGGCAGGGCTTTGCCGGTGATCTGGGCGAGGCGGCGGTGTGCGCGGCACTGGCGGTGACTTACCCCGATGTGGACATCCTGGTCAACAACCTGGGCATTTTCGAGACCAAGCCTTTCGAGGACATTGCGGACGCCGACTGGCTGCGCTTTTTCGAGGTCAACGTGATGGCCGGCGTGCGCCTGGCGCGGGCTTTCGTGCCGGCCATGCGCACGCGCGACTGGGGGCGGATCGTGTTCATTTCCAGCGAAAGCGCCATCAACATCCCGGCCGAGATGGTGCACTACGGCATGACCAAGACCGCCCAGCTGGCCGTCTCGCGGGGCCTGGCCGAGTCGCTGGCCGGCACCGGCATTACCGTCAACAGCGTGCTGCCGGGGCCGACCCGCTCGCGCGGCGTGGTCGAGTTCCTCGAAAAAATGGCCGCCGAGGCTGGTCAGCCGGTGGCCGACATCGAGCGCGAGTTCTTCAACCGCGCCCGGCCCAGTTCCCTGATCCGGCGCTTTGCCGAGCCGGCCGAGATCGCGGCCATGGTCACCTACATCGTCAGCCCGCTGGCGTCGGCCACCACCGGAGCCGCGCTGCGGGTCGATGGCGGCATCGTGCGCAATCCGTTCTGAAGCGAGGCCGCGCATGCCCGAAGGCAAATCATTCTGGTCCAGCGTGCCGGGCATACTGACCGCCTTGGCCGGATTGCTGACCGCGGTCGGCGCGCTGGTGCTGGCTTTTCAGCAAGCCGGTTTGCTGGGCAAGAGTGGGCAGGCCGCGGTGTCAGCGTCCGCGGCAACCCAGCCGCCTCTGCTCGAGCGCCTTGGCGTGTCCGAGGTCGCGCGCGTGACGCTGCGCGGCGTGCCGACCACGCTCACGCCCGAGCGCCTGTCGGCAGCGCTGGTGGACCACGGCATGTTCGATGCGTGGGTCAACCCGGCGGGAGCCGGCATCGAAAACCGCTTCGAGGTCGTGGTGCGCGACGAGGCGATGGTGGTCAAGGACGCCACCACGGGTCTGGTCTGGCAACGCGACGGCACTGCCGGCCTTGATCTGGCCCAGGTGGCCGAAGCGTTGGCGGCGCTCAACGCCGGCGGTTATGGGGGCTACCGGGACTGGCGCCTGCCGACCGCCGAGGAAGCAGCCTCGCTGATGGAACCAACGTCCATCGACAGTCGGCACATCGACCGGGTATTCGGCCGTGGCGTCGATTTTATCTGGACCGCCGACCGCACGCCGTCGGGCGATGCCTATGTGGCCTATTGGTTCGATGGCCGGCTGGCGACCGAACGGCCCGACTTTCACGCCTGGGTGCGCGCGGTGCGCTGAACGGGTCTGCGGTGATTTCGCCGTTTCCAAAGGCGCCGTACGCGCCCCGGTAACGGTGCGCGGCGACAACGGCGTTATTGCCGACGGTGACGGCGATCAGGCGTGCTGGCTCATTGCCGCCCCCAGCGCCGGTAGCGCCATTGCCAGTAGGCAGGGTGGGCGCGGATTTCCGCCTCGGCCATCCGGTACAGCGTCTGCAGGGTCGGATCGTCCTCGCGCAGGGTGCCGGCCGGCGCCGGCAGCGGCGGATGTATCACCACCTCGTGCAGTTCCGGATGCAGGAACACCGGCACGATCGGCGCCCGGGCCCGGCGCGCCAGCACCAGCGGCCCGGCCGGCATCGGCACGCGCTTGCCGAGGAACTCGATCGGGATGCCGCCGTCGTTCTTGACGCCCTGGTCCAGGTAGATCATCACCACCCGCCCGCGGCGCAGCGCATCGAGCACGCGCGGGGCGGCGGCCTGATCGCGCTCGATGCGGATCGCCTCCAGCCCCAGCCGCTGCAGCGCCTCGATGTAGTAACCGGGCGGCACCTGACGCGCCTCGCGGATGACGATGGTGACCGGGTAGCCGGCCTGCGCCAGCCACAGCGGCACCTTGCCGAAATGCCCAAGATGCAGTCCGACGCCCAGCACGCCACGCCCGCCGGCCAGGGCCTGATCCAGATGCTCGCGGCCGTGGGCCGTGACCGGTCCCAGGAACTGCGCCGCGTCGATCGTGCCGTCGACCAATTGCAGGAATTCGAGGGCGCCGATGCTGGCGTCGCACAGCGATTCGCGAGCGATGCCTGGCAGTTGCGCCGCCGGCTGCCCCGGCAGGGCCAGGCGCAGATTGGCAAGATCGCGTCGCCGCTGGGCCGGGCGCAGCGCGTAGTTGAGCCCGCCAACGCAGCGCCCGACCCGATGCGTGGCCCGCGGATGGCCGGCCAGGACACGCGCCACGGCGCGCAGCAGGCGAAACACGCCGCGCCGCCAGGCGCGGCGCAGCGGCAGCCACACGCGCTTGGCGAGCGTGGCCATCAGCTGACCGGCTCGCTGGCCCGGTGCAGGGTGCCTTTCACGATATGGAAGACGTGGTCGGAAACGTCCAGTAGCGCCGGCCGGTGGGTGATGGCCAGCAGCGTGTAGCGGCCCTTCAAATCGCGCAGCGTGTCGCGCACGGCCACCTCGGCGGCGGCGTCCAGCGCCGAGGTCGGTTCGTCCAGGATCAGCAGCGCCGGCTGGTGCACCAGCGCGCGGGCGATGGCGATGCGCTGGCGCTGCCCGCCGGACAGCTTGCCGCCGCGTTCGCCGACCGGCGTGTCCAGGCCCTGTTCCAGGGTCGCCACGAAGTCCCAGGCGCCGGCCTGGCGCAGTGCGCGTTCGGCGTCGTCACGGCCCAGCGCCGGATCGCCCAGCGTCACGTTCACCAGCACGCTGTCGTGCAGCAGCAGCGTGTCCTGCGGCACGTAGCCGATCATGCGCCGCCAGGTCTGGCGGTCCAGCTCCGGCAGCGGCCGGCCGTCGATCAGCACCTGCCCGGACTGCGGCTGCAGCAGGCCGATGACAACATCCACCAGCGTGGTCTTGCCGGCGCCGGACGGACCGATCAGGGTGGTGAAGTGGCCGGCCGGGATGACCAGGTTGATGCCGTCGAGTACCGGCTGTTCGCCATATGCGAAGCGCACATCGCGCAGCTCCACGCTGCGGGTCAGGCTGGGGACGGCGCTGCCGGTAGGCGGTTCGGCAGCGGCCTGCGCATCGACGATTGCGTCGTGCAGCATCCAGAATCCGCCTTCGGCGCTGACCATGCGCTGGTATTCGCGCTGCACCTTGGTGAAGTAGCCCAGCAACCGCGCCAGCAGGAAAATCACCACCATCACCGACGCCAGCGACAGGCCAAGGTGCGCCATGGCCAGGTACAGTCCGCCCGCCGCCAGGGCCGCCAGCAGGGGCTCCTGCACCGCCGGCAATGTTTCTTTGGCGATCACCTGCTTGCGCAGCGCCTTGTCGATCTGGCGCGTCTGACGGGCCAGGATGCCGTCGGCCAGATCCTCGCGGCCCATGGCCTTGAGCGGCTTGACCGATTGCAACACGTCCGTGAGGTAGGTCACGAGTCTTGCGGTCAGCTGCGACTGGCGTGTGCCGGCCTGGCGGGCGCGGCGCACCAGCCCGCCCATGCCCGACATCAACAGGCCGCCGAGCAGCAGCGCGGCAAGCGTTGCCTGCCAGGACACCAGCAGCGCCAGCACCGCATAGACCAGCCCCTGGACCAGCACCGCCATCATCTGCGCGGCGTCGAAATAGGCGCCGGCGGCGCGGTTCGATTCGCCCGAAATGGCGTTGGAAAGCCGACCGATCGGTGTACGCAGGTAATACTCCCAGCGGCTGCCCAGCACGGCCCGCAGCAATCCGAGCCGAATATCGGTCGCGACCCGCGCCACCGTGTAGCCGACCTGCGCATTGGCGGCCAGCCGCAGCGCAGCCTTGCCTGCCATGGCGAGCACCATCAATGCCAGCAGCGGGCCCAGCTGCGGCGAAATGCCCAGGCCGGCCAGGAACTGCCTCACCTGCCGGGCCGGCAGCGGCAGGCCGGCGCCGTCGGCGTCGCCGGACATCGACACCAGCATGGTCAGCAGCGAGGACAGGCCCAGTCCGTCCAGCAGTCCGGCCAGCAGCAGGGCCAGCAGGGTCAGCAGGCTGCGGGCAGGATAGGTGCGGGCAAAGTGCAGCAGCAGGCGCATGGTTCAGCGTGTCCGTTGCACCGCCGCCGGCCGGTAGCCGGCGGCAACGCGGTAGTAGAGGTGGCGAATCACCTGCCCGCGCCAGTGGATGATCTGTTCCTGGATCGGGCCCACCTCGACCAGCGCGGCATCGACCTCGGGACCTTGCAGGTCCTTGCGCTCGAAATCCACCAGCAGCACCGGCCTTTTGCCATTGCTCTGATCGTCGAACCAGTACTCGAACATCGCTCCGCCGCGCCCGACGATGTTGCGCGAGGTGATGTTGTCGCGCCGGCCGTCGGTATCGTAAAAGGCCAGCCCCGCCGCGATCGACCACTTGCTCATGCCGGCCACTAGCGGCCGCTGGCCGGTGTCGCGTTGCACCTGTTGTTCGAGCTGGTGCACCGCCGCAGCGGCCTCGCGCCAGGCCAGGTAATCGACGTTGCGGCTCGGATATGGCACGCCCGGCAGGCCGAACACGATGTACACCGCCGTGCTCGCGTAGATCGCGCCCAGCAGGTACAGCGTGGGTCGCCAGGCGCGCGCGAGGAAACGCCCCAGCCGGTCAGCGGGCGCCGCCGGCAGCGTCAGCGTGGTGGCCAGAAACGGCAACAGGCCGATATAGGCCGGTCCGGTCCAGTGAAAGTGCGGGTAATTGAACAGGCTGAACGCGAAAAAAACGCCAAACGGCACCGCCGCCGTCCACAGCAAAAGGCACCGGCTGCGCGCGTCTGCCACCGCCCGTGCCCGCCATGCAGGACGGGTGGCAACGCCCCAGGCGGCCAGCGCTCCGGTAGGGAACAACAGCAGCAGCACGTGCGCCACCAGCAAATGGGTGGAGAACTCGTAGCTCTGCTGGACGCGCCGGGTGCTCTGGAAGGCAAACGAAGCCCAATCGTGCGCCGCGTTCCACGCCAACACCGGCCAGAACAGTGCCAGCGCCAGCAGCGTGGCCAGATAGGGCTGCGGGCGGGCCAGCCAGCGTCGCGCGACTGGGTCCGTCAGCACGAAGCCGGCGGCGCCGGCCGCCAGCAGCACGATCGGATACTTGGCCAGCAGGCCGAGTCCCATCGCCAGGCCCACGCCCAGCCAGGCACCGCGCTGATCGTGCACCAGCGCCCGGTGCAGATAAAACACCCCGGCCGACCAGGCCGCCACCAGCGGCGCGTCCGGCGTCATCAGAAAGCCGGACAGGAAAAACCCGGGCAGGGCGCAGCCGAGCAGCACCGCCGCCAGCGCCTGTTGGTGTCCGCCGCCGACCTCCCGCGTCAGGCGCCAGATGTAAACCAAGGCAATCACTCCGCAGCCGATCGCGCCCAGCCGCACGCCGGCCGGCGTGTTGCCCAGCAGGTGTGTGCCCAGCCAGTTCAGCCAGGCCACCAGCGGCGGGTGATCCAGAAAGGCCAGCTCCATCCGCTGCGAGTAGAGCCAGTAATAGGCTTCGTCGACGATCGGGTCGGCCAGCGGAAAGAACACCAGCCGCAGGGCAATGAATAACCCGGCCAGGGCCAGCAGTCCGCGCGTCGACACGATGGCCGACGAGGTCCAGTTCAGGGCAGGGGCGGGTGGGTTCACGGACGGGCTGGGGTGGCAGCAGGGCGCGGCATGATACCGCTGCCGTTCGAGGGATCGGCGCGCTAGCCCGCCGGCTCGTCGGCCGGCCCGGAGAGCTGAACGAACGATTGCTAAAGGCGCAATCCTGCGTATACTCAAAACCACGGCAGACAGACCCCGCAGCGCAAGGAGGCGCAACCATGACGAAGGTGGTTTTCGTAGAGGCAAACGGCACGCGGCACGAGGTGCAGGCCCGCGATGGCCGCTCCCTGATGCAGGCGGCGGTGCAAAACGCCGTGCCGGGAATCGATGCCGACTGCGGTGGCAAATGTCTGTGCGCCACCTGTCACGTCATCCTGCCGGCGGACTGGTACGCGCGCCTGGGTGGCCCCAACCCCGAAGAAAAAGAAATGCTGGACCCCACGCCGGAGCGCACGCCGACCTCGCGCCTGTCCTGCCAGATTCAGGTCTCCGACGCGCTGGAAGGCATCGTCGTGCAGCTTCCCGCGTTCCAGATGTAGGCAGGCACGGTGTCTTCGGGTGCTCACTCGCGCAGGACAGAGTCATGCTGGACTCGGTGAGCCGCCGTGGATTCATGGATGTCGATCCGTACGGCATCCCGCTCCAAAAAATCGACGTCCGCCAAGCCGACCATTACCAGCGCCACGCGCGCCGGGGGTTTTTCGAGCGCCGGCGGCGGGAAGACCCGGTCCGCCACGGCCGGGACGGCGGCGCAAACGAACACGGTCGCCTCAGGCGAGGCGGCTTCGATCACTTCTGACGATGAGGGAACATCATGTTGGATACCGTCAAACATCTGCGCATGCTCGACCAGGATCCGTTCGGGATCGCGCTGGACAAGATCGACGTCAGCCAGGCTGAGCTTTACGAGCACGACGCGCAATGGGGTTTTTTCGAGCGCCTGCGCAAGGAAGACCCGGTGCATTACTGCGCAGACAGCGAGTACGGCCCGTTCTGGTCGGTGACCAAGTTCAACGACATCGCCCATGTCGAGAAAAACCACCAGCTTTTCTCGTCCGAGCCGACCATCACCATCGCCGACCTGCCGGAAGCAATTCCCTTCCAGAGCTTCATCCAGATGGACCCGCCCAAGCACGATGTGCACCGCGCGGCGGTGCAGCCGGTCGTGGCGCCAGCCAACCTGGCCAAGCTCGAGCCGATCATCCGCGAACGGGTCGGCAAGATTCTGGACGAATTGCCGGTCGGCGAGTCCTTCGACTGGGTGGAACGGGTGTCGATCGAACTGACGACACAGATGCTGGCGACCCTGTTCGATTTTCCCTTCGAGGAGCGGCGCAAGCTCACCTTCTGGTCGGATGCCACCACCGGCGCACCCGACATCAGCGGCGGTGACTTCATCACCCCCGAGGACCGCGACGTGGCGCTTGCCGACTGCGGCGAACACTTTGTCCGGCTTTGGCACCAGCGGGTCAGCAAGCCGGGTAACGACCTGATCTCCATGCTGGCGCATTCCGAGCGCACCCGAAACATGATCGACTCGCCCATGGAATACCTGGGCAACATCATCCTGCTGATCATCGGCGGCAACGACACCACCCGCAACTCCATCACCGGCGGCGTGCTGGCGCTGAACCAGAACCCGGCCGAGTACGACAAGCTGCGCCGCGACCCCACGCTGATCCCGAACATGGTGTCCGAGATCATCCGCTGGCAGACGCCGATCCTTGGCATGCGCCGCCGCGCCATGCAGGACACCGAACTGTTCGGCAAGCAGGTCCGCAGGCACGACAAGGTCATGATGTGGTACGTGTCCGGCAACCGGGACGACGAGGTGATCGCCGACCCGATGAGCTTCAAGGTCGACCGCGAGAACGCCCGGCACCACTTGTCCTTCGGCTTTGGCATTCACCGCTGCATGGGCAACCGCCTGGCGGAAATGCAGCTGCGCGTGTCCTGGGAAGAAATCATGAAGCGTTTCCGCATGGTCGAGGTCGTCGGCAACCCGGTACGGGCCAAGTCCAACATCATCCGCGGGTACCGCAGCATGCAGGTGCAGGTACATCCCTGGTAGCCATGTCGCGCTGCGGTGGGCGGCGCGCGACGGCCGCGCGCGCGCCGCGGCAAAAAACGCGGTATGCTGCCGCCCGCAATGTTTGTCTGTCGTGGTCAGTGAGTGTGCGTTTGGTTTTTGATCGTCCCCGGCCTGTTTGCCCCGCAGCTGCTTTCCCGGCCAGTGAGCCCACCGTGGTTCGCGCCCCCGGCGTCCGAAAAAGCGCTCGCCTTATGAAACCCTGCCCCGTGCGTCTGGTGCTGTTTGCGCTGGGCGTTTTGTCGCGTTCCGCCGGCTTTTTTCCACGGACCTGTAGTCCGTACCGTCTACCGCCCGCATCCTGACCCGAGTGCCCAGTGGCCAAGCCAAACTATTCGTTCGAGAAACGTCAGCGCGAGCTGGCGAAGAGCAAGAAAAAAGAAGAAAAGAACCTGCGCAAGCTCGCCAAGAGTTCCGCGCAAGGGGATGTGTCGGCGCAGTCGCCGTCTGATGAATCGGCATCCGCCGACCCCGGCGTTCCTGCCGGGAATCCTTGAAACTTTGGAGTGCTTGTAAATGCAGCAAAACAAACTGTACGTTGGAAATTTCCCCTACTCGGTCACCGAAGACCAGCTGCGGGCGTTGTTCTCGGAGTATGGGCAGATCACCGATCTGGCCATGATCATGGACCGCGAGACCGGTCGTCCGAAGGGCTTCGCCTTCATCACCTTCGCGGCCCAGCAGGCGGCCGAGAAGGCGCTGGAACAGAACGGTCGTGACCTGGGCGGTCGCCCGCTGAAGGTGAACATGGCCATGGAGCGTGACGCCAGCCGTGGCCCGCGTCCGGGCGGCGGCGGCGGCTTCGGCGGCGGCGGTGCCGGTCGCGGCCCGCGCTACTGAGCGAATAGTTCGCTGTTAAAAAGCCCGGATTTTCCGGGCTTTTTTTTGCGCCGGATTTTTCCGGTAAACGGCGTGCCGTGTTTGCAATCGAGCCCGATCTACCGGTGGTGTGCGATCCTTGCGGTGTCGGGCAAGGCTCCGATGGATAACACGACTTGCAGGGACGGAGGAGGCTGGACATGGCAGACATGCAGGGCAAGGTGTGCGTGGTCACCGGCGCCAATTCAGGCATCGGCAAGGCGACCGCGCAGGGATTGGCCGCCGCCGGCGCCACGGTGCTGATGGTGTGCCGGGACCGCGCTCGCGGCGCAGCGGCCGAGCAGGACATCCAGGCCGCTACCGGCAATGCGGCGGTCGAGTTGTGGCAGGCCGATCTTGCCTCGCTGGCCGACATCCGACGCCTGGCGGGCGAGCTTCTGGTGGCCCATCCGGTCATCCACGTGCTGATCAACAATGCCGGCGTGATGGTGGAAAAGCGCCAGATGTCCGCGGACGGTTTCGAGCTGCAGTTCGCGGTCAATCACCTGGCACCGTTCCTGCTCACCCGGCTGCTGGAGCCGGCGCTGGCCGCCGGCGCGCCGGCGCGCGTGGTCAACGTCAGCTCGCGCGTGCACAGCATGGGGCACATCGATTTCGACGACCTGCAAAGCACGCGCAAGTACAAGATGTTCGCCGCCTATGGGCGCTCGAAACTGGCCTGCGTCATGGCCACCTACGACCTTGCCGAACGCTGGCAAGCGCTGGGGATTACGGTGAACTGCCTGCACCCGGGCGTGATCGATACCAACCTTGGCGGTATGCCCGGCTTCATCAAGAAATTGCTGCCCAAGGCGGACAAGGGCGCTCGCACGTCACTTTACCTGGCCACGGCGCCCGAGGTGGCCGATGTCACCGGGCAGTATTTCAGCGGCTGCAAGCCCGCCAAATCGTCAGCCGAGTCGCACGACCGCGCCGTGCGCGCGCGCCTGTGGCAGGAAACGGAACGCATGGTGGGTCTGGTGGCCTGAGGGCAGCGCTGATTTATTCAGCGCTGCCCGTCCGGGGCAGGATGCCCCGGCATGAAGCAAGCACGAAGTGCTTGCTTCATGGAGCCCGTCGCGGGCGTGTACCGCGACGAGGCGAGCTGAAAAATGCCACGGACGGCATTTTTCAGCGTCTCCCTGAGCGGACCTGCCCGCGGCCCGCCTATAGCGTGTAGAAATCGATCAAAGCCGGCACCCGGTCGTTCTGCAGGCGGATTGTCTTGCGGGCGAACCGCCAGCCCGAACCGCTTTTCAGCAGCCCCAGTTCATAGCGGCCGAAGTTGCTGTGTTGTTTTTCGGTCCGCGGGTTGTAGACCAGGACCATCCAGTTGGCGCGTGCGGTAATCGCGTCGGCCGACTCGAAGCTCGCCTCGATGTTGCTCACGAAATGCGTGGTGCGCGGCAGCGGCATGGCGGTCACCGACTTGCCGGACTGTAAGCGCATCACGCGTTCTTCAAGACCGCGGCGGCTGTCGTGATGGATCTGGGAAATCTCGGTGTCCGGATCGGAGGTTTGCGCGTATTCATCGCGCCAGGACGGCACCCAGTAGACGGCGTCCGGGGTGTACAGCTCCAGCCAGGCGCCCCAATCGCGGTCGTCCAGACACCGGCATTCGGCGTGCAGCAGGTCGGTGGTTATGGAAGTGGCAATCGGGTCGGGCATCCGGGTCTCCTGCGTTGCAAGCGGGCGCCGATCAACCGCCCTGCATCAGCCGGCGCCATTCCCGGTAACCGGCGTGGATGGCGGTCTCGTCGCCAAACGCGAGGCCGGCCGAGCTGGCGTTGCAGCGGGCTTCGGTGAGCCCGAGCGGCGCGAAGGTAAGCGGCAAGGACGGCGGCGCTGCCATGCCGCGCGAATAGCCCTGCGTGTCGCCGGCCGCCTGCGCAGCAAAGCCGTCCTGGCTCAGGGCGTACATGACGTTGTCGTCAGAGGTGGCAAGACCGCCGGCGTTGAAAAATTCTTCGTACTGGCGGATGCGAAAGCGCCGCGCCTGCGGATTTTCGCCGCGCGGGGCGAGGCAGTGCGAGCTCATGCGTGTCCTGTCCACCGCCAGCGGCTGCCAGGTGCGCAGCTGCAGCGACTGGATGTCGATGATCTGCAGGTTCGGAAAGATCGTCAGGTTGCGCTGGCGCAGCATCCAGTCCAGTCGGGCTTCGCCGACCCGCTGCCTGACCGTCTCCAGCAATTCCGTGTCGCGCACCAGCGGACGGCTTTCCGGTCCCTGGCCGGGCGCGCCGACCGACCAGGACATGGCGTGGCCGCGGGCGGTGCTGATGGTGCCGGCAATGATCTGGCCGGGTGGCTGCGGGGCCGGTCCGGCGCGCGGCCGTTGGCGCACGATGTCCACGAAGGCGGCATGCGTGGTCGCGAAGTGATAGGCGTCGAGGCCGTTCTCGAACTGCAGCTTCCAGTTGCCGTCGTAGGTGTAGCTGGCCTCGCCGGGGATGTATTCGAGGCCGTCCGGCGCCTGGTCGGCGACCAGATCGAGCAGCTTTCGCGCCTCGCCCAGATGGTCGTCGAGGCTCGGCACGTCAGCCGACAGACTCGCGAACACGAAGCCGCGATAGCTGCCCACTCGCGCCAGCGGGACCAGGTCGTGACTTTCGTCGTCGAAGGCCGGCGGGTAGTGCCCGTCTTTTTGATCGGTGATGCCGACGTTGCGCCCGGCACTGTCGTAGACCCAGCCGTGGTAGGGGCAGGTGTGGAACTTGCGGTTTCCGGCGCGAAACGGGCACAGCAGCGTGCCTTTGTGGCGGCAGCTGTTCAGGAACGCGCGCAGCGTGCCGGCGCCGTCCCGCGTCAGGATGATCGGCTGGCGGCCGATCTGGCGGGTGACGAAGTCGTGCGGCTGTTCGATCTCGCTTTCGAGCGCCACGAAGACCCAGGTCGCCTCGAAGATGCGTGCCATTTCGAGCTCGAATACCTGCGGGTCGGTAAACGCGGTCCGATGCACGCGAAACACGCCCGCCTCGGGACGGTCGTCGACCAGGCTGCTCGCCTCCACGAAAGCTCCTCCTGATATCGCCACTGCGCCGCTTAACTGGCCGGCCAGATGCCGTCGAGCGCGCCCGCAATCAGCGTGCCTACACCGCTGTCGGTGAACACTTCCAGCAGCACCGCGTGCTCGACCCGGCCGTCCAGGATATGGGCCGCGCCCACGCCACCGGCCACCGCGTCCAGCGCGCAGTTGATCTTCGGCAGCATGCCGCCGTGGATGGTGCCATCGGCTATCAGCGCCTGTGCAGTGGCCGCATCCATGCGCGGGATCAGCTTGCCGCTGCCGTCCAGCACGCCGGCGGTGTTGGTCAGCAGCATCAGCTTCTCGGCCTTGAGCGCCGCCGCCAGCTTGCCGGCCACGGTGTCGGCGTTGATGTTGTAGGTGGCGCCGTCGGCGCCCACGCCGATGGGCGCGACCACCGGGATGAAATCGCGACCGCTGAGCAGGTCCAGCAGCGCGGTGTCGATGACCTCGACCTCACCGACGTGGCCCAGATCGATGATCTCGTCCGGCAGGGATGCGTCATCGCCGGCATGACGCAAGCTTAGCTTGCGCGCCCGGATGGCCGCCGCGTCCTTGCCGGTAATGCCCACGGCCCGGCCGCCGTGGCTGTTGATCAGGTTCACGATGTCCTTGTTCACCAGGCCGCCCAGCACCATCTCCACCACGTCCATGGTGGCGGCGTCGGTCACGCGCTGGCCGTCCACGAAGCGGCTCTGGATGCCCAGGCGTCCGAGCAGCTCGCCGATCTGCGGCCCGCCGCCATGCACCACCACCGGGTTCATGCCGACCAGTTTCATGAGCACGATGTCGCGCGCGAAGCTGTGCTTCAGCTGCGCATCGACCATGGCGTTGCCGCCGTACTTGACGACGATGGTCTGGCCGCGAAAGCGGCGGATGTAGGGCAGTGCCTCGACCAGCACCACGGCGACGCGGTGGGCGGCATCGATCGACAGCGACATGCGGACTCTCCGGGCGGGACTGTCGCGAATTCTAGGCCCGGCAGCCATCGCTTATCATGCCGGCCATCGCCGCCCGGACCCTGCCATGCCCGCCGACCTGCTCCTGAAAACGCCCCTGCACGCCGCGCACCTGGCTGCCGGTGCCCGCATGGCGCCGTTTGCCGGCTGGGACATGCCGCTGCATTACGGCTCGCAGCTGGACGAACACCACGCGGTGCGTGCCGGCGCCGGCGTGTTCGACGTGTCGCACATGGCGCAGGCGGACCTGAGTGGCCCGCAGGCCGACCACTACCTGCGCCGGGTGCTGTGCGGCGATGTCGCGCGCATCGGCACCGGCAAGGCGCTGTACACCTGCCTGCTGAACGAACAGGCCGGCATCATCGATGACCTGCTGGTCTACCGCCTGGGCGCCGATCGGTTCCGGCTGGTGCTCAATGCCGCCCGCCGCGAAGCCGATCTGGCCTGGCTGCGCGCACGACAGGCCGACTTCGACGTGGTGCTCACCCCGCGCGACGACCTGGCCATGCTGGCGGTGCAGGGACCGCAGGCGCGCACGCTGACCGATCCGCTGCTGCCGGCTGGCGTGCGTGCGGGCGTGGCGGGCCTGGCCCGCTTTGCTGCCGCCGAGGAGGGTGACTGGCTGGTCGGACGCACCGGCTACACCGGCGAGGATGGCTACGAAATCATGCTGCCGGCGGCCGCCGCCCCCGCGCTGTGGCAGGCGCTACTGCAAGGCGGCGTGCGCCCGGCGGGGCTTGGCGCGCGCGACACGCTGCGGCTGGAAGCCGGCCTGTCCCTGTACGGCCACGACATGGACGACACCGTCACGCCGCTGGAATGCGGCCTGGGCTGGACCGTGCACTGGGAGCCGGCGCAGCGGGATTTCATCGGCCGCGCCGCGCTGGCCGCCCAGCGCGCCGCCGGACCCGCCCGGCAGCGGGCCGGCGTGGTGCTGGCCTGCCGCGGCGTGCTGCGCGATGGCGCGCCCGTGCTGCAGGACGGGCGGCAGATCGGCCACCTGACATCGGGCGGTTTCGGGCCGACTATCGGCCGCGGCATTGGCCTGGCGCGGGTCGAAGCCGGCGCCGACGGCGCCTGTACCATACGCATTCGCGATCGCGAGCTGCCGGCACGATTCGTGAATCCGCCGTTCGTGCGCGAAGGCGCGCTGCGCGTGGATCTGCCGCCGCTGGCCAACGCCTGATCGCCGCCGTCTTTATCCCGCCGCTTACTACCGAACGGAGACTCGCCTTGAGCCAGGTGCCGGACACGCTGCGCTATACCCAGACCCACGAATGGCTGCGTCAGGAAGCCGACGGCAGCATCACCGTGGGTATCACCGACCATGCCCAGGCGCAGTTGGGTGACCTGGTCTACGTGGAACTGCCGGCGGTCGGCAAGGCGCTCACGGCCGGCGATGCCTGTGCGGTGGTGGAGTCGGTCAAGGCCGCCGCGGACGTGTACGCGCCGCTGACCGGCACCGTGCTGGCCTTCAACGATGCACTCGCCAGCGCGCCGGAACTCGTGAACCAGGATCCCTACGGCGAAGGCTGGCTGCTGCGCGTGTCCGGCGACCTGCCGCCGGACACGCTGGACGCCGCCGCCTATCGCGCCCTGACCGAGTCCGCCTGATGCCCTTCATTCCGCACACGGCGGACGAAGTCACCGCCATGCTGCGCGCCGTCGGCGTGCCCGACATCGGCGCGCTGTTCGACGAGATTGCGCCCGGCCTGCGCATTGCGGACCTGCCCGGCGTGCCGGACGGTCTGCCGGAGTGGGAAGTCGGCGCACTGCTCACAGAGCGCACGGCAGGCGATCGCAATCCGACCTGTTTCCTGGGCGCCGGCGCCTATCAGCACCACATCCCGGCCGCCGTGTGGCAATTGGTCAGTCGCGGCGAGTTCTATTCGGCCTACACGCCGTATCAGGCCGAGGCCAGCCAGGGCACGCTGCAGGTGCTGTACGAGTTCCAGAGCATGATCGCCGGGCTGTGTGCGCTGGAGGTCGCCAATGCCTCGCTGTACGACGGCGCCTCGGCGCTGGCCGAGGCGGTGCTGATGGCGGTGCGTGCCAATGGCCAGGCCGGCCGGCGCGTGCTGCTGCCACGCGCGCTGCATCCGGCCTATCGGGCGGCCGTGCGCGGCATCGTCGCCCGCCAGGGCATCGAGCTGGTCGAGCCGGGTTTTGATGCGCAAACCGGTCGCAGCGTGCTGGATGGCATCGACTGGACCGGCGTGGCGGCCCTGGCCGTGCCGCAGCCGAATTTCTTTGGCGTGCTGGAAGACGTCGACGCGCTGACGGACGCCGCCCACGCGGCCGGCGCGCTGGTCATCGGCGTGGTCAACCCGCTGGCGCTGGCGATCCTGAAACCGCCCGGCCAGTGGGGCGCGCGCGGCGCGGACATTGCTTGCGGCGAAGGCCAGCCGCTGGGCATTCCGCTGGCCGGTGGCGGGCCGTATCTGGGGTTCATGGCCTGTCGCGAGGGGCTGGTGCGCCAATTGCCGGGCCGCATTGCCGGCCGCACGGTGGATATGGACGGCAAGGATGGTTTCACCCTGACGCTGCAGGCGCGCGAGCAGCACATCCGCCGCGCCAAGGCGACGTCCAACATCTGCACCAACCAGGGTCTGCTGGCGACCGCGGCGACGCTGTACATGAGCCTGATGGGGCCGGCCGGGCTGACCACCGTGGCGCGCCAGAGCCACGCCAACCTGCGCCTGCTGTGCGAGCGCCTGTGCGCGCTGCCGGGCGTGACACCCGCGTTCAGCGGGCCGACCTTCAACGAGACTGTCTTGCGCCTGCCGGGCGATCTGCCGCGCATGCTGGATGGTCTGCTGGAGCGCGACATTCTGGGCGGCCTGCCGCTGGCGGAACACTACCCGGAACTGGCCGACGGCTTGCTGGTGTGCGCCACGGAGCTGACGCCCCCGGCGGCCTGCGAGCGCTACGCCGCGGCGCTGGCCGAATTGCTCTGAGCCGTTGTGCAGACGACCCACTGGCGGGGCGTTGGCGTCGCCTTTCTGGCCGGTGTCGCGGCGGCCACGGCGCTGGCCAAGGCCAGTCCGGCCGCGCTCGACCTGCGCAGTGCGCTGCATCTGACGCTGGCCCAGATCGGCTGGGTGATGTCGGTCGGCACTATCGCCACGTTCGCGCTCGGCGTCGCCTCCGGGCAACTGAGTCACTGGCGCGGCTCGCGCCGGCTGCTGCGCGACGGGCTGCTGGTGCTGGTGGTGGCCGGCTCACTCAGTGCGCTGGCACCGGCCACGGCTTGGCTGCTGGCCGGGCGCGGTCTGGAGGGTGTGGGCGTGGTGCTGATCACGGTTGCCGCGCCGACGCTGATCGCCAGCCTCACCCGGCGCCAGGACATCGGTCTTGCGATGGGCGTGTGGGCGCTGTGGATGCCGGTCGGCAGCATGCTGATGCTGGCGCTGGCGCCGCTGCTGCTGGGTGCCTTCGGCTGGCGCGGGCTGTGGGCGGTGAGCGCATTGGCGGCGTTGGCCGTGCTGGCGATGCTGCCGGGCTTGCCACGGGATATTGGCTTGCCCTCCGGCGGCCGGCTTGACCTGTCGGTGCTGCGCAGCAGCGGGCCGTGGTGGCTGGCGCTGGCGTTTTTCTGTTTCAGCAGTCAGTTCTTCAGCGTGTTCACGTTTCTGCCCACACACCTGATGCACACGCTCGGCCTGGACACCGCGGCTGCGACGCTGGCCAGCGCGCTGGTGCCGGCGGCGATCATTCCCGGCAACCTGCTCGGCGGCGTTCTGGTGCATCGCGGCTGGCAACCGTCGACGCTGCTGGTACTGCCGGCACTGCCGCTACTGGTCGTCTTGCCGGCGATGATGCTGTTTGCGCACTCGCTGGGCTGGACGTATCTGCTGCTGGTGTCCTATGGCTTCCTGCTGGGCATCATCCCGACCGGCATCTTCACGCAGGCGCCGCTGCTGGCGCCGCGGCCGCCCGCCACCGGGCCCATCCTGGGCCTCGCGCTGTCCGGGCAGGGCCTGGGAATTCTCGTCGGGCCGCCGTTGGTCGGAACCTTGCTCGAGAAAACCGGCAGCTGGTTCTGGCCGGTACTGTTGCTGGGTACAGCCCTGCTGGGACTGGTGATCTGCGCGCTGATGTTGCGCCACGCCGGTGCGCAGCAGAAGCCCGCGCATTGACCGGCCGCCCAACGGCGCCTAACCTTGCCGCCGTCCGCTCTTTAAATTGCGGATGCCGCCCACGGAGCTCGTATGTCCGCGTTCAAATTTGTCATCTCGGCGACCCTGGCCCTCGCGCTGACGCAGCCTTTCACCGCATTTGGTGCCAGCCTCGAAACCGACATGTACGGTCCGGGCGCCAACGACGATCCGACCGCTGCCCGCATGATGGGTGATGCCCTGATTGCGCGGCCGTTGTATGCGGCCGCCACGGCCACCGGCGTGGCCATATTCGTGGCCACGCTGCCGTTCACGGCACTCGGTGGCAACGTGGACGAGTCGGCCAGTCAGTTGGTGGTGGGTCCGGCGCGTGGCCTGTTCACCCGTTGCCTCGGCTGCGTCAAGACGCGACAGGAAATGCCTGTCGAACGCCCGCTGGAATAGTCGATTGGCATAGGCGATCGGCGCCCGGCAGCGCTCCCGCAGCGCTGCCGACTGCATTGTGAACGGCCGCCTGCCGGCCGTTCTGTCCGCTAGGCCTTTGCGTTCCCGCAGCCGGGAATCCGCCTTCCCGATACATCCGCTATTCAAATCACATTCGATCAGGAGGAGCTTGCACATGGCACTCGAATACACCCGCAGCAACGCCAAGGACTGGGCCAAGGAAAAGATCAAGGGCTTTTACATGTGTCCGGTCACGCCCGTGGGTGAGGACCGGCACGTGGACGAGAAGGGTCTGCGCGAGAACATCGACGCCTTCATCGGCATGGGCATCGAGGGCCTGGTGGTCGGCGGCTTCTTCGCCGAAGGCTGGAACATGACCCCCACGCAGTGGTTGCGCTTCCATCAGGTGGTGGCGGATGCCGGGCGCGGGCGCATCCCGCTGTGGACCATCATCCTGGACCCGTGCGTGCACACCGCCATCGAGAAGATGAACGCGGTCAAGGACATGGGCTTCGAGGGCGCCGAGGTCATCAACCCGGTGGTGCAGCTGCGCACCGATGATGAAATCTTCGACTGGTTCAAGTACCTGACCGACCACACCGACCTGGCCGTGTGCCTGTACCGGACGGGCGTTGGCGGGCGCGTGCTGGGCTTTGACCTGATGCAGCGACTGGCCGCCATCGACACGATGGTCGCGGTCAAGCAGGGCGCCGGCAGCCGCATCGACACCTTGCGCATGCGCCGCGAGCTGCCGGGCAATTTCCTGGTCTGCGATCCGTCGGAGGCCGTTTTCCTGGACGATCTGCGCGCCGGCGGGCAGTGCGTGTGGGGTGAGCTGTCCTACATCCTGTACGGCAAGAAGCGCCACCTGGTGAATGAATACCGGGCGCTGGCGGCGCAGGGCAAGTGGGAAGAAGCGCGCGAAAAATCCATGCAGCTGAACGGCGTGCGTCTGCTGCTGGAAGAAACCCTGCTGTGGAAGATCATCGAGACCAACACCTACGCCGGTACCGTGTCCAGCGTGAAGACCTGGTTCGAGGCCATCGGCCTGAAGGGCGGGCGCATGATCCCGCCGCTGCGTGACCTGCCGGCGGCGCAGGCCGACGTGCTGCGCGGCAAGCTGCAGGATCTGGGCGTGTGCTGATGCGCGCCGGTTGAGCGCCCGCTGCCGGCGGGGGCGGCTTTCAAAACGGCGGTCCCGTAGGTGCTTCTGTGCGTGTGGGAGGCCCGCCCCCGGGCCGAATGGGTTGGTTGAAGAAGATTCGCGGCGAGGGCGCCGCTCCCACGTGCAGTGCGGTCGTCGCGTCGTTTCAAACCGTGGCGGCGCCGTAGTACAGCGTCACCGTATGTTTAGCTTGGGCAAAGAACAGCCAGCGTTCGACCAGTGCGCCGATCGCGGTACTGGCCAGGGCGAGCGCCAGCAGCCACACCGACACCGCGCCTGACAGAAAGCTTGCCGGCAGCACGAGTAGCAGCGGCAGGCCAAAACCACCGATCAGCACCAGGCGACGCAAGCGGTCGGCGTGTTTGCGCGCCACCCGAAAGCCCATCTCCTTTTGCAGGTAGTTTTCTTGCGTGTTCGGGCGTTCGAGCAGGCGCGCCTGGCCGAGCTTGCCCAGGCCGGTCGCAGCGGCCGCCGTGGCGATCGGTGCGGCGGTGTCGATATGCTGCCAGTAGGCCAGTTTGACCAGTGCCGCCAGACCCAGCCCGAGCACGGCAATGGCGTTGGCCGGCCCGCGCCCGACGCCGAATACGCCGGCCAGCAGCGCCAGCCAGACCGCGCCGGTGGCCAGGGCCATCGCCAGATACCCCGGCATCACCCAGTGGTTACGCCACTGTGGAATCGGCTTGAGGCTGGCGTAGATCATGGCGGTGCAACACACCGTCATCACGGCGAGCAACGCAGTCAGCCAGCCGGCCAGCGCGAAAGCGCCATCGGTGCGGCCGGCCAGCACCCAGCCGCCGGCAAACAGCAGCGCCGGCGGATAACCCGCGATTGCCAGCACCCCTTCGCGCGACAGCCAGGACGTGCGCCACTGGCTAAGTGCCCGCCAGGCCCGCTCCGGATGGCCAAGGTGAAAGGTGGAGGCGAGCAGGCCGGTTGTGATCAGGGCCAGCGCCGTGCCAAGGCCGGCCAGCCCCAGGCCGGGGTCGGGCGGCAGCATGCCCAGACTGCCCAGCACGGCGAGCAGGGCCAGCAGGCCGTAGCCCATGCCGGAGCTGACGGTGAACAGGATGACCGAGGCGGCGGGATGCATGGCGTGCGGATTTCTTATCGGGACAGCAAACGATCCACCCAGCCGAGCAGTCGCTGGCCGATGTCGGCCCCACCGGGGGCGTCGTCCAGGGGCGCGGTGTCGGCGGCGGCGCGCCGCTCGCGCGGCGGCAGGTATTTGTTCACCGGCCGGTACCCCAGGTCCGGCAGCAGGTCGACCCCACCGCGATCGGCTACCAGCCGCGACACGTCCGAATCGGCATCGCCCAGATCGCCAAAATGGCGGGCCGAGGTTGGGCAGACCATGACGCAGGCCGGCTGGCGCTCGGCCGGCGGCAGGTTCGTGTTGTAGATGCGGTCCACGCACAGGGTGCATTTTTTCATGGTGCCGCTGTGGGAGTCGTACTCGCGCGCGCCGTAGGGGCAGGCCCAGGAGCACAGCTTGCAGCCGATGCACTTGTCCTCGTCGATCAGCACGATGCCGTCCTGGGCCCGCTTGTACGAGGCGCCGGTCGGGCACACGGTGACGCAATCCGGCTGCTCGCAGTGCAGGCAGGAGCGGGGGAAGTGCACGGTGCGCGTGGTGGCCGGCCCGGCGCCGCAGCCGGATTTGGGCCGGGTCTCGAAGGCGTGGACGCGGTTGAACCACACGCCAAATGGCTCCTTGCCGTAAGGATCCTCGTCGGTCAGCGGCGCCATGTGGCCGCCGTCGTTCCATTCCTTGCAGGCCACCGCGCAGGCATGGCAGCCGACGCAGGTGTCCAGATCGATCACCAGGCCAAGCTTGCGGCCGGTGGTGGTTCTCGAAACTGTTGTCATGTGACGGATCGGTTCGGTGTAAAGGAAAGCGCAGGGCCGGATTGCTCGGCGCGGCGGCTGGGCATGGCGTCGACGTTGATGCCTGTCAAGCCGCGCCGTGTCTGGCAGCAGCGGCCGTTTGCTAGACTGGCAGCCGTACGCAGTTGTCGTCCGCAGGAGCAGGAGAAATGAGCGAAATGACGCACGAGGAAATGGTTGCCCGCGCCCGGCACATCGGCGAGCAGGCGGACCTTGAGATCGCCGAAGCCGAACTCAAGGGCGGCTTCTCCCTGAAACTGCGCGAAGTGGTGCACACGGCGCAGATCCACAAGCTGCTGCGTCCCAAGCGCTATGGCGGTTTCGGCATGGGCGCGCGCACCTTCTCGGAGGTGGTGCGCGTTGTGGCGCAGCGCAATGCGTCCGCAGCCTGGCTGGTCTATTTCACCGCGCTGCACGAACAGTGGGTGGCCTACCTGGACCCCAAGGGCCGGCAGGAAATCTACGACAGCGACGGCTTCACGGCCGACATCTTCTTTCCCATCGGCAAAGTGGATTACGTCGAAGGCGGCGTGAAGCTGTCCGGCCAGTGGAACTGGGGCAGCGGCGTGAAGTGGGACGACTGGATCGGCCTGGGTGCCTTCGTCGAGGTGCCCGGCATGGCCGGCGGGCCGCAGCCGTGCCTGGTCACGGCCAACACGCGCGAGATCGAGATCGTCGGCGAATGGAACCCGTTTGGCCTGCGTGGCACCGGCAGCCACACGGTGCGCGCCGACCAGGTGTTCGTGCCCTGGCACCGCGTGCTGCCGTTGGCGCACATCAAGGCCACTGGCCGGCCAATCGGCGGCGACTGGGACGACACCACGCCGATTTACCGCATCCCGTTCATGCCGATGTTCTGCGTGGGCTTCGGTGCCCTCGCGGTGGGCGTCACCCAGCGGGTGGTCGCTGAGGTCAAGCAGCGCGTGCGCGACCGCCAGCGGGTGCTGTACGGGGTCAAGGAGTGGGAGTCGCCGATCGCCCAGCGCAACGTGGCCGAGATGCTGGTCAAGGCCGACACCATCGAGGCGCTGCAGGAACGCTACGTGCAGCAGCTCGAGGCTTGGGATGCCGCCAACACGCCGGTGGTGTCTGAAGCCGAACGCAATCGACCCAACGCCTGGCGTTCGCTGATGTGCAAGGAGGCCTCCGCGCTGGCCTTCCGCGGCATCGAGATGCTGGGCGGCGCCGCCACCACGCGCGGCGACGTGCTGGAGATTGCCGCCCGCGACCTGCTGATGCTGTCGATCCACGTCGGTCAGCTCTACGACGACAACATGCTGGCCTATGGCCGGGCCGAGTACGGCCTGGGCGGCCATCCGCTGCTGTAAGGTCATGCGCGTTCGCCGCCGGTCGGTCAGGATGCCGACCGGCGGCGAAACATCCCGCCACGGGACAGGCGCTGGGGCGCCGCGTCCAGGCCGGGCGGGCGCGGCAGCGCTGCGAACTGCGGGGCACTGACTGCCTCCTGATCCGCTGCCGCCACCGGTTCGACGCGCACGCGAAGGTCGTACCAGGCGGCCTGCCCGGTCACCGGATCGCTGTTGCTGTGTCCGCCGCCGGGTAGCAGATCGGCGATCAGGTGGTTCAGCAGAAAGCCTTTTTTTGCCTCCGCCGCGCCGGGGTCCAGATTCCAGGCGCCGGCCCGCTTGCCGACCGCATTCCAGGTCCACACCGTGTCCGGGTTCACGCCGGCCATCAGGCGCACCTGGCACTTGATGCGCCCGTGATGGCTGGTCACCCACACCCAGCCGTCGTCGGCCACACCCAGTCGCGCCGCGGCTTGTGGGTGCAGGTACAGGCGGTTGCTGCCCAGAATCTGCCGCTGCCAGGCGTTTTGCGAATCCCAGGCGTGGTACATGATCATCGGCCGCTGGGTGATGGCGTGCAGCGGGAAGTCGGCGCCGTTCAGCGCGGCCTGTTCGAGCGGCGCGTACCAGATCGGTAGCGGGTCGAAGTAGGTTTCGACGCGCGTGCGCTGCTCGGGCGGCGGCGTCACCGGCCCGTGACCGCGGGCGGCGAGGCGGAATTTCTGCAGCACTTCGCTGTAAATCTGCAGGATGATCGGCTCGGCGCTGTCGATGAAGCCCATGCGCGCCGCGTAGTCCAGATAATCCCGGTTGGCGTGCTTGAAGTAGCGCGCCTGCGCCGGCAGTTCCTCCTGCCAGAAGCAGCCGTTGTCGATGTAGCGCTGCAACTGGTCCGGGTTGACGGCGCCGCTGCCGTGCTGGTTGCCGTCTGCGCCGCGCCAGCCGGCCAGCGTGCCAACGCCGGGCTTGCGCTCGTGATTGACGATGTAGTCCGCGTAGCCGCCCGGATAACGCGGGCTGCCGTCGTCCGTGACCATGCCCGGCAGCCCCAGCCGGGCGCCCAGGTCCAGCAGCACGCTCTGGAAGCAGCGCACGTCGCGGTCGGGCTGGATGATCGGCTGACGGATGGCGTCGGCGGGTCCGTCGGCGCTGGAAATCGGCCGGTCGAGCAGGGAAATGGCATCCCAGCGTTCCAGATAGGTGGTGTCGGGCAGCACCAGGTCGCTGTAGGCGACCATCTCGGAGGCGAACGCGTCCGAGTAGACGATGAACGGGATGCGGTACTCGCCGCTGGTCGGGTCCCTGTCGGTCAGCATGTCCAGGGTGCCGGCGCTGTTCATGCTGGAATTCCAGGCCATGTTCGACATGAACAGGAACAGCGTGTCGATCGGATACGGATCACCCTTCCACGCGTTGTGGATCACCGTGTGCATGGCGCCATGGGCGGCCAGCGGCGCTTCCCAGGAGTAAGCCTTGTCGATGCGCATGGGCAGGCCATCGGCGTCCAGCAGCAGGTCTTCCGGGCCGGTCACGAAGCCGAGCGGTAGGCCCGGCATGGGCGCGCCAGGACGCACCTGCGCCGGTTTGCCGGTCGGCTTTTGGGGGGGCGGCGCCGGCCGCGGGAAGGGCAGCTTGTAGCGAAAGCTGCCCGGCGTGTCGATGGCGCCCAGCAGCATTTGCAGCATGTGCAGAGCCCGGCAGGTGTGAAAGCCGTTGCTGTGCGCCGCGATGCCGCGCATGGCGTGGAACGACACCGGGCGGCCGATCATCTGCTCGTGCCGACGTCCGGCCCAGTCGGTCCATGGCTGCTCGATGACCACCGGCTGCTCGAAGGCCGCCTGCGCGATTTCGGCCGCCAGCCCGCGGATGGTGGCGGCGGACAGGCCCACCTGATCGGCCACCGCCTCGGGCGCATAGGCCGGCTCCAGATAACGACGGGCCAGCAGCTCGAAGGCCGGCACGGCACCGCGCCCGTCCGCCAGCGTGCGCCGGCCGGCCAGCACCGGCTGCGTGTCCGCCTCCAGCGCGCTGACCAGGGCACCCCGCGCGCCGTCGTACAACAGCCGGTTGCCGTCGCCGTCGCGGGCAAACAGTCCGTCGTCAGCGGCGCCCGGATCGTCGATCACCAGCCACGGCGCGTTCGTGTAGCGGGCCAGATAGTCGAAATCGACCTTTTCGCTGCGCAGCAGCTCGTGCACCAGCGCCAGGATCAGCAGCCCGTCGGTGCCCGGACGGATGGCCAGCCATTCGTCGGCGATGGCCGAGTAGCCGGTCTGCACCGGGTTCACCGATACGAACTTGGCGCCGCGCGCCTTGAGCTTGGCCAGGCCGATCTTCAGCGGGTTGCTGTCGTGGTCCTCGGCCACGCCGAACATCACCAGATAGCGGGTGTGTTCCCAGTCGATCTCGCCGAATTCCCAGAAACTGCCACCGATGCTGTACAGCCCGCCAGCGGCCATGTTCACCGAACAGAACCCGCCGTGGGCGGCGTAGTTGGGGGTGCCGAACTGCTGCGCCCACCAGCCGGTCAGCGCCTGGCTCTGATCGCGGCCGGTGAAGAAGGCCAGCTTGCGCGGGTCGGTGTTGCGGATTCCGGTCAGGCGTTCGGCCAGCAGGCCTAGCGCCTCGTCCCATTCGATTTCGCGGAATTCACCCGCGCCGCGCTCACCGGTGCGCAGCAGCGGCTTGCGCAGCCGGGCCGGTGATTCCTGCTTCATGATGCCGGCGCTGCCCTTGCCGCAGATCACGCCGCCGTTGACCGGATGCTGCGGATTGCCGTCGATGTAGCGGATGCGGCCATCCAGCAGGTGCACGCGCACGCCGCAGCGGCAGGCGCACATGTAGCAGGTGGTGGTCTTGATCTGGTCGGCGACGACGGGGGAGGTGTCGATCGCGGGGTCTGAAGCAGGCATGGGGGCGGTCCGGCTGGCCGGCGAGCCGGCAATGGACCGGCAAAAACTAACCATATAGCCGTTTAATCTAACCCAATCGGGGCCACCGTCGCGCCGCGCCGGCAGTGCCAGCCACCGTTGCAAAGCCGGTCGTCGACGTCTTGAGCGGTAACAAGTCACAGTTTTCCGCGGCGACATGGCGAATCATGGAGCCTCGTCGTTGACCGCCTGGTCAGTTCGCGCCCCACCGCCTCGATGGGCTGCGAGTAGCCTGCAGTCCCTGCCAGTTCCCACTATCGGTACCCCGCCATGGGCAGCGCCATCGCCATTCTGGCCGCCGAACACGCCGCCATCCAGCGGGCTGTGGGCGTGCTCGGCCGGTTGTGCGAACAGGCTGCCGCCGGCGGTGCCGACGAACACGCCGACAGCGCCGGGCAGGTGCTGGAGTTCCTGCGCGAGTTCGCGGAACGCTGCCACAACGCCAAGGAAGAGGAGCTGCTGTTCCCGGCCATGGTCCACCGCGGAATTCCGTCCAACGGCGGGCTGTTGTCGGCACAACTGGCCGGACGCCGGCAGGGCCGCCAGCTGATGGATGCCATGACCCTGGCTCAGGCCGCATGGGCGACCGGCAAGGCTGGCGCGGGTGGCCGCTTCAGTGCCGCCGCCACGGCCTATCATGCGCTGCTCGAGCAGCATGTCGCCGCGGAACAGGACGTGGTGTTCGCTGTTGCCGACCAGGTGCTGGATGACGTGGCGCAGGACGCGCTGACTCACGCTTTCGGCCGGTTCGAACTGCACGTGTTGGGCACCGGCCGGCGCTCGGCGCTGTACCGGCAACTGGACAGGCTGCTGCTGCGCTATCCGTCGGCGGCAATCGCTACCGGATATGCCAGCGGAGCCTGATCGGCCCGCGCCCTATCCGGGTCATCTCCCGAGCGGTACGGCGGCCCAGGCCGGGCGTGTGGCGCAGCGGGCGTACCAGTCGGCCAAGGCGTCGAACCCGCCCAGCGCGAATCCGGCTACCTGCAGATACTCCGCACTGGTGAAGATGGCGATGTCGGCCAGCGTCGGATGTTGCCCGCACACGAACGGTGCCGCCTTCAGCTCCAGGTCGAGCTCCGGCAGGATCAGCCCCAGCAGGCGTTCGGCCTCGGCGCAGGCGGCTGAGTCCGGTGCATCCGGCCGGAAGCGTCGCTGGCGCATCAGCTGCGCGGCCAGGCGGCCCAGGCGCAGGGCCTGCCAGTCCAGCCACTGATCGACCTTGGCGCGCAAATCAATCTGCTTCGGGTACCAGACGCCGGCCGTGTCGTGGCGCGCCGCCAGATAGCGCAGGATGGCGTGCGCCTCGCCCAGGATGAAGCCGCCCTCGTCGATCATCGGCACCTTGCAGGCCGGGTTCAGTGCCTCGGGCAGGTAATCGTCGGCCTCGGCCTGCTTGACCTCGATGAAGCGATGCTCGACGCCAAGCTCCGCGCACAGGATGCGCACCTCGCGCGTGGGCGCCGACCAGGGGTGGCCGTACAGGTCGAGCGTCACGGGCACGGGTTCGGCTCCGCGCCGTGCACGGCCTCGATGGCCTCGGTCACCGCCTCGGGCAGTTCAAGCTCGATGCTGGCCAGGTTGGTCCGCAGCTGCTCCGGCGTGGTCGCGCCGACGATGGCACTGGTCAGAAACGGCTGACGCAGCAGAAAGGCCAGCGCCATCTGCGCCGGGTCCAGGCCATGCGCCTCGGCAATCTGCGCGTACTGCTCCACCGCCGCCGCGCCGCGCGGCGTGCTGTAGCGCTGGAAGCGATCGAAGCGTGTCAGCCGACCCTGCGCCGGCCGGGCGCCGTGGCGGTATTTGCCGCTCAGCGCGCCCATGGCCAGCGGCGAGTAGGCCAGCAGGCCGACCTGCTCGCGCAGCGCGATCTCGGCGTGGCCGATCTCGAACACGCGGTTGAGCAGGCTGTACGGGTTCTGGATCGACACCACGCGCGGCAGCCCGCGCTGCTCGGCAAGCGCCAGGTAGCGCATCAGGCCCCACGGCGTCTCGTTGCTGACGCCGACCTGGCGCACCTTGCCGGCGCGCACCAGATCGCCGAGCGACGCCAGCGTCTCCTCGATCGGCACCTCGTCCGCCAGCGGCTGGTGCTGATAGCCCAGCCGGCCGAAGAAGTTGGTGCTGCGGTCCGGCCAGTGCACCTGGTAAAGATCGATGTAGTCGGTCTGCAGGCGCCGCAGGCTGGCCTCGACGGCCGCCTCGATGTTGCGCCGGTCCGGGTGGATGGCGAACGGCCGGGCGTAGGCCAGTTCGGTCGATCGACCGGCCACCTTGGTGGCGACGATCAGCTTGTCCCGACCGCCCCGCGCCTTGAGCCACGAGCCGATATAGGCCTCCGTGCGGCCCTGGGTTTCCCGCCGCGGCGGCACCGGATACATCTCGGCCGCATCGATGAAGTTCACGCCTTGCGCGGTGGCGTAGTCGATCTGCGCGTGGGCTTCGGCCTCGGTGTTCTGCTCGCCGAAGGTCATGGTGCCCAGGCACAGGCGACTGACCTGCAAGCCGGTACGACCGAGCGGTGAATACTGCATGGCGAAGTTCCATTGGGGGCGAAAAGGCCGATGGTATAGTCCGGCGCCCCCGTGGCCGGCAAGCCCGGCCGGCCCGCAACATGCCCTGGAGTCGCCTCGATGGAGCTCGAAACCCTCGCCATCCACGCCGGCTACAAGCCCGACCCGACCACCAAGTCAGTCGCGGTGCCGATCTACCAGACCGTTGCCTACGCCTTCGACAGTGCCCAGCACGGCGCCGACCTGTTCGACCTGAAAGTCGCGGGCAACATCTACACCCGCATCATGAACCCGACCAACGACGTGCTCGAACAGCGCGTGGCGGCGCTCGAGGGCGGCATCGCGGCGCTGGCGCTGGCCTCCGGGTCGGCGGCCATCACCTACACGGTGATGAACCTGGCGCGGGCCGGCGACAACATCATTTCCACCAAGAAGCTCTACGGCGGCACCTACAACCTGTTCGCCCACACGCTGCCGCAGTTCGGCATCCAGACGCGCTTCGTCGATCACGACGACCTGAACGCGCTGCGCGCCGCCATCGACGACAAGACCAAAATGGTCTTCTGCGAGACCATCGGCAACCCGGGCGGCCACGTGCCGGATCTGGCCGGCATGTCGGCCATCGCCCACGCCGCCGGCGTGCCGCTGGTGGTGGACAGCACGGTCGCCACGCCGGCCCTGTGCCGGCCGATCGAGCACGGCGCCGACGTGGTCATCCACTCCCTGACCAAGTACATGGGCGGCCACGGCACCAGCATGGGCGGCGTCATCGTCGATTCGGGCAAGTTCCCGTGGGCCGAGCACGCGGGCCGCTTCCCGCAGTTCAGCACGCCGGACCCGTCCTATCACGGCACGGTGATGACCGACGCCTTCGGGCCGGCGGCCTTCATCGCCCGCGCGCGGGTGGTGCCGCTGCGCAACATGGGCGCGGCGATGGCGCCGATGAACGCGTTCCTGATCATGCAGGGCATCGAGACGCTGTCGCTGCGCATGGAGCGGCATTGCGAGAACACGCAGAAAGTGGCCGAATACCTGAAGGATCACCCGCAGGTGAGCTGGGTTTCCTACGCCGGGTTGCCGGAGCATCCCGACCACGCACAGGCGAACAAATATCTCGGCGGGCGCGCGTCCGGCATCCTGTCGTTTGGCGTCAAGGGCGGCTTCGATGCCGGTGTGAAGTTCCTGGACGCGCTGCAGCTGGTCACGCGCCTGGTCAACATCGGCGACGCCAAGTCGCTGGCCACGCACCCGGCCTCCACCACCCACCGCCAGCTGAACCCCGACGAACTGGCCGCCGCCGGCGTGGCGCCGGACATGGTGCGCCTGTCGATCGGCATCGAGAACGTGGCCGACATCCTGGCCGACATCGAGCAGGCGCTGGCGGCAAGCGCCGCCTGAGGCTGGGCGCCGAAGGCCCGGAGCAACGGCGTACCATCCCCGCCCAGGCGCGTTTCCCGACGGAGCTCTCATGGCCATCGACGTACACACCCACATCGTTCCGGCCGAGTTTCCGGCCTATGCCGGGCGTGCCGGCGCGCAGCGTTGGCCGCAGATGCACGCCTGCGATCACCCCGGCCACAAGACCGTGGTGATCGGCGACAAGCCGTTTCGGACCGTCAGCGACCACAGCTGGGACGTCGCTCGCCGGCTGGACGAAATGCTGGCCGAGGACGTGCAGATGCAGGTGCTCTCGCCCATGCCGGAGCTGCTGTCGTACTGGTTCGATGCCGACGATGCTCTGACCATGGCGCGGCATGTGAACGGGACCATTGCAGCGATGGTGGCGACCGACCCGGCGCACTTCGCCGGTCTTGGCATGGTGCCGCTGCAGGACCCGGAACTGGCCGCCAAACAGATGCAAACCCTGCGCCGCGACTACGGTCTGGTTGGCGTGGAGGTTGGCAGCAACATCAACGGCAAGCCGATCGGCCATCCGGACCACGCGCCTTTCTTTGCCGCCGCGGTCGAGAACGACCTGGCCGTGTTCGTGCACGCCCTGCACCCGGCCGGTGCGGATCGGGTGATCGGCCCGCCGCTGCTGCAGGCGCTGATCGCCTTCCCGAACGAGAACGCGTTTGCCGTCGCGTCCATGATCACCGGCGGCCTGCTGGAGCAGTTTCCGGGTCTGCGCATCGGCTTCAGCCACGGTGGCGGCAGCTTCGGCCTGGTGCTGCCGCGCCTGCAGTCCGGCTGGGAGACCACCCGCGGCGAGAATGCCTTCCTGCCGCGAGCGCCCCTGGAATACGCCCGGCGCATGTACTACGACACGCTGGTCTACGACGATCTGGCGCTGCGCTACCTGATCGATCTGTACGGCGCCGAGCGGCTGATGGTTGGCTCGGATTATCCGTTCCTGATCCGCGAGAAGGCGCCTGGCCGGCGCGTGGTCGGCCTGGAGCTGCCGGCTACCGAGCGCGACGCCATCTTGCGCGGCAATGCCAGGCGGTACCTGAAGCTGTAGGAAAGCGCCGGATGCTTCAATGATTCCCTGGCCGGGCGAGCACCGTCGGCGCAGTCCGGCGCGCCTGAACGGGGACAAAAAAGCCCCGGCGGACCGGGGCTTTTTTCGGCACTGCGTACCTGAGCGGTCAGCGTCGGCCGGCGGCGATCTCGGCCAGGATGCCCGGCACGTAGTCGGCGGGTTTTTCCTTCGGGTCGTTGAACTTCCAGCTGTCCAGGACGAAGGTCACGACCGTGACGTGGCTGTCCTTGAAGTTGATCAGGTAGTCGGTCTGGATCGGGCCGAATACCTTTTTGCCCTCGGGCGTGTCCTGCTCCCGCCACAGGCGCGGCAGGAACTGCACCTTCCACAGGTTGCCCGCCTTGTCGTAGTTGTCGGCCATGTGAAAGATCGGGTACTCGACGTCGCAGTACCAGGTCTTGCGCGAGTAGTAGTGCTCGGCAGGCGGCGCCACTTCGATCACGTAAACCTCGCGCGGCACCCACTGCAATTTGGGCATGCCGTAGGGTTTTTGTTCGGTTTCGACGTAGGGGTATTCCTCGGCCTTGGACTTGGCGTTCTGAACCCAGCCGGGGCTTTTCGGATCGCCCACCGGCATCAGCTGCCAGCGTTTCTCCACCAGTTTCTGGTCCTTGTACCAGCCCGGATACCCGGACAGGATCCACGGCTCGTCGGACAGCAAATCGGTACCGCCGATCGGGTCGAACCAGGCACCGCCGGACAGGCGGCGAATGCGGCGCACCGATTTCACGTAGGCGAAGATGTCGTCCAGGCGGCCGTCCATGTAACGGTAAGTCACCGTGCCCAGGCCGCGGATGTCCTCCGGGTAGTGGGCGTACAGAATCTGCCGGTAGTGCTCCTTGCCGCCGTCGAGCGTGGGCTGCTCGGTCCCGTAACGACCCGACATGTACAGCCGGCGGTAGAGCCAGCTGTTCTTGCGCTCGAAGCCGCGTTCCATGCTGAACAGCGCGAAGCCCAGACCCGAGGACGATGTATAGCCGATCGGACCCGCCAGGTAGTTGTTCCAGACCACCTTTTTGGCTGCATCGGGGTCTGCGACATCGATGTCCGGGAAGGGGATGCCCGCCGTATAGCCGCTGATGCGGTTATTGGCGCCGTCGAGCTGGGTCTGGCCGCGGTACTTGTCGGTGGTTTCCTTCAGGTCCGCCGGCAGCCCCGGCGCCTGCCACTGCGGCTGCAGGTTCATCGACAGGCCCTTCTCGCGGACCATCCATTTCTGGGTATCGCTGAGCAGGCTGTCCAGGCTGCGCCCGCCCAGGGTTTCATTCTTGAGGCTCTCGTAATTGCCGGCATTCAGCACGGTGTCCGGCGCAATCTCGCCGGCAAACGCCGGGACTACCGCCGCGATCAGCACCGCGGCACGAAGGGTCTGTTTGAACATTGGATTGTTTCCTCGCGAATACGGTGCTCAGAACTGATACGTGGCCCGCATCAGGAGCTGGTTGTTGTTGGCGAAGTAGCCGAACAGGTGGGTGTCGGTCGAAGCTGTCCACGGGTCGCCGTCGCTGAACTTGCTGTCGCCGTCGTGGAAGAAGAAATCGGCCTCGAAGCGGATGCGCCAGTGCTCGCCATACACCAGATCGACGCTCGGAATGAAAAAGCCGCCGTTGTTGGACGGATCCCAGCCGGCCGCCAGGGTCGGGTTGATGGTGTCGTAGCGGTAGTTCATCGCCAGGATGGCGGTGGCGACGGTGGAATGCTCCTTCTTGACCGCGGCGTGGCCCGGGCCATCGACGACTGCCCGCGGATCGCCCACGGAACGCTTGTCATAGCCCAGCAGCCAGGTGTCGAACAACTGAACCGAAAACAGCGACGGCCGGGCCGTGCCCAGCCAGCCCTCGGTCTTGAGCTGCTTGTCCATGCGCACCATGGCGCGGACGGTGTCGTGGTCGGTCACGCCGCCCAGGCTCGGCAGGGGCTGGCAAGTCAGCGGGTTGGCCGGATCGAAGCAGTTGCCGGGCGAGCCGAGCAGGTTGTAAGGCTTGTCCTTGGTATAGGCGATCTCGGTGCTGAACACCGCGTCCACCGGCTCCACGTAGCCGCTGGCGGTGAAGCCGTAGGTGCTGAGCTTCGGGAAGTACAGGCTGCCCCACAGGCCCTTGAGGTCGCCCAGGCCGGCGGTCGGGTTCCAGCGGGAGTCGATGACCGGATCGGTGCCGAACCAGCGCAGGTAGTTCAGCGTGTACTGCACCGGCCCGGCCAGGCCCGACCAGCGCAGGCCCCAGGTGGTGTCTTCCACGTCGCCGTCGCTGTGCCGGTAGTTGTAGCGCAGGAACGCCGGGATATCGGTGCCGCGGTCCTTCTGTGGTGCCCAGCGGCCACCGAAGGTGTCGTACAGGGAGCCGATGTCGTGGTCGCGGCCCCAGCCGCCCGGACGCAGCAGCACCTGCAGGGTGCCGTCGAGTTCCGGCATCTTGATCTGGCCGTTGATCATGGCCAGGGGGCGCCGGGTGTCCTCGTTTTCGGGTTCCAGGAAGGCGCGCCAGCGGAAGTCGTAGCCGTGCACGATGTCCATGGCCTGGAAGAAGTCCGACTCGCCCCACACCACCTGCTGGCGGCCAAGCGTGAAGCCGAGCCGCTCGCCGACGTCGAAGGCGACGTAGAACTCGCGCAGCTCGTCCTCGTTGTACTGGTCGTTGAAGTCGGTTTTCCGCGGCACGAAGAACGGCGCGCCGCCGAAGCGGGCGTTGTGCTGGTCCTCCAGGTCTTCCGAATAGCGGGTCAGCGGCTCGCGTGCGATGCGGCCGATGGCCTTGAAAAACAGCGGCCCGACCTGCGTGTCGGCGTTCAGCTGCACCACGCTGCGCAGCATCGACACATCGAACTGGTCGTCGCCGCGCAGGTCCTTGTTGTCGCTCAGATTGGTCGACACGTACTGGCGCAGGTAGCCGCCCACGTTGATCTGCGTGTCGCCGACGTCGAACTGCACCGCCTGAGCACCGCCAGCAAGCAACGTTGCCGACGCACCAGCCAAGCCGTGAATCCATGGCTTCCATTGAGTCATCGTTTACCCTCCCCAGGGTGATGGAAGTGACCGATCGATCGGTTTATTTCACACTAGATGAACGCGGGTCAACCTGACTCCAAGTCAAGGTTGCCTGCGGTGCGATGTCTACGGCCGCTTGGACATGAACAGGTTCACATCGGTCGGATTGATCAGGTCGGCCACCGTCCAGCCATCCAGGTCGTACTCGCCCATGCAGCGCTCGGCGAAGGCCATGAGTTCCTTGTCCAGGCCGCGCGCCTGGCCGATCCACAAATTCTCCAGGCGGATGTTCTCGTGGTTGCCGGCGTAGTTGCGCTCGTACAGTTCGTGCCGGCCGGCGAATTCGGTGCCGACGGCGTCCCACAGCAGGCGCATGGTCTTAACCCGGTCCTCGGCGTCGTGGCCATAGGAGCCGCGCAGGTACTTGTCGATATAACCGCGCAGCTCGGGCACCTTGAAGTCCACGGCGTGCGAGTTCAGGTAAATCAGCCCACTGGCGACGGCATTCTCGACCAGCTCCTTCAGGCGCGGGTAGGCCATGGTGGCGATCACCCGGTAGGCGAGGGCGCCTTGCACATTGGGCTGAATGGCGCCGTTGGGGCCGGCTTCCGGCATGCCGCACATGGCGTCCGACAGCGACCAGAACAGATGCCGCCAGGCCAGCGCCTCGCCGATCGCCACCTGCACGCCGCGGTAATCGCGGCTGCCGGTCAGCTCCACCGCCTTCATCAGCAGGCCGGTGATGAAGTCGAACTTCACCGCCAGGCGCGTGCAGCCGTGAAAGGCAAAGCGGTTGGCCCAGCCCGACGCCGGCAGGAACTGCGCCGCCTTTTCGCAGTCGCCGTAGATGAACAGGTCCTCCCACGGGATCAGCACCTTGTCCAGCACCAGGATGGCGTCGTTCTCGTCCAGACGACTGGACAGCGGGTAGTCGAAGGGACTGCCCATCACCTCCGCCTGGTAGGCATAGGACGGGCGGCAGATCAGCTTCACGCCCGGCGCGTCCATCTTGACCATGCCGGAGATGGCGTAGCGCGGGTCGTTGGTCGGCGTTGGCCCGTACTGGCCCAGAAAGTTGTAGTGCGTCAGCGCCGAGCCGGTCGCCACCACCTTGGCGCCGGACACGATGATGCCGGCATCGGTTTCCTGCTCGCAGTGCACGTAGACGTCGGCCACTTCCTCCGGCGGGCGCTGGCGGTCGATCGGCGGGTTGACGATGGCGTGGTTCAGGAATGGGCAGCGCTCCTGATTTTTCACATACCAGCGGCGGGCGTTGTCCTGGTAGGGCGCGTAGTAGTCCGGGTTGAAGCCCAGCGTGACCATGAAGCTCGCCTTGTAATCCGGCGAGCGGCCCATCCAGCCGTAGGTCAGGCGTGCCCAGGCGACGATGGCATCGCGCGCGGCGATCAGCTCCTCGCGCGTGCGGGATACCTTGAAGAACGGATGCGTGATGCCGCCGTTGCCGGTGTCGGTGGGCACCGCGATGCCCTGCGCCGGGTCGTGCAGGGCGTCGTACAGGCGGGCCAGCATGCGCGCCGGGTTGCGGAAGGCCGGGTGCGCGGTGACATCCTTGACGCGCTCGCCGTAGATCCAGATCTCGCGCCCGTCGCGCAGGCTGTCCAGGTACTCGGCGCCGGTATAGGGGCGCACCTGATTGGTCATGATCGGCTCCTCCTGTCGTTATGGTCGTTTCTTCAAAGTAACGCGGGTGCCACCCGGAATTCGCCGCCGCGAACCGCGCCGGGGCACGCCGGCACCGGCGATTTTGGCCCGCCTGGCGCGCGCGTCGCATGGTTCACCAAATTCACAAGCCGTTGCGCTTTACGGCAAACCGACCGTCGGCACCGGACCGGCACGCTACATTGACCGTCGACATTCGGCCATCATTGCCGCCCATGGAAACACCTCCCCTGACCAGCCGCCGCACGCTCGGCCATTACGATCGCCAGGCACAGGCCTTCTGGGACGGCACCCGCGATCATGACGTCAGCCAGAACCGCGCGGCGCTGCTGCGGCATATCACCGCGCCGGCGCCGCTGCGCATTCTGGACTTCGGCTGCGGGCCGGGGCGCGACCTGATCGCCTTTCGCGATCTTGGCCACGAGGTGACAGGTCTCGACGGTTCGGCGCAGTTTTGCCAGATGGCGCGTGCCCACAGCGGCTGCGAGGTCTGGCACCAGGATTTCCTGGCACTGGATCTGCCGGGCGGGCACTTCGACGGCGTGTTCGCCAACGCCTCGTTGTTTCACGTGCCAAGCGCCCACCTGCCGGCGGTGCTGCGTGCCCTTTTTGGCACACTCAAGCCCGGCGGCGTGCTGTTCGTCAGCAACCCGCGCGGCGACGATGGGGAAGGTTGGCAGGGCGATCGCTACGGCGTCTACCATTCTCTGGAAGGTTGGCGTCGCTACGTCACGGCCGCTGGTTTCGTCGAGATCGAACACTATTACCGGCCGGCCGGCCAGCCGCGCCACCTGCAACCCTGGCTGGCCACGGTCTGGCGCAAGCCCCGCGAGGAGGAGACACCATGAAAATCGACTGCTTTACCCATGTCATGCCGCCGCGTTTCTACGCCGCCATGAAGGCCAGGATGACCGGTCCGGACTACCTGTCGGGCATGATCGAATCGCTGCCGCATCTGGTCGATCTGCCGGCGCGCCTGGCGGTGATGGACCGTCACGGCATCGACGCGCAGGTCATTACCGCGTCCTCGCCGCCGATCGAGATCGCCATTCCGGACCCCGCCGCCGCGGCCGATCTGGCGCGCCTGGCGAACGACGAAATCGTCGAGATGGCCGCTGCGCACCCCGGCCGCTTCATCCCGGTCGGCACGGTGGCCATGAACGACCCGGCGCACATGGCGCGCGAGGCCGAGCGCTGCCTGACGCAGCTGGGCATGAAGGGCGTGCTGATCTATTCGTCCGCCGCCGGCCTGGCGCTGGACCGGCCGGAGTTTCGCGACTTTTTTGCGGTGATGGCGCAGCACGACTACCCGATCTGGCTGCATCCGGCGCGCGGCGGCGGCCAGGCCGACTACCGCGGCGAGGATCACTCCAAGTACTGGATCTGGCAGGTGTTTGGCTGGCCCTACGAGACCACGGCGGCCATGACGCGCCTGGTGTTCGACGGCCTGTTCGACCGCCACCCGGACATCAAGATCATCACCCACCACGCCGGGGCCATGGCGCCGGCCTTCGAGGCGCGCATCGACGCCATCTACGGCAAGCCCTCGATGCCCGAAATCCGCGCCGCGGCCGACAAGCTGGCGCGCCCGGCCAACGAATACTTCCGCCTGTTCTATGGCGACACGGCGCTGATGGGTGCGGTCGGCGGCCTCGCCGCGGCTTATGGCTATCTTGGCCCGGACCGGCTGCTGTTTGGCACCGACACGCCCTTCGACGGCACCGGCGGCGAGGATTTCACCCGCGATACGCTGTTCAGCATCGCCGCGCTGGCGGTGCCGCCGGCCGAGAAGCAAAAGATGCTGTCCGGCAACGCCATCCGGCTGATGAAGCTGAATGCCTGAGCTCCGATGGTGACGGCCGGCGGCGTACTGCTGCCGGAGGCACTGTGGCCGCAGGCGGTGTCCTGCCGGCACTGGGACGAGGCCGAAGTTCACCGCCGGCTGTGTGCCGATCCGGCCGGCTATCTCGCCTTCGCGGCCGGCTATCTGGCCGAACTCGCGTCCGGCCGGGCGCAGCTGCAAATGCCGGCCAAGCAGGTGCTGGATGACCCGGACGGTGGTGATTTCCGGCTCATGCCCTGCGTGCTGCGCGGCCCGCGCGGCACGCTCAAGTCGGTCAAGATCATCGGCACCAACCGCCGCCAGACGCTGTTGCCGGGCCAGATCACGGTCGGCGAGCTGCTGGTGCTGGACGCCGCCGAACAGTTCGTGCGCGAGCGCTTCGACGCCTGCCTGCTGTCGTCTGCCCGCACCGGTCTGGTGGCGGCGCTGGCGCTCGGTCGCCTGGCACCGCGCGCACGGCGCATTGCCGTGATCGGCGCCGGCCGGGTGGGGTTCTACACGGCGCTGTACTGCGCAGCGCTGGGGACAATCGAGCATATCGACCTTGCCGACCGTGACCACGTCCGCGCGCGCGATGTGGCAGAAACCCTGGCCCGGCACGGCCTGCCCTGCCGGGCCGTAGCGGCGGCCGATCCGGCCTGCGATGCCTGGCTGCTGGCCACCACCAGCGAGGCGCCGTTTTGCGAACCGCCTCCGGCGGCACCGACGGTCGTCGTGAGCCTGGGTGCCGATGCCGCCGGGCAGCGCGAACTGGCCGATGCCTGGGCGGGTCGAGCGCGGCTGTGGGTGGATTCGGCCGACGCCGTGAACTACGGCGACCTGCTGGCCTGGCGCCGGCAGGGGCTGATCGACGACGCACCGCCACCCGACCTGCTGGCGCTGCGCTGCGATCCGCCCGAACCGGCTGCGCCGGGCGAGCAGCGCCTGTTCATCAGCACCGGCTGCGCGTTGTACGACAACCTGACGGCGGCCTATCTGCTGGCCGGCGAAGACTAGCCCCGGCAAGAGGCCCGGACTGTCCGGATATGACGCGACGCGTGCAGGAGCCCGGCCATGCCGGCCGATGGATGCGATCACGCCCCATCGCGCAGCACCGCTGCGCTCCAACATCAACGGATACCGCGCGATGAATTCCGCTCGCCGCGAGGCGCTGCTGCCGATCGCCGCCCTGCTGCTCGCCTGCGCCGGGGCGTGGTTCGTGCCGCAGGCCCTGGTGCCGCTCAAGGCCGCCATCGTGCCGGCGCTCGGCCTGATCATGTTCGGCATGGGCCTGACGCTGACAGGACCGCAGCTGGCCGCCGTGGTGCGCCGTCCGCGCTGGCTGCTGCTGGGCATCGGGCTGCAGTTCCTGATCATGCCGGCGCTGGCCTGGGGCATCGCGGCGAAGCTCGGCCTGCCGGCGACGCTGGCCGCCGGCCTGATCCTGGTCGGCGCCTGCCCGGGCGGTACGGCGTCGAACGTCATGACCTATCTGGCCCGTGGCGACGTGGCGCTGTCGGTGGCCATGACGGCCGCGTCCACCCTCGTCGCGCCGCTGCTCACGCCCTGGGTCACGCTGTGGCTGGCCGGCGCGCGCGTGGACGTGCCGGCGCTGGCCATGCTCATCGACATCCTGCGCATCGTGCTGCTGCCGGTGCTGGCCGGCATGCTGCTGCGCCGTTACCTGGCCGGCTTTGCCGAGCGCCTGGCCGGCTGGCTGCCGGGGCTGTCCATGCTGCTGATCGCGCTCATCGTGGCCATCATCCTGGCCCTGAACCGCCACCAGCTGGCCGCCACCGGCGTGCTGGTGGCGACTGCCGTGGTGCTGCACAACGGCCTGGGCTTTGCGCTGGGCTATCTGGGCGCACGCCTGGGCGGCGCTGGGCCGGCGCAGCGGCGCGCCATCGCCATCGAGGTCGGCATGCAGAACTCGGGTCTGGCCACGGCGCTTGCCATCAAGTTCCTGCCGCCGCTGGCGGCGCTGCCGGCGGCGCTGTTCTCGGTGTGGCAGAACCTGGCGGGGTTGGGGCTGGCGGCCCTGTGGCGGCGCGGGCGGTAGTTCCGAAAACACCCCGGATTCCGCTGCGCTGCATCCAGGCTACGGCCGAAATGCCGCCCCGGCAGACACAGTGCGGGCGGCGGCCTTAAGCTGCGCCGCGTCTACAAGGGAGCCCCCATGCCGCTGAGCTGGAACGAAATCAAGGACCGCGCCCTGGCGTTCTCGCGCGAGTGGGCGCAGGTCGCGTCCGAAGACGCCGAGGCCAAATCCTTCTGGGACGATTTCTTCAACGTCTTTGGCGTGTCGCGGCGGCGCACGGCCAGCTTCGAGCGCAAGGTCAAAAAGATTGACGGCAAGGATGGCTACATCGACCTGCTGTGGAAAGGCGTGGTGCTGGTGGAGCACAAGTCGCGCGGCAAGGACCTGGACCGCGCCTACCAGCAGGCGCGCGATTACTTTCCCGGCCTCATGGACGTCGAGTTGCCGCGCTACATCGTCGTTTCCGACTTCGCGCGCTTTCGCATCCACGATCTTGAAACCGGCGAGCAGCACCAGTTCCCGCTGCAAGACCTGCACAAGCAGGTGCGGCGTTTTGCCTTCATCGCCGGCTACCAGACCCACACCTACAAGGAACAGGACCCCATCAACCTGAAGGCGGCCGAGCGCATGGGCCGCCTGTACGACCGCCTCAAGCTCATCGGCTACGACGGCCATCCCCTGCAAGTGCTGCTGGTGCGCGTGCTGTTCTGCCTGTTCGCGGAAGACACCGGCATCTTCGAGCGCGCGCAGTTCATGGAATACCTCACCCAGCGCACCGGCGCGGACGGCTCCGACGTTGGCACGCGCCTGGCGGAGCTGTTCCAGGTGCTCAACACCCCGCCCGAACGGCGCATGCGCACGCTGGACGAACAACTGGCCGCCTTCCCGTACATCAACGGCGCGCTGTTTGGCGAATTCCTGCCCATCGCGGCCTTCGACGGCGCCATGCGGGACGCCCTGCTGGATGCCTGCGCACTGGACTGGTCCGGCATCAGCCCGGCCATCTTCGGCGGCCTGTTCCAGTCCGTGATGGACGACAAGGCCCGCCGTAACCTCGGCGCGCACTACACCAGCGAAAAGAACATCCTGAAGCTGATCGGCCCGCTGTTTCTGGACGAACTGCGGGCCGAGTTCGAGCGGATCAAGGGCAACCGCGCCCGGCTGTTGGAATTTCACAGCAAGCTGCGCTCGCTCACGTTTCTGGACCCCGCCTGCGGCTGCGGCAATTTCCTGGTCATCGCCTACCGCGAGCTGCGCCTGCTGGAACTGGACGTGTTGCGCGCCAGCACTGGCGACGCGCGCAGCCACAGCCTGGCGCTGGACCTGCACGGCTTTCTATCCGTGGGCGTGGACCAGTTCTACGGCATCGAGATCGAGGAATTCCCGTCCCAGATCGCCCAGGTCGCCCTGTGGCTGATCGACCACCAGATGAACCTGAAGGTCAGCGAGGAATTCGGCCAGTACTTCGCCCGCATTCCCCTCACCAGCAGCCCGCACATCGTGAACGGCAACGCGCTGCGGCTGGATTGGGAGGCGGTGGTGCCGCGCGAGCGGCTGAGCTACATATTGGGAAATCCCCCATTTAAGGGCCACCACCTACAAAGTGAGGACGAAAAGCGTGACATGCTGGCCTGTTTCGGTGAAGAGAAAGCTGCTGGTGTTATGGACTTCGTTACCGCCTGGTACTGTAAGGCCGCCACGTTTATCCGCTATACGCCGATAAAGGTTGCGTTCGTCTCGACCAATTCCATCACGCAGGGCGAACAGGTTGGAATTTTATGGCGGGCACTACAGCACAAGGCCCCAGTGGAAATACATTTCGCTCACCGCACTTTTCGGTGGAGTAACGAGGCACGCGGCGTGGCCGCGGTATTTTGTGTGATTATTGGATTCGCGGCGCACAATGCATCCGACAAAATCATCTACGCCTACGATACGGTGGATTCAGACCCACATGCGTTCAAGGCCACGCAGATCAACGCTTATTTGGTTGACGCACCCTGGGTTCTGCTCGACAATCGTGCAAGCAATCCATTCGGAATGCCGGAGATGATGTACGGCAGCAAGCCAACCGATAATGGACATTTCCTATTTACTGATGACGAGGCCAAAGCATTTCTCGCAGAAGAACCCGATGCGGCGAAATTCATAAAGCCTTTTCTCAGCGCTCACGAATATCTTCACAACGAGAAGCGTTGGGTTCTGTGGCTGTTTGGGGCGGCGCCTGATGAGATCAACCGGCTGCCGAAGGTTAAAGAACGTGTGCAAAGTGTCAACCGCTTCCGCAAGGCCAGCAAGGCAGCCTCAACCCGCGCCTATCCCTACCCGACTTTGTTCCGACAAGTCACGCAACCGCGATCAGAGTATGTACTAATTCCAGGCCACACCTCAGAAAATCGCGCTTTTATTCCATTCGGTTTCTTTCCAATGGACCACATTGTTGGTAACAGTTGCTTTTCCTTGCCAGGTGCGACCAGATTTCACTTCGGCGTGATTCAGGCATCAATGCACATGGCCTGGGTGCGCTACACATGTGGTCGCTTAAAGAGCGATTTCCGGTATTCCAAGGACATCGTCTACAACAACTTCCCCTGGCCGATGGACGCCACCGACAAGCAAAAGGACGCCATCGAAACCGCCGCGCAAGGCGTGCTGGACGCCCGCGCCAGATTCCCGGATTCCTCGCTGGCCGACTTGTACGACCCGCTGACCATGCCGTCCGAACTGGTGCGGGCGCACCAGGCGCTGGACCGCGCCGTGGACGCCGCCTATGTGCCCAGCGGCGGCAAGAAAAACTACGCCTCGGATGCCGAGCGCGTGGCCTTTCTGTTCGACCTCTACCAACGCCTGACCAGCCTGCTGCCGGCGGTCAGACCGAAGAAGACTCGGCAAAAAAACTAGCCTGCGCGGGGACGGTCGCCGGTACTGCGCCGGCCGGAGACCGACAGTCGCGCTAACGGTGCCGCGCAACGGGTCATCGCTGGCATGGGCGTGTCGGTGGTGGCGCGAGCCACGGTGTCATTGGATCGGCAGGATGCCGGTCAGAACACCAGCACGCCCAGAAGCACCCCGAACACCAGGACGATCAGGAAGATGATCAGCGCAATGTAGAAGAGCGCCTTGGATATCGATTTGGCGCCGGACGCAACGCCGCTGAAGCCAAAGAACCCGGCGACAAGTGAAATCACGAAAAAAATCAATGCCCACTTAATCATTCCAGGTTGCCGCAGCAGCCCGGCCATGCCGGGAAAACATCGTGCGTCAGCCCCGCCGCGCCCGGGCGGCCAGCGCCCGCCCCGCCTTGCTGCCGGACGGCCGGCCGAGCGCCTCGCTGATGTAGGCGCCGGCGGCGCACAGGGCATCCAGGTCAACACCCGTCTCGATGCCGAGGCCATGCAGCATGTAGACCACGTCTTCGCTGGCCACGTTGCCGCTGGCGCCGGGTGCGTAGGGGCAGCCGCCCAGGCCGGCCACGGAGCTGTCGACGCTGGCGATGCCAAGGTCCAGGCAGGCCAGGATGTTGGCCAGGGCCTGGCCGTAGGTGTCGTGAAAATGCAGGGCCAGCGGGGCGGTCGGCAGCGCCTGGCGGACCCGCGACAGCAGCGCGCGCGCCTTGCCGGGCGTACCGACGCCGATGGTGTCGCCCAGCGAGACTTCGTAGCAGCCCAGCTCGAACAGTGCCGCGGCCAGCTCGGCGACTTTTGCCGGGTCGGTGGCGCCCTCGTAGGGGCAGCCCAGCACGCAGGACACGTAGCCGCGCAGGCGCACGCCGGCGGCGCGGGCCGGCGCGGCGATGGCGGCGGCGCGCTGCAGGGACTCGTCGATCGTGCAGCGGGTGTTGTGCTGCGAGAAGGTCTCGGACGCGGCGGTGAAAAGTCCGAGTTCGTCGATGCCGCAGGCCAGCGCCCGTTCGAGGCCCTGCACGTTGGGCGCCAGGGCGGCGTAGCTGACGCCCGGCCGGCGCTTCAGGCCCGCGCAGACGGCCTGCGCGTCGGCCATCTGCGGCACCGCCTTGGGACTGACGAAGGCGGCGACTTCGATGTAGCTGAGGCCCGTTGCCTGCAGGCGGTCGATCAGGCCGAGTTTCACATCTGGCGGCACGGTGTCCGGAATGTTCTGCAGGCCGTCGCGGGGCCCCATCTCGCAGATGCGGATACGCTGCGGCAGGCTGCCCGGCAGCACGTCAGGTCTCCTGCGGGACGAAGCTGACCAGCACCGCGGCGGCCGGCACGAAATCGCCGGTCGCCCCGCCGACGCTCTCGATCACGCCGTCGTGCGGGGCGACGATGCGGTGCTCCATCTTCATCGCTTCGAGCACCAGCAGCAGGTCGCCCTTGGCCACCTGTTGACCGACCTGCACGGCCACCTGCACCAGCTTGCCGGGCAGGGGCGCGGTCAGGCGCAGTTCGGCTTCTTCCTCGCCGGCCTCGGCGGCCAGCGGGTCCAGGTAATGCAATCGCAGTCGCTGCGGGCCGGCCAGTTCGAAACTCCCGCCGCTGCGCCAGACGCGCCAGGTTTGCTGCCCGGCCGGGCCATCGACGGTGACTGTGGCCTCATCCCGGCGGCCGTCGAGCGGACCGTCCAGATCATCGCACTGCCAGTCGTAACCGCCATCGTTGCGGCCGGTGAGGGTGATGGCGTGCTGCGTCTGGTCGGCTGTCTGCCACAGCACGGTGCGCCTGGCCGGCACGCCGACCCGAAACGGCCCGGCCAGCGACCACGGCGAGGCGCGGTCGTTGCCGTGCCCGCTTAAAGCCGCTGCCTGTTCGTCGCTTGTCAGGCGCCAGGTGGCGGCCAAAAGCGCGTCGACCGCTGGCGGCGTGGCTGCGACCAGGCCGTCCAGCACGCCTTCCAGCCAGCCGGTGTGGTGCTGCACGGCGGCGAAATCGTCGGTAGCCAGAATGCGCTCCAGCAGCGCCACGTTGCTGGCCACGCCCACGGTGGCCGTCTCGGCCAGCATGGCCAATAACCGCGCGCGGGCCTGTTCGCGGTCCTCGCCCCAGGCGATCAGCTTGGCCAGCAGCGAGTCGTAATGCGAGGGCACGCTGTCGCCGGTCTCAAACCCAGTATCGACGCGCCGCCCCGGCCCGGCGGCGGGCAGCGCCAGCGTGTCCAGCCGGCCCACGCCGGGCAGGAAGCCGCGCGCCGGGTCTTCCGCGCACAGGCGCACCTCGATGGCATGGCCGCGGCGCGGGATGTCGGCCTGCGCCAGCGGCAGCGGCTCGCCGGCCGCCACGCGCAGCTGCCATTCGACCAGGTCGAGTCCGGTGACCAGCTCCGTGACCGGGTGCTCCACCTGCAGGCGGGTGTTCATTTCGAGGAAATAGAAGGCCCCGTCGGGCGCCAGCAGGAACTCCACCGTGCCGGCGCCGCGGTAGCCGACCGCCTGCGCGGCGCGTACCGCTGCCGCGCCCATGGCCGTGCGCTGCGTGTCGGACAGGCTCGGCGCCGGGGCTTCCTCCACCACCTTCTGGTGCCGGCGCTGCACGGAGCAATCGCGCTCGAACAGGTGCAGCGCGTTGCCGTGCGCATCGGCGAACACCTGCACCTCGACGTGCCGGGCGCCGGTCACGTAGCGCTCCAGCAGCAACGTGTCGTCGCCAAAGGCGGCCAGCGACTCGCGCCGCGCGCCGGCGATGGCGTCGGCCAGGCCATCGGGCGCGTCCACGCGGCGCATGCCGCGCCCGCCGCCGCCGGCCGCGGCCTTGACCAGCAGCGGGTAGCCCACGCCACCGGCCGCCTTGATCAACTGCGCGTCGTCCGCGCCCGGCGCGTCGAAGCCCGGCACCACCGGCACCTCGGCCTGCACCACCAGGCGCTTGGCGGCGTCCTTGGCGCCCATGGCCTCGATGGCCTCCGGCGGCGGGCCGATGAAGACCAGCCCGGCCTGCGCGCAGCGGCGCGCGAACTGCGCGTTCTCGGCCAGAAAGCCGTAACCGGGGTGGATGGCCTGCGCGCCGCTGGCGAGTGCGGCGCCGATCACGGCCTCGATGTTCAGATACGACTGCGCCGCCGGCGCCGGTCCCAGGCGTTGTGCCCGGTCGGCCAGGCGCACGTGGCGGGCGCCGGCATCGGCGTCCGAGTACACGGCCACGGTGCGGATGCCCAGCCGGCGGGCGGTGGCGATGACGCGGCAGGCGATTTCGCCGCGGTTGGCGATCAGGATCGTGTTGAACACGTCAGCGCATCCATTCCGGGGCCCGGCGGGCGAAAAAGGCACGCAGTCCTTCCTGACCTTCGTCCGACACGCGAAGGCGGGCGATCAGGGCGGCGGTGTCGCGCTTGAGCGCGTCGCGGTCGGCGGCCGTCTGCACGTCCTCGACCAGGCGCTTGCAGGCCACCAGCGCCTGCGGCCCGCCGTGCAGCAGGTGCTCGACCAGGGTGTTGACGGTGGCGTCGAGCGCCTGTGCGGCCACCGCCTCGTGCAGCAGGCCGATGCGCAGGGCGTGACGGGCGTCGAAGCGCTCGCCGGTCAGGAAATACCGCCGCGCCTCGCGGGCGCCGATGGCGCGGATGACGTAGGGCGCGATGGTGGCCGGCGCCAGCCCCAGACGCACTTCGGTCAGGCCGAACTTTGCGTCCGCCGTGCCCACGGCGATGTCGCAGCAGGCCACCAGCCCCACGCCGCCGCCCAGCGCACTGCCGTTGACGCGCGCAATGGTGGGCTTGGGCAGGCGGTCCAGCAGCTCCAGCAGGTTGGCGAGCTGGCGGGCATCGGCCTCGTTTTCGGCGGCGCTGAAGCCGATCATCGACTTCATCCAGCCCAGGTCGCCGCCGGCCGAGAAGGTCTCGCCGACACCGGTCAGCACCACCACCCGCACCGCCGGATCGGTGCCCAGCCGGCCCAGCAGATGGCTCAGTTCGGTGATGACCACATCGTTGAAGGCGTTGTGCACCTGCGGGCGGTTCAGCGCCAGCGTGGCCACGCCGCGGTGGTCGGTATGCAGGGTCAGGGTTTGCAGGGTGTCCATGGCCGCCTCACATCCGAAACACGCCAAAGCGCGGCTCGCCAATCGGCGCGTTCAGCGATGCCGACAGGGCCAGGCCGAGCACCGTGCGGGTGTCGGCCGGGTCGATCACGCCGTCGTCCCACAGCCGGGCAGTGGCGTAGTAGGGATGGCCCTGGACCTCGTACTGCTCGCGAATCGGCGCCTTGAAGGCGTCTTCCGCCTCGGCCGACCAGCTGTCGCCGCGCGCCTCGATGTTGTCGCGCCGCACCGTGGCCAGGACACTCGCGGCCTGCTCGCCGCCCATCACCGAGATGCGGGCGTTGGGCCACATCCACAGAAAGCGCGGCCCGTAGGCGCGCCCGCACATGCCGTAGTTGCCGGCCCCGAACGAGCCGCCGATGATGACCGTGAACTTGGGCACCTGTGCGTTGGCCACGGCGTGGACCAGCTTGGCGCCGTCCTTGGCGATGCCGCGGCTCTCGTACTCGCGCCCGACCATGAAGCCGGTGATGTTCTGCAGGAACAGCAGCGGAATCCTGCGCTGACAGCACAGCTCGATGAAATGCGCGCCCTTGAGGGCGGACTCCGAGAACAGGATGCCGTTGTTGGCGATGATGCCGACCGGATAACCCCACAGGTGCGCGAAGCCGCACACCAGCGTGGTGCCGTACAGCTGCTTGAACTCCTGGAATTCGGAGCCGTCCACCAGGCGGGCGATGACCTCGCGCACGTCGAACGGCTGGCGCGCATCGGCCGGCACCAGGCCGTACAGCTCGTGGGCGTCGTAACGCGGCGCCACCGGCTCGCGCAGCGGCAGGTCGATGGTCTTGCTGCGGTTGAGCGTGCCCACGATGTCGCGGGCAATGCCCAGCGCGTGCAGGTCGTTCCTGGCCAGGTAATCGGTGACGCCCGAGGTGCGGCTATGCACGTCGCCGCCGCCCAGATCCTCGGCGCTCACCACCTCGCCGGTGGCCGCCTTCACCAGCGGCGGGCCGCCCAGGAAGATCGTGCCCTGATTTCTGACGATCACCGTCTCGTCGCACAGCGCCGGCACATACGCGCCGCCGGCCGTGCAGGAGCCCATGACGATGGCGATCTGCGGGATGCCGGCCGCCGACATCACCGACTGGTTGTAGAAGATGCGCCCGAAGTGGTGCTGGTCGGGGAATACCTCGTCCTGCAGCGGCAGGAAGCCGCCGCCGGAATCGACCAGGTAGATGCACGGCAGGCGGTTCTCGAGCGCGATCTGCTGCGCACGCAGGTGTTTCTTGACCGTCAGCGGGTAGTAGGTGCCGCCCTTGACGGTGGCGTCGTTGGCGACGATCACCACCTCCTGCCCGCACACCCGGCCAATGCCGGTGACGATGCCGGCCGACGGCGCCTCGTCCCCGTAAAGACCCAGCGCCGCCAGCGGCGAGAGTTCCATAAACGGCGTGCCCGGATCGAGCAGCGCCTCCACGCGCTGCCGAGGCAGCAACTTGCCGCGCGCGGAGTGCTTGGCCTTGGCGTGCTCGGGGCCGCCGGTGGCGTACTGCGCCAGCTTGGCCTTCAGGTCCGCCACCAGCGCGCGGTTGTGCGCGGCGTCGGCCTGGAACTGCGGCGTGGCGGGATTCAGCTTGCTGTCCAGTACCGGCACGCGGGGCCTCCTCGGTTCGGTGTGCGGCCGGGTTACGCCGGATCGTCCGCGGCCACCCGCAGCAGGATTTTGCCCCGCGTGTGGTGACTTTCGCTCATCTCGTGCGCACGGGCGGCTTGCTCCAGCGGCAGCAGCGGGCCGATCTGCGGGCGCAGCCGGCCCTGCGCGGCCAGCTGCGCGATCTTCTCAAGCTGCGCGCCGTCGGCCCGCGCAATCAGCAGCTGCGAGCTCACCGGCCCGATCTGCAGGTCCTGTTCGGTGGCCACCGGACTGAGCAGCACGATGCGCGTGCCGGCGTGTACCAACGGCCGGGCGCCCTGCAGGGACACGCCGGCAAAGGCGGCGAAGATCACGTCCACACCGGCCGGGAACTGTGCCGCGATGCGGGCGGCAAAATCCGGTGCCTGGTAGTCCACCACCAAGGCGGCGCCCAGGCTGCGCACGAACTCATGATTGGCCGGGCTGGCGCTGGCGATGACCGTTGCCCCCGCGTCGCAGGCCAACTGCACGGCCAGGCTGCCGACGCCGCCGGCCGCGCCGGTGATCAGCACCACCTCGCCGCGCTTCAATTGCGCGACTTCGAACAGGCCCTGCCAGGCTGTGTGGCCGGCCACCGGCAGCGCCGCTGCCTGCTCGAAGCTCAGATTGGCCGGCTTGTGCGCCAGCTTGGCGGCCTCGACCGGGACATATTCGGCGTAGCCACCCCAGTGCATCAGCCGCTGCTGCAGAAAGACCAACACGGCATCGCCGACCGCAAAATCCCGCACCGCGGCGCCGACCTGGGCCACCACGCCCGAGACCTCGCGACCCATGATGGCAGGGAATTCGTAGGCCACGAAATCCTTCAGCTGACCTTTCCGGATGCGCCAGTCGATGGGGTTGACGGCGGCCACGCGGACCGCCACCAGCACCTGCTCGTGGGTGATCGGCGGCATGGGCCGGTCGACGAGTTGCAGTTGCTCTGGGCCGCCGAAGTCATGGATGACGATCGCTTTCATGCGCAGGGGCGCTCTGGTTTGGGGGAAGCCGCCCGGCAGCGACGAAGGGCTGTCATTACAAGGAGCGGGCCATGCCCGCTCCTGCACCACACGCGCCGGGCCGTGGCGCGGGGTGAATGGAAGGAGCGCTTACAACAGCTCCACCGCCAGCGCGGTGGCCTCGCCACCGGCCAGGCAGATCGCCGCCACGCCGTACTTGCCGCCGCGCCGGCGCAGGGCGTTCAGCAGCGTCACCACGATGCGCGCGCCGGAGGCGCCGACCGGATGCCCCAGCGCGCAGGCCCCGCCCAGCACGTTCATCTTCTCGTGCGGGATGCGCAGTTCCTGCATCACCGTCATCGGTACCACGGCGAAGGCCTCGTTCACTTCGTACAGATCGGGCTTGTCCGGCGTCCAGCCGAGCTTGCGCAGCAGCAGCTCGATGGCGCCGACCGGCGCGGTGGTGAACCAGGCCGGGTTCTGGGCGTGGGTGGCGTGCCCCAGCACCCGTGCCAGGGGCTTCAGGCCGCGGCGGGCGGCTTCTTCCTCGGCCATCAGCACCAATGCGGCGGCGCCATCGGAGATGGACGACGAGTTGGCGGCGGTGACCGTGCCGCCTTCCTTGAAGGCGGGCTTCAAGGTGGGAATCTTGTCGATCTTCGCCGTCAGCGGCTGCTCGTCCTTGTCGTAGCTGACTTCGCCCGCCTTGGTCTTGACCGTCACCGGCACGATCTCGGTGGCCGAGTCGCCCTCATTGGTGGCGCGCTGGGCGCGGCGCAGGGACTCCATGGCAAAGGCGTCCTGCTGCTCGCGGCTGAAACCCTGCTTGTCGGCGCAGCGCTCGGCAAAGGCGCCCATCAGCAGGCCCTCGCGCACGTCCTGCAGACCGTCGCAGAACATGTGGTCGAGCACCTGCCCGTGGCCCATGCGCAGGCCCTGGCGCACCTTGGGCAGGAGGTACGGCGCGTTGCTCATGGACTCCATGCCGCCGGCCAGGGCGACCTTCACGTCGCCGCTGCGAATCTGGTCGAAGGCGTACATGGTCGCCTTCATGGCCGAGCCGCACATCTTGTTGACGGTGGTCACCGGCACGCCCAGCGACAGGCCGGCCTTGAGCACCGCCTGGCGGCCGGGCGCCTGGCCCTGGCCGGCCGGCAGCACGCAGCCGATGTGCGCATCCTCGATCTGCGCCCCGTCCACGCCGGCATCGGCGACCACGGCGGCAATCGCGGCGGCGCCCAGATCCGAGGCCGACAGGCTGGCGAACTGGCCCTGAAAACTGCCCAGGGCGGTACGCCGGGCGGCAACGATGACGACGTTGGTTGTCATGGTGATGTGCTCCTGATGCAGTGAAGTGCTTGAGCGACACAACCGCTTTTGGCGGTGTGCTCCTTGTGAATCTGATCGAACGGCGCGACCGCTCAGGCGGTCTGGTCGAACAGCTCGCGGCCGATCAGCATGCGGCGGATTTCGTTGGTGCCGGCGCCGATGTCGTACAGCTTGGCGTCGCGCAGCAGCCGACCGGTGGGGTAGTCGTTGATGTAGCCGTTGCCGCCCAGGCACTGGATGGCTTCCAGTGCCACGCGCACCGCGCTTTCCGACGCGTACAGCAGGCAGGCGGCGGCGTCCTTGCGCGACGGCCGGCCGGCGTCCACCGCCTCGGCCACGCGGTAGGCAAACGCCCGTGCCGACTGCAGGGCCACGTACATGTCGGCGAGCTTGCCCTGCATCAGCTGAAAGGTGCCGATGGCCTGCCCGAACTGGCGGCGCTCGTGCACGTAGGGCAGCGCCACGTCCATGGCCGCCTGCATGATGCCCAGCGGCCCGCCGCACAGGGTCACGCGCTCCGAATCCAGGCCTCGCATCAACACCTTGACGCCCTGGTTGACCGCGCCCAGCACGTTTTCAGCCGGAATTTCGCAGTCCCGAAACACCAGCTCGCAGGTGTTGCTGCCGCGCATGCCGAGCTTGTCGAGCTTCTGCGCCGTGCTGAAGCCCGGCATCCCCTTCTCGATGATGAAGGCGGTGATGGTGCGCGAGCCCTTGGCGGCGTCGTCGGTGCGCATGTAGACCACCAGCACGTCGGCATCCGGGCCGTTGGTGATCCACATCTTGCTGCCGTTGGCGATCCACACCTCGCCACGCTGCACCGCCGTGCAGCGCATGGAGCCGACCACGTCCGATCCGGAACCGGGCTCGGACATGGCGAGCGCGCCGACGTGTTCGCCGGAGCACAGCTTGGGCAGGAACCTGCGCCGCTGCGAGTCGGTACCGTTCAGGTACAGGTTGTTCACGCACAGATTGGAATGCGCGCCATAGGACATGCCCACCGACGCGCTGGCGCGGGAAATTTCCTCGATCGCCACCAGGTGCGCCCGGTAGCTCATGCCGCTGCCGCCGAATTCCTCCGGCACCGTCATCCCCAGCAGGCCGAGCTCGCCCATGCGCTGCCACAGGTGCATGGGGAATTCGTTGCTGCGGTCGATCTGGTCCGCCAGCGGCGCCACCTCGTCACGTGCAAAGCGCGCCACGGTGTCGCGCAGCAGGTCGAGTTCTTCATCCAGATGCACGTCGAATGACACCGCCAGCCCCCGCCGGTGATTGAGTTGAACGACCGGTAACGGGCCGAATACTATCACCTGCGGTGCCCCTCCAAGGCGCCCGAAAGCGGGCCAAGTGGCCTGTGTTAGAGTCCAAACCGACCGCATATCGCCCTTTTACAGACCGAGGAGTTCCAGCCCGATGAAGCGTCAAACCGCCCTGTCCTGCGCTGCCGTTCTGTTCGCCGTCACTGCCGTGGCACACGGCGCAGGCGAGCCCACGCCCGCCGAGCGCGCGGTCGGCTACCGCCAGAGTGTGTTTCATGTCATCGCCGGCAACTTCGGCCCCATGGCCGGCATGGTCAAGGGCGAAATCCCCTTCGACGCCAAGGCCTTCGCCCTGCGCGCCGAGCGCGTGGCCTTTCTGAGCACCCTGCCGCTGGAGGGCTTCATCCCGGACAGCCGGGTCGGCAAGACCGACGCCAAGCAGGAAATCTGGGACAACATGGACGACTTCAAGGCCAAGATGGAAAGCTTCCAGACCGAGGCCGGGAAGCTGGCCGAAGCGGCCAAGACCGCCTCTGCGATCGATGCGCTGAAGCCGCAGTTCGGCAAGGTCGGTCAGGCCTGCAAGGACTGCCACGACAAGTACAAGGAAGACTGACGACCGGTCGGGCCTGGCCGGGTGGGGTCGGACGCGGCCGCGCCGCGACGCCCATAAAAAAGGCCGGTCACCCCGGGCGGGGTGGCCGGCCATCTGACGCGCAAGGCGTCCCGATTACGGTGTCGGTGCAGTCGCCGCTGGGGCGCAGTTTTCGCCCAGCGTGATGTTGGTGCGGTTGGCCTCGATGGTCTTGGCGCCGATGCCTTTGACCTTTTCCAGATCGTCCGCGGACTTGAATGGCCCATTCTCGGTCCGGTAAGCGACGATGGCCTGGGCTTTGGCGTCGCCGATGCCCTTCAGGCCGGCGGTGAGTGCCGGCGCGTCGGCGCAGTTGATGTCGACCGGTTCGGCAGCGGCGATTCCCGCCGCGAGTGTCACAAACAAGGCAACGCAGGTATTCCGGAACTTCGACATGGTCTGTACTCCCGTTTGGTGCTTTGGTTGAGGTGAAGTGCCTTTCAGGACAGTGTCGTCAAGAACAGGCAGTGGCAAGCGTACATGTAAAAAATAACGCGTGAAAGGTCTGTTCGGGGGGTGTAACTAACCGCCCGGTGATGCGTCCAAGCACTCACGAAACGCCCGTTGCCTGAAACGGCTCGGTTATCCGGTGCGAGGAGGTGCCATGAAACGCTTCAGGTTGAGTGTTCCGGGTGCATCGGCGATCACGCCGCGAGCGGTGTATCAGGCGCGTCGCCAGTTGCTGCTGGCCGGCGCCGGGGCGGGACTGGCGCTCGCGTGGCCGGGTTTCGCCAGGTCGGCGTCGGCCGTCGGGCCGCTCGCGGCGGTGCCGCGCGGGCCGTTCGGAACCGATGAGGCGCTCACGCCGCGCCAGTTCGTGACCGGTTACAACAATTTCTATGAATTCGGTACCGACAAGGCGGACCCGGCCGCCAATGCCCACACGCTGCGCCCGCGGCCGTGGCAGGTTCAGATCGACGGCGCGGTGAGCCGCCCGCTCACCGTTGATATCGAAGAATTGCTGCAGCCGAAGAACCTGCAGGAGCGCATCTACCGCCTGCGCTGCGTGGAGGGCTGGTCGATGGTGATCCCGTGGATCGGCCTGCCGCTGGCCGATGTGCTGCGCCGGGTCGAGCCGCTCGGTTCAGCCAAGTACGTCGAATTCACCACCCTGCACGACCCCGAGCAGATGCCCGGCCAGAAACGCGACGTGCTGCCCTGGCCGTATGTGGAGGGCTTGCGCCTGGACGAGGCGATGCATCCGCTCAGTTTCCTGGCGGTGGGCCTGTATGGCGATGTGCTGCCCAACCAGAACGGCGCCCCGCTGCGGCTGGTGGTGCCGTGGAAATACGGCTTCAAGAGCGTGAAGTCGATCGTGCGCATCCGCTTTGCCGAGCAGCAGCCGCAGACGGCGTGGAACGTGGTGGCGCCGCAGGAATATGGCTTCTACGCCAACGTGAATCCGCAGGTCGATCACCCGCGCTGGTCGCAGGCGCGCGAGCGGCGTCTGGGCGAGGGCCTGCTGGCGTCGCGCCGGCCGACGCTGCCGTTCAACGGCTACGCCGAGCAGGTGGCCAGCCTGTACGCCGGCATGGACCTGCGCCGGGATTTCTGAGGCGTGCGTCGCGGCGCACTGCAAGCCCGCCTGTGGGCCGCCGGCCTGTGGACGCTGGCACTGACGCCGGCCCTGGTATTGCTGGCGCGCGCCCTGGGTAATCGCCTGGGTGCCAATCCGATCGAGGAACTCACGCTCGAACTGGGCCAGTGGGCGCTGCGCTTTTTGCTGCTGACGCTGGCCGCCACGCCGCTGCGCCGGCTGACCGGCTGGACGGTGCTGCTGCGCCACCGGCGCCTGTTGGGACTGACGGCGGCCAGTTACGCGCTGCTGCATCTGCTGGTCTACGCCGTGCTCGATCAGGGCCTGCTGTGGTCGCAGATCGTCGGTGACATCCTGAAGCGGCCGTTCATCACGGTCGGCATGGCGGCCTTCGTCCTGCTGCTGCCGTTGGCAGCGACCTCGTTCGATGCGGCGATCCGGCGGCTGGGCGCCCGTCGCTGGCAGGCGCTGCACCGGCTGGTATACGTGGCTACCGGCCTGGCGCTGCTGCATTTCTGGTGGAAGGTGAAGGCTGACACCGCCGAGCCGACGATTTACCTGACGGTGTTTGCACTATTATTGGTGGCCCGTTTCGTGGCCCCTGGCCACCGTTTCCGGCGCCGGCCGCCAGCCGGCCGCCAGCCCGCCTGATCCGGACGCATCTTGGATTCATTACGCACGCTGCGCGATTTCCTGCGCTGGGGCGCCAGTCGCTTTGCCGGCGCTGGTCTTTTTTATGGCCATGGAACGGACGGTGCTGCGGACGAGGCGGCGGTCCTGATCGCGCATGTACTGCACCTGGATTTGCCGCTGGCGCCGGAGTTTCTGGACGCCGCGTTGACTGTCGAGGAGCGTGTGGCGGTGACCGCACTGCTGCATCGACGCATCAGCGAGCGCCTGCCGGCGCCGTACCTGACCGGCGAGGCCTGGTTCGCCGGGTTGCGCTTCGCCGTGGATCCGCGGGTGTTGATCCCGCGCTCGCCGATCGGCGAGCTGATCCAGAACGGTTTTGCACCGTGGCTGGACGACACAAGCCCGACACGCATTCTGGACATCGGCACCGGCAGCGGTTGCATCGCGATTGCCTGCGCGCTGGCATTTCCAGAGGCCACGGTGGACGCAGTCGACATCAGCCAGGACGCGCTCGACGTCGCGGCAATGAACGTGGCCCGCTACGGCCTGCACCAGCGGGTGCGTTTGCTGCGGTCCGATCTTTACGAGGCGCTGCTGGCCGGCGAGGGTTATGACCTCATCGTCAGCAACCCGCCGTATGTGCCGGACGCGGAATACGCCGGCCTGCCGGACGAGTACCGCCACGAGCCGCCGGGCGCCCTGGTGTCGCCCGATGCCGGCCTGGACCACCCGCTGCGCATCCTGCGTGGCGCAGCGATGCATCTGAGTGACGGCGGCCTGCTGGTGCTGGAGGTCGGTGCCACCTGGCCGGCGCTGGTCGAGCGCCTGCCGCAGCTGCCGTTCACGTGGGTGGAATTTGCCCGCGGCGGCGAGGGCGTGGCCGTGATCAGCCGTGAGGACTTGCTCCAGGCGCTGGCCTGAGTCCGTCCGCCTTCAGCCGGCCAGCTGGCGGTGGCGCACCAACACGCGCTCCGCCGGGTTTGTGTCCTGCCGCGTCCTGAAATGCTCGCCCAGACGATGTGCCATGTAGACCGAGCGGTGCCGGCCGCCGGTGCAGCCGATGCCCACCGTCACCTGGCTGCGGTCGCTGGCGGCAAAGCGCGGGAGCCAGTTGTCCAGAAACTGCCGGATGTCGGCGAACAACTGCTGCGCATCCGGCTGCCGGTCCAGGAACTCCCGCACCGGCGCATCCAGGCCGGTGAACTCGCGCAGCGCCGGATCCCAGTGCGGATTGGGCAGGCACCGCATGTCGAACACCATGTCGACATCCAGCGGCGTGCCGAACTTGTAACCGAAGGACTGGAACACCAGCGTCGGCGCCTGCCGGCCGTGGCTGAGCAGGTCGCGCACGCTGCTGCGCAGCTGGTAGATGTTCAGGCTGGAGCTGTCGATGCAGAGGTCCGCGAGTTCAGCGATCGGCGCCAGGCGCGCCTGTTCGGCGTCGATGGCCTCGCTGATCGAGCCGCCCTGACCGGCCAGCGGGTGCTGGCGCCGGGTTTCATTGTAGCGATTGATCAGGGTTTGCCGGTCGGCGGTGAAGAACAGCACCTGGCAGTCGACGGCGTTGTCGCGGATCGCTTTCAGGATGCCGGGCAGCGCCGTCAGATCGGAGAAGTTGCGCGCATCGATGCCGACCGCGGCCGGCGTGTCAGCGCCGCTGCGCGTCAGTTCCTGACCCAGGGCCGGCAGCAGCGCGATCGGCAGGTTGTCGACGCAATAGAAGCCTAGGTCCTCGAGCGCACGCAGCGCCGTGGACTTGCCGGCCCCCGACAGGCCGCTGACGATGATCAGGCGCTGCGGCATGGGTGGGTTCAAATCAACTCTTGCGGCGGGCCGCCTTGCGCCGCTCGGTGGTGGAGGCGATGCCCATGCCCTCGCGATATTTGGCCACTGTGCGGCGAGCCACGTTGATGCCCGCCTTCTGGAGCTGTTCGGCCAGGTCGTTGTCGCTGAGCGGGTTGCCGGGAGTTTCGGCAGTGATCAGGTCGCGGATGCGGGCACGGATGGCGGTGGCCGAGGCCGAGCCGCCGTCGCTGGTCGATACGTGACTTGAGAAGAAGAACTTCAGCTCGTAGATGGCGCGCGGGGCATGCATGTACTTGCGGTTGGTGGCGCGCGAGATGGTCGACTGGTGCAGACCCAGTTCGTCGGCGATGTCCTGCAGCACCAGCGGCACCATGGCGTGCGGGCCTTCCTCGAAGAACCCGACCTGGCGCTGCACGATGGCCCGCGCCACGCGCAGCAGGGTGTCGTTGCGGCTTTTGAGGCTGTTGATGAACCAGCGGGCTTCCTGCAGGCGATTTTTCAGGTATTCGTTCTCGGCACCGCTGTCGCGGCGGCGGATCATGCCGGCGTAGGTCTGATTGATTCGCAGTTTGGGCGCAATGGCGGGGTTCAGCTCGACCTGCCACACGCCGTTGATCTTTCGCACCAGCACGTCCGGGACGATGTACTCGGGCTCGTCTGCGTCAAGGCTGGTGCCGGGGCGCGGGTTCAGGGCCTGGATCAGATGTACGGCCTGGTCGACGGTCTCGGCCGGCAGGCCGGTGGCGCGTTGCAGGGCCTTGTAGTCGTGCTCGCCCAGCAGCGCTATGTACTCGAGCACCGACAGCGCGGCCTCGCGCAGCTGCGCATCGAGGCCCTCGAGCTGCTCGACCTGCAGGCGCAGGCACTCGGCCAGGTCGCGCGCGCCGACGCCGGCCGGGTCGAAGTGCTGGATGCGCCGCAGCACCGACAGCAGCTCGGTTTCGTCCACCGGTTCGCTGCGTCCCTCGCTGGCGGTCAGGCACAGCTCGGCGACCGTTTGGCCGAGGTAGCCGTCGGCTCGGATGGCGTCCAGGATGAGTTCGGCGATCGCCCGGTCGTCGGGGCTGAACGGCGTCAGATCAAGCTGCCACAGCAGATGGTCGTACAGCGTCTCGGCTTTGCTGGACACGGCAGTGAAGTCGCCGCCGTCATCCTCGTCGCGGCTGTTGGCGCCGCTGCCTGCCCCCAGGTCGATGAAGGTGTCTTCCCAGTTGCCGTCGACCGCCAGTTCCTGCGGGATTTCGTTGTCACCGTCGAACTCCAGGGCGCGCTCGGGCTGCTCCGGCATGACCGGCAGCTGCGGTTCTTCGGCGAGTTCGGCTGTTTCTTCGTCTGCTTCCAGCAGCGGGTTGGCGTCCAGCGCTTCCCGAATCTCCAACTGCAGGTCCAGCGTCGACAGCTGCAACAGGCGGATTGCCTGCTGCAGCTGCGGCGTCAGCGCGAGGTGCTGCGAGACGCCAAGTTCAAGACCTTGCTTCATGCGACTGCCAGGCGGAATCTTCGGTTAGCAAGAAGCGTACCGTATGCCGCGCCCTGCGCAAAGCCGGGCTACAACTGGAATGCGTCGCCCAGGTACACCGCGCGCACGCGATCGTCGGCCAGAATGGTTTCCGGAGTGCCGGCCGCCATCACTTCGCCTTCGTTGACGATGTACGCGCGGTGGCAAATGCCCAGGGTTTCGCGCACGTTGTGGTCGGTGATCAGCACGCCGATGCCGCGCGCGGCCAGGTCGCGCACGATCCGCTGGATGTCGATCACGGTGATCGGATCGACGCCGGCGAACGGCTCGTCCAGCAGCATGAAGCGCGGCTCGATGACCAGCGCGCGGGCGATTTCCACCCGCCGCCGCTCCCCGCCGGACAGGGCCGCGCCCGGGCTGCTGCGCAGGTGCGCGATGTGCAGGTCGTTGAGCAGCCGTTCCAGGCGCGCTCGACGCGCGTCCGGATCCAGGTCGCGGCGGGTTTCCAGGATGGCACGCAGGTTGTCCTGGACCGACAGCTTGCGAAACACCGACGCTTCCTGCGGCAGGTAGCCCAGGCCCAGGCGCGCCCGCTGGGGCATACCCGCCTGCGTGATGTCCACGCCGTCGATGGCCACGTGGCCGCTGTCGGGCGCCACCAGGCCGACGATCATGTAAAAGCAGGTGGTCTTGCCGGCGCCGTTGGGGCCGAGCAGGCCGACGATCTCGCCCGGCCCGACCTGCAGCGACACGTCGGCTACCGCCGCACGACCCCGGTAACTCTTGCGCAGGTTGTGCGCGGTCAGCTGGCTCATGGCGCCGCTTTCTCGGCGCCGCGCTGGGGTTGAATGATCATGCGGATGCGCCCGCCCTCGCCGCCGCTGCCGGTGACCAGGTCGCGCACGGTGTCGTACACCAGTTGATCGCCCTGAAACACGTCGCCCTGGCGGGTGATGTGGGCATCCCCGCGCAAATAGAGCTTCTTCTCGCCGATCACGTATTCCATTTGCCGGCTGGTGGCCACCACATCGCCTTCGTCGGGCTTGGGCTGCTGTTTGTAGCGGGCCGGTTTGCCGTTGGCGACATAGCGGGTCGGTTTGCGGTTTTCGGTGTGGATGACCAGCGTGTCGGAGTTGATCTGCATCGTGCCCTGCACCACCACCACGGCGCCGGTGTAGGTGTTCAGGCCCTTGGCCTCGTCCAGCTCGACCCGATCGGCATCTATATAGATCGGCTGCTGGCGGTCCGAATCCAGGGCCATGACGGAACCGGCAAGGCACAGCAAGGCAAGGCCACACAGCGGGCGAGTGGATGAAAAACGCATGGGTGTCAGTTGTATGGGCAAAAATATGCAGCGGACGGGAGCGCCGCCGCCGGCAAGTCTAGCAGTCCGCCCATTGCTGGCAGGGGCGCGGCCGGTCGAGCCGGGATTTGGCGGTCGTGTCGATTGCCCGCGCGCTGCGCGCCGGTGCCAGCGCGCCATGAATCCATCCTGGATTGCTCATTCCGGCAACGGGGCAGCCTCACGGGCATCGACGATCAGGTCGCACAGTTCGCGCGCCGCACCGCGGCCGCCGCCCAGCGTCGTGATCCAGCGCGCCATCGCGCGTACCCGCGGATGGGCGTCCGCCACCGCGACCGGCAGCGCGGCCAGGCGCATGGCGGGCAGATCGATCACATCGTCCCCCAGGTAGGCGGTGGCCTGGCGGTCGATGCCCAGGTGCTGCAACAGGTCCAGAAAGTCCCGGTCCTTGTGCTGGCAACCCTGGCGATACATGTCGACCTGCAGCTCATCCATGCGTCGGATGACGGCCGACGAGCGGCGCCCGCTGAGCGCCGCCACCTTGACCCCGGCCTCGCGCAGCAGCTTGAAGCCATGTCCGTCGCGCACGTGAAAGGCCTTGAACTCGGTGCCGTCATCGCCCAGGTACAGGCGGCCGTCGGTCAGCACGCCGTCCACGTCGAACACTACCAGCTCGATACGGGCGGCCAGCGCCCGCAATTCGCTATCCAGTGCCGCGTGATTGTTATCCCCTGATGTCATGCCGATTTGTCCATTTGTGCAGAAGCGCAGCTGCGCTGCGCGATGGCCTTGGTTGCAACCCGTCGTCCGGCATGGCCGGGCACCTGCGAGGCAGAACGCCGGCACATCGATGTGCCGGCGAAGCCGGCGCAGCAAACTCGATCGATGCGCTTCGGCCCCGCTTCAGATCACGCCCGCATCCAGCAGCGTGTGCATGTTCAGCGCACCGACCAGGCGCCCGTCGCTGTCTTCCACCAGCAGCGCGTTGATGCGCCGCCTTTCCATCAGCTGCGCCGCCTCGGCCGCCAGCAGGTCCGGACCGATGCGCACCCCGCCTTGTGTCATGACCTCGGCAATGCCCACGGTCCGCACGTTGTCGACCTTTTCCAGCACCCGCCGCAGGTCGCCGTCGGTGAATACCCCCACCGCGCGACCGTCGGCGTCCACGACGGCGGTCATGCCCAGGCCCTTGCGGGTGATTTCGAGCAGCGCTTCGGCCAGGCTGGCCGCGTGGCCCACCGTTGGCATGCGTTCACCCTTGACCATCACGTCGGCCACATGCAGCAACAGGCGCCGGCCGAGCTTGCCGCCCGGGTGGCTGCGCGAGAAGTCATCGCGCGAGAAGCCCCGCGTGTGCAGCAGCGCCACCGCCAGCGCGTCGCCCAGGGCCAGCGTGGCGGTCGTACTGGCGGTCGGCGCCAGGCCCAGCGGGCAGGCTTCGCGCTCCACGCTGGCGTCAAGATTCACGTCCGACTCGCGGGCCAGCGTCGAGGCAGGATCGCCAGTGACGGCGATCAGGCTCACACCGAGCCGCCGGATCATCGGCAGGATGAGCAGGATTTCCGAGGTCTCGCCGGAATTGGACAGGGCCAGCACCACGTCCTGCGGCGTGATCATGCCAAGGTCGCCGTGACCGGCTTCGCCCGGATGCACGAAAAAAGCCGGCGTGCCGGTGCTGGCCAGCGTGGCCGCGATCTTGCCGCCGACGTGGCCGGACTTGCCCATGCCCAGCACCACCACCCGCCCGCGGCAGGCCAGCAGCAGCCGGCAGGCCTGCACGAAAGGCTCGCCCAGCCGTGGCGCCAGTTGGCGTATTGCTTCGGCTTCGGTTTCCAGCACATCCCGGGCGAGCTGCAGCAGCGTCGCCGGATCGATGTTCGGATCGGTTCGTGGGACGTCTTTGAGATACATGCGTGAGGACTTCCAATTCGCGATGGGCGGGGCGCAGGCCCTCCGCCATTATCGTCACTGGGCCGGCGCGTGTCGCATCAACGGCCGGCGCACCAAAACACCCGGGGGCAACATTTCCAATTGTTGACAGTGTGATTGGGCCGATGCTACGGTCCGCCCCGCGCAGTGCTGGTAGCGGCCTGGAGGGCGCAGCGCCAGCACTGTATAAGGGTGAAGAGGGGGTTTGGCTACGGGAAGGGGTGCCCGCAGCCTGACAAAGCATAGTTACTGCGCCGAATGTTCAAGGTATTCGTGCGGCTGGCATCCTGAACGGCCGGTCGTGCGCGTGCGCAGCGAAGCCAACCCCTCCTAGTCCGGACGAGTTTGTCGCCGTGCCTTATGGCCGGCCATAGCCGTTAGTGGATGTAACCGGGAGGGGATATGAAATTACGCAAGAACGTCACACAGCCGACCAGCACGGGTCGTTACTGGCTGGCCGCAGCGGCACTCGCCGCAGCCGGTAGCGCTGCCCAGGCCGCCAATTTTCAGTTGTTCGATGGTGCGGTCGAGGGCTCCTTCGACACCACGCTGGGCTACGGCCTGCAGCTGCGGACCGAGAAAATGGACCCGTCTTTGAGCATTCCCCATCCCAGCCGCTGGGCGCCGGGCCAGACCGAGGCCGGGCTGCTGCTTGGCAACAATCAGTACGGCAATCGGGAGCTGTTCAACAAGAAGTGGGATATTTTCTCCAACCTGGTCAAGGCTTCGCATGACCTGCAGGTGAATGGCGACGGCTGGAGCGCGTTCATGCGCGGCAATTACTTCTACGACTTCGCCATGGCCAGCGAGAGGGACAGCATTCCGAAGGAATCGGAAAACCGCGCGATCATGCATGGCGACATCACCGACGCCTATTTCCTGACCCGGCTCGGCAGCGCGGACCAGTTCACGGTGCGCTTGGGCAAGCAAGTCATTTCCTGGGGCGAGAACACCTTCATCGGTCAGTCGCTCAACGACATCAATACGGTAGACATCAGCAAGTTGCGCCAGCCGGGCGTCGAGCTCAAGGACGCGTTGGTCGGTACACCGGCGGCGTATTTCAGTTGGCAGATGAGTGAGGCGCTGTCGCTCGAGACCTTCGTGCTGCTCGGGTATGACGAGCTGAAGGTCGATCCCTACGGTGGTTTCTTCGGCACCCAAGACGCCATCACCGACGGCGGCGGCTTTGCCAACGAATTTGGTGTCCCGTTCGATCTTTGTCGGGCGCCTGACGGCGGCACCTGTAACCTGGCGCTCGGCCCAGCCCAGGTGCCGCGATGGGGCGACGACATTCCATCATACGGGGGGCAGTATGGCGTAGCGCTGCGTTACTACGCGCCAAATCTGGGCAATGGTTTCGACTTCGGGCTCTACTACCAGAATCTGCATGATCACAACCCGCAGTTGTCTTCGTACGCGGGCCCGACTGCTAATGCCGGCGGGCGTATAGGGACCTACTTCGTCGACTACGCCAAGGATGTCGAACGCTACGGCTTCAGTTTCAACACGACTCTCGGTTCGTGGGCGGTGGGTGGCGAGTACAGCTACCGGCGCAATGCACCGCTGCAAGGCACGGACTTCCTCGCGGTCGCCGCGACAGGTCGGGAACTGGGCCCAACGGGGGCACCCAACGGCACGCTCTACGCGCCAGGGACCAAATACGAGGGCTTCGAGCGCTACAAGCGGCATCAGATTCAGCTGACTGGCCAGCGTCTGTGGGGGCCCATGCCCATGCTGATGGGCGCCGACCAATGGAACACCATCGGCGAAGTGGCCTACGGCTGGGCAGAGGACATGCCGGGTCACGACCTGAATGGCCATGAAATAACTCCGACCGTGCTGGCCTCGAAGAACGGGTTCGTTCGGTTTGACGATGTGACCAACCACTTCTGGGGCTTGGTGGCCCGCTCGACGCTCACCTACAACAATATCCTGTTCAACCGTATCAACATGGACTTCAACACCGCCTTTAAGTGGGACGTAGAGGGCGTGTCGCCGGAGTTCGGTGGTGCGACGCTGTTCATTGGCGGTCGCAAGCAATTGTCGGTCGGTGTGACCTTCGACTATGCGTTGAATTGGAAGCTGGGTATCAACCAGACCTTCATCTTCGACGGCGATAACGACCAGTGGCGTCCGAACGGCAGCCGCCCGGTCAACAACACCGACCGCGACTTCCTGTCGCTGGACCTAAGTTACTCGTTCTGATGCACCGACGTGGGCCGGTGTTTGGGATTGACACCGGCCCTTTTTCTTCATGATTCGGGGGAAGCCATGCAAGGGGTGAAATGGGCGGCGAGCCTGGCGCTTGCCGTGGGGTGTACGGGTGTGCCGCTGATGGCGAGTGCCAAGGTGTCGCCGGAAGAAGCAGCCAAGCTCGGCATCGAAGGCACCGAGTTGACGCCGATGGGCGCGATCCGCGCCGGTAATGCCGATGGCAGCATTCCCGCCTGGGATGGCGGCATCAAGACGCCGCCTGTGGGCTATACCCAGGGTGGCTGGTATATTGATCCCTATGCGGACGACAAGATTCTGTTCACCATCACGGCGCAGAACCACGAGCAGTACAAGGACAGGCTGTCAGCCGGTCAGATCGCGATGCTGAAAAAGTACCCGGACAGCTACAAGCTGAACGTGTACCCGACGCGGCGCAGCGCGTCGTATCCGAAGGAAATCTACGAGAACAGCATCTGGAACGCCACCAACACTGAGTTCTGCAACCCATCACTTGGTAAGGATCGGGAGGAGCGTTGCGTCAAACGCGAGGTCTATCGCCCAGGCATCTTCTTCCCAATACCGAAAACCGGCGGTGAGGCCATGTGGAACCATACCTATTACTGGTTCGGCAAGTACTACACTGTCACGCATTATGGCTTCAACGCGTTCGCCGATGGCACCTATGCCGAATTCGCCACCCGCGAGCGGTGGATCGTGCCCGCTGCCATGAATCCGGATGAGATACCGAAGGGCGATGTGTTCACCCGTAATGGTGGAGCGGCCTGGTGCTTCTCGCAGGAAACCCTGGCGCCGCCGCGCAACGCGGGCAGCATTTTCGGTGGCTGCAACTATTTCGAGACCACCGACTTCGATGCCTACCTGTACGTGCCCGGCCAGCGCCGAGTGCGCAAGGCTCCGGAAATTGGCTTCTATGACAGCCCGAGTTCCAACTCGGACGGCCTGCGCACTGCCGACTCAAAGTACATGGGCGCCATGACCGGTGACGTGGAATGGTACACGTGGACGGCCGAGCGAAAGGAGATGTTCGTACCGTACAACGCGTACAAAATGGCGCAGCCGGGCATCAGCATGAAGGACATCGTGCGGCCGGGGCACATCAATTCGGACCTCGTACGTTACGAACTGCACCGGGTGTGGGCCATCGAGGGCAAGATCAAGCCAGGATTTCGGCATCTGTCGCCACACCGAGTCACTTACATAGACGAAGACAGCTGGGCCGGCGTAGCATCTGACATGTACGATGCACAGGACAACCTGTGGCGCGTGTCCGAGGGCTATTTGCTTAATTACTACGACGTTCCGACCGTTCATCATTTTGCCGACGATCATTCCGACCTGATCAACGGCAGGCATGCTTCCAATGCCGGCTGGCCGAATATCAGCGGCAATCCGGGTGACTTGATCAATTATCACGTCATGCCGGATCCCGATGTTCAGACGCCCGCTGGATTGCGCAAATATGGCATGCGCTGACGGTACCGGTTCTCTATATCGCTCAGGCTTTGACTGGGCGCCGGTGTCGGGCTTCAGGAAATGACTTCAAACCTTTTTGAGTGATTGTTATGCAAAACTTACCGATCATCGCCGGCCTTGCCTTTGTCGGAGCTGCGGCGCTCTTTGCCGGGTCGGCTGTCGCCAAGGTATCGCCTGAGGAAGCGGCGAAGCTGGGCCTTGAGGGGACGGAGTTGACGCCAGTCGGCGCCATCCGCGCCGGCAACGCCGACGGCAGCATTCCGGCCTGGGATGGCGGCATAAAGGCGCCGCCGGCCGGTTATGAAGAGGGCAAGTGGTACGTGGATCCCTACAAGGACGATCAGGTTCTGTTCACCATCACGGCGCAGAACTATCAGCAGTACGAGGACAAATTGTCCGCTGGCACCATTGCCATGCTCAAGAAATACCCGGATACGTTCAAGATGAACGTCTATCCAAGTCGTCGCAGTGCCTCTTTCCCGCAGTGGCTGTACGACGGCTCTATCTGGAATGCCGCCAACACCGATTGGTGCAACCCGCCTCCGGGTGGACCCAACACTGCCCAGCGCTGCGTGAAACAGGAGGTCTTTCGCCCGGGTGTGCCGTTTCCCATTCCCAAGGATGGCGGGGAGCTGATGTACAACCACACGTTCTACTTCTTCGGCAAGTGGTTCACGTCGGTTGCGTATGGCTTCAACGCATTTCCGGATGGCGCCTACGCCGAGCATGTAAAGCGCGAGCGTTGGTTGGTGCCGATGTATTTGGTCGGGGATGAAAAACCCAAGGGCGAAGTGTTCGACCGCAAGGGCGGTGCGGCGTGGTGCTTCTCGCAGGAAGATCTTGCGCCGCCGCGCACGGCCGGGACCATGTTCAGCGGCTGCAACTATTTCGAATCGGTCGACTTCGAAGCCTACCTGTACGTGCCCGGCCAGCGCCGGGTCCGCAAGGCTCCGGAAATCGGCTTTTACGACAGCCCGGGCACAGGTTCGGACGGTCTGCGAACCGCCGATGCGCGCAACCTGTTCGCGCAGACCGGTGGCGAGGAGTGGTACGACTGGTCGCCACCGGTGCGCAAGGAGATGTATATCCCCTACAACAGCTACAAGCTGGCCGATCCGCAATACACCTTCAAGGACATCGTGCGCAAGGGCCACGTCAACTCGGACATCAAGCGCTACGAACTGCACCGGGTATGGGTCATCGAGGGCAAGCTGAAGCCGGGATTCCGCCATCTTGGCCCGCATCGCCTGGTGTACGTGGACGAGGACAGCTGGGCGGCGGCGCTGTCCGACATGTACGATGCGCAGGGCAACCTGTGGCGCGTGTCGGAGGCCTATCTGCTCAATTATTACAATGTGCCGATGGTGCACTGGTGGGGAGACGACCACTCCGATCTGGTCTCCGGCCGCCATGCAGGCGTCAACGGCTATTTCAACCACGGCGCCAAGCTCGGCACCTTCCCGCCGGATTTTTCGCCTTCCGGCAAGCCTGATCCGGACCTGATGACGCCGGCTGGTCTACGTAAGTACGGCGTCCGTTAAGAGTCGAGTTGTTGAGTAGCCGTGTAGCGCCTTATATGCACTACATGGGTGAGGTTCCTGGTGTTCGCCGCAGATGCCAGGGGGCCGCACCGCAGAACGTAACATCACTTCGCGATACAGCGAATAGCGACAGCCCCCTTCACTGGGGGCATTTTTTTCCTTATGTGATAGGGGGATAAGGTGCCAGGAAGAATTCATCGCAATGTTGCGTTGCGACTTCGCGCCCTGCTCGCGATGCTCATGCTCGCTTCGGTTTCGATGCTCGCCGCTCCCACGCGCGCCGAGGAATCCCATCCCGCGGCAACCGGCCGCAACGTCGCGCGTGCATTACTGCTGGACGCCACGCGAGCGGGCGAGCGCATCGTCGCAGTGGGTGAACGGGGCATCGTCCTTTATTCGGACGACGAGGGAGCGACTTGGAAGCAGGCCGCTGTTCCGGTCGATCCGACTCTTACCGCCGTGACCTTTGTCGATGCGCAGCATGGCTGGGCCACAGGGCATGACGCGACCATATTGGCCACCGTGGACGGGGGACTGACGTGGGTTAAACAGTTCAGCGACCCGGAGCTGGACGTGCCGCTGCTGGCTTTGTACTTCGAGGATCTGCGCACGGGATTTGCTGTCGGCGGCCGGGGCAATTTCTTTCGCACCACGGACGGCGGGGCGACGTGGAGCAATGAGGTCATTCTGACCCGTGATGAGTTCGATGGTCACCTGTTCGGGATTGGTAAGGCCGCTTCCGGGAGCCTTTTCATGGCATCCGAGCAAGGCGTGCTGTTCCGGTCGGATGATGCGGGAGCGACCTGGCTACAGCTTGATAGCCCATATAACGGCTCATTTTTCGGCGTTTCCTTCCATGGTCCTCGCATCCTGGCCTACGGAATGCGCGGCCATGTCGCGGTCAGCGACGATAATGGTGCGTCGTGGCGCATGGTGCCTACCTGTCACGTCCCGGCCGATTATTTGGCCTTCGATGAAACAGCTCCGGTTTTGAAGCGTACCAGTGCTGAAGCGCTTGAGCCGGAGTCTGGGCGTTCAGTGCCTTCTGCGGCAAGTGGTGGTTGTAGAGCGTGACATAGCGGTGCAGGGTCTGCTCCAGGTCCTCGCTGGACCTGAAGTGGTGCGTGCGCAGCAGGTCCGCGATGCGCCCGTTGAAGCGCTCGACCATGCCATTGGTCTGCGGGTGGCGCGGGGGCGTCAGACGGTGCTCGATGCCCAGTTCCTGGCACAGGCGATCGAACTCATGCGTCCCGGTCGGGGCCCGCGCCCGGCTCCCGAACAGCCGGTCCGTGAACTCGGTGCCGTTGTCGGTGAGCAGGCGCGTGATGCGCACCGGGCAGGCCGTGGCCAGGGCACTGAGGAAGGCGCGCGCCGAGCGCGCGCTCTTGTCGGCTTTCAGGGCCACGTAAACCCAGCGGGTGGCCCGATCGATGGCCACGAACAGGAACCGGCGCCGGTCCTCGTCGGCCATCTGCGGCAGGTACTTCACGTCGACGTGCACAAAGCCGGGCACGTAGGTCTTGAAGGTCTTGCTGACCGCTTTGTCCGGCGCCGGGCGCAGGGCGCGCAGGTTGCCCACGCCGTGGCGGCGCAGGCAGCGGTCCAGCCCGGAGCGGGACACGTCCGGACACAGGAACTCGCGCGTCACCGCCAGCAGGTCGTCCAGCGGCAGCAGCAGGGCCCGGCGCAGGTAGACCACGATCGCCTCCTGGCCGGGGGTCAACGTCGTTTGCAGGCGGTGCGCGGTGTGCGGCCGGTCGTAGACATCCGGGCGCCGCTTCCATTTGTAGATCGTCGGCTCGGTGACGCCAAAGCGGCGGGCCAGCACCGCCACCGGCTCATCACTGGCCGCGATCTGCGCCCGCACGTGGGGCGTGGTGCGGGCTTGTTTGTGCAGTGCAATCAGCATGCGGACACCTCCCGATCAACCGCTTTCCCGTCCCCTGCCAGCTCCCGGAACACCTCGCGCGCCAGCAGCAGCGGGGACCGAGACGGAACTATATGATGATCCGGGATGGAACACCTACCGGCACGGACAAGTCCCTTATGTCCGCCACGGTTACGGCGGATGGCGTACTGGTACTGGCGGGGCTGGACGGTGCGATTGTCACCACGCGCGACGGCGGTGAAACGTTTGCGCTCGCGCCCCAGGAGGATCGGCGCAAGATTGCACGTCTGTTACCGACACGGGACGGTGCGTGGCTGGCGTTTGGCGAGAACGGCGTCAACCGCCTGACGCTCGAAGTCAAATAAGTCATCGCCCTCTATTACGGTTTTCGGAGGAGAAATGTTAACGTCCAATTATGCGTCCGGCATGGCCCGTGTTTCGGCATGGCTGGCCGATGCGCTGATTCGTCATCGGGTCATGATTCTCGTCGTGCTGGGTTTGATCACTGCTTTCCTCGGTTATCACGCCTCTTTTCTGCGGATGGACCCCGGCTTCACCAAGTCCATCCCGCTGGGTCATCCGTACATGCAGACTTATAGCAAGTACACTGACCAATTCGGCGGCGCAAACGTCATCATCGTCGCCTTGATGCAGAAGGAAGGCGATATATTCAACGTTGATTTCTTCAAAACGCTTGAAACGGCGACCCAGGACGTTCTGTTCATAAAGGGCGTTGACCGATCCTCCGTCACCTCGTTGTTCACGCCCAACGTGGACTATGTACTGGTGAATGAGGAGGGCTTTGTCGGCCATCGTGTGGTTGAGCCGGATTTTCAGCCCAATCAGGAAAGCATCGAGCAGGTGCGGCGCAATCTGCTGGTCTCGCAGCACGTCGGGCGCCTCGTGTCTCATGATTTTCGCGGCGCCCTGATCCGTGCCGAGCTGGTAGACAAAGACCCCGCTACCGGCAAACCATTGGACTACACAGAAGTTGCGGCCGCGCTGGAGCAAATTCGCGCCCGCTACGCCAGCGATACCGTCGAGGTAAGAATCATCGGCTTCGCCAAGTTCATCGACGATGTCATCAATGGCGCGCTTGGGGTGTTGCTGTTCTTTGTCGTGGCGGTGTTGGTCACCGCCATAATGTTGTATTTCTATTCGAATTCGCTGCAAATCACCGTTTTGGCGATTCTGGTTGCGGTGACGGCGGTGGTGTGGCAACTGGGCCTGGTGCGTCTGCTGGGCTACGGCATCGATCCCTTGTCGATATTGGTCCCGTTTCTCATTCTGGCGATTGGGGTCAGCCACGCCATCCAGATGACGAATACATGGAAGCTGGAAATTCTCGGCGGGGCTACCGCGCGCCAGGCCGCCCGCGAGGCCTTCAACAAGTTGTTCATTCCGGGTACCACCGCCTTGCTGGCCAATGCAGTGGGTTTCGCCGTGATCATGGTTATCGACATCGACATCATTCAGGAGCTTGGTATAACAGCCAGCATTGGTGTTGCGGTGATGGTCGCGACGAACAAGTTCATGCTGCCGGTGCTGCTGTCCTACGCCAGCATGAGCCCGCGCACGGTTGAGCGCATCCGGGCGCGGGTTCTGGTTCAGGAAAAGCCCTTCTTTCGCTTTCTCGCAAGCTTCGCCGACCGCAAGAAGGGGTCGGTAGTTATCCTGGTTTCCATCGTCTTGCTTGGGTTCGGCTGGTGGAAGTGGCAGTCTCTGGTGATCGGTGATAGCGAAGCCGGCGCGCCGGAATTCTGGCCGGAGGCGCGCTATAACCAGGATATTAAGGCAATCATCAATAACTTTCGGGTCGGAATCGACGAGTTGACGGTCATCGCGGAGATGCCGCGTGACGGTTGCACGACCTACGGGATGATGAAGACGATTGATCGATTTGTGTGGCACGTTGGAAATGTTGAAGGTGTCCAGTCGGTGGCCTCGCTGTCGTCGGTGATGCGCGACCGCAACATTGGCAACAACGAAGGCCATATCAAGTTCGCCGAGCTTCCGCGCACGGCGGCGGGCCTCGGCTCGGCGATGCGCAACATTGAACTGAACCAGAAGCTGTTCAACGACACCTGCGAGGCGATCCCGATTCGCGTGTTCCTGTGGGACCACAAAGCACCAACGCTGACTCGGGTAGTCGAGGCGATCGAGGAATTTGAACAGCCTGCTGAGGGAGACGGCGCCAAAGTGTCGTTCAGGCTTGCGTCCGGGCCGGCGGGCGTGATGGCGGCAACTAACGAGGCTGTGGAACGGGCCGAACTGACCATGATGGGAGCCCTTTTTGTGGCGGTGGGCATCTTGTGCTATTTGACCTTCCTGTCGTGGCGCGCTTCGCTGTGCATCCTGTTGCCGCTGGCGTTGGTTTCCATTCTCGCCAACGCGGTGATGGTTCTGCTGAACATCGGGCTGAAGGTGTCGACACTACCCGTGGTGGCGCTTGGCGTCGGCGTAGGTGTGGATTACGGCATCTATCTGTTTGCCCGCACGCAGGCCCACATCCGCAACGGCCTGTCCCTGAAGGATGCTTACTATGAGGGTCTCAAGCAGGCCGGCACTGCCGTTATCTTCACCGCCAGCACCATGTCGATTGGCGTTGCGACCTGGTTCTTCTCCGATCTGAAGTTCCAGTCGGACATGGGCGTGCTTTTGGCCTACATGTTCTTCGTCAACATGGTCGGTGCGGTGTTGTTGTTGCCGGCGTTGGCGGCATGGCTGATCGACGTCGAGAAAGAGCGGGTGTCGACACGCGGGCTGTCGCACTGAGTTTGGTCGATATATGTGGGCGCGGGGTGTACTGATGGTTGTCGCGTGCTTTAGAATTTGTGGTTCATGGAATGATGAGGAGGGAAGAACATGACCAAGCGCATGCAATTACGCACAGCGATTGCGGCCGCTGCGGCGGGCTTGATTTCGGGCCCGGCGCTGGCGGTGGATTTCAAGATCGGCGAACTGGAGGCCGCGTTCGATACCGACCTCACTTGGGGTCTTTCGATGCGCACGGCAAAGCCCGATCCGCTCAATCAGGGCGTTTATGGCAATCGCTACCTGTTCCAGGACAAGTGGGACATTTTTTCCAACGCCATCAAGGGCTCGCATACCCTGGAGGTCAAGGGCGACAGCTATGGCGCCCTGGCACGGGGCAACTGGTTCTACGATTTCGAGATGGCGAATCAGAATCTTCCAAAAGCCTCTGAAAATCGCGCCAAGCAGCACGGTGACATCACCGATGCGTATGTTTACAAGCACCTGCTGCCTGACCAGAACCTGTCGGTCCGTCTGGGCAAGCAGGTGATTTCCTGGGGTGAAAGCACCTTCATCGGCCAGGCGCTGTCGGACATCAATACGGTCGACATCTCCAAGCTGCGCACGCCGGGCTCCGACCTGAAGGACGCCTTCCTGGGCACGCCTGCCATCGATATTGCGTATACCTTCGCCGACAACTACACGCTCGAAGGCTTCTACCTGTTCGGGTACGACGAGATCAAGGTCGATCCGATGGGCGCCTTTTTCGCCACCCTGGACGCCATCGCGGACGGTGGCGGTTTTGCCAACGCGGTGGTCGGCGGGAGGCCGCGTTGTCTGGCGCCTGACGGCGTGGCCTGCGATCTGCTGGGCGGCGGTCTCGTGAGGAGCGGGGACGACATTCCTTCCTACGGCGGGCAATGGGGTCTTGCATTCAGGGTGTTTCTGCCCAATTTCGGCAACGGTGGCGAGGTCGGCCTTTATTACCAGAACCTGCACGACCACCTGCCCATGTTGTCGGCGACGCGCAATGTAGCTGGGCCGGGCGGGCGTTTTTTCATTGAATACCCGGAGAATATCGAGCGCTTCGGCGTCTCGTTCAACACCAATCTTTCCGGTGTCGCGCTCAGTGGCGAATATTCGTGGCGGCGAAATGCGCCGATTCAGCTGCTCGGGCCGCTGCTGCAGGGGGCTGGCATAGCTCCTGGCTTGGCGCCCGGCGCCAGCGTCAGAGGCTATGAGCGAATCGAGCGCCATCAGGCACAGTTCAGTGTCAACAAGAACTGGGGCGTGACGCAGTGGCTGAAGGCGGACGCCAACGCCACGGTGGCGGAGCTCATGTGGGGCTGGATCGGCGGGCTTCCGGATTCCTCAGCTCTGTTCGAACCGGACATCAGCAAGGACTTCGGCAAGCTGGTGGTTCGCCACGCACTGACCTACAACGCAGCCCTGTTCAATCTGATCGCACTGGAGCCGAGCGTGGCGTTTAGCTGGGATATCCACGGATTTTCCAACGAGCTGGGCGCGGCCAAGCTGGTGGTGGACGACCGCAAGGCGATCACCGTGGGTCTTGGCTTCCTGTATGGCGGCGGCAAGTGGACCGGCAACATCAGTTACACGAATTTCTTCGGTCCGCAAAACGATTTCAATAGGGCGGCCAGCCGCTACAACGGCACTGACGATCGGGACTTCCTGTCGTTCAACGCGAGCTACTCGTTCTGAACGGGCGCCGGGTTCATTCTGGAGGATATGAAGATGTTCTTTTTCAACGGTAGCCGTTGCGTGGTCGTTGCGGCACTGGCCGGACTGTCGATGGCAGGTGCGGCCAACGCCAAGCTGAGCGACGAGGAAATCGCCCAGCTCGGCATGACCGGCACGCCGCTGACGCCGGTCGGCGCCACCCGTGCCGGCAACGCCGCCGGCACCATTCCGGAGTGGACCGGCGGGATTCAGGCGCCGCCGGCCAATTTCAAGCCGGGCGCGGGCTGGGCCGACCCCTTTGCGGACGACAAGCCGCTGTTCACCATCACCGCGCAGAACTACCAGCAGTACGAGAAGAATCTGCTGCCGGGCCAGATTGCCATGTTCAAGCAGTATCCGGACAGTTTCCGGATGCACGTCTACCCGACCCGGCGCAGCACGTCCTATCCGGACTGGTTCGTCGAAAGCACCAAGGTTCAGGCCAAGCATATCGACATCTGCCCGCAGTACGCGCAGAAGAACGAAATGTGCCTGATCGATGCGCAGCCCGGCGGTGGGGTGCCGTTTCCCATTCCCAAGAGTCCCGAGGAGGCTGGCTGGAACACCCTGCTCGGGCACTACAACGGCACGACCATGGACGCCATGGGCAACGGCGCGCTGATCGATTCGCTGGGCAATCGCACCGACGTGATCATCCGCTCGCGCGAGTTCTGGCCGTACCAGCTGCCGGCCGACAAGCGGCCGTCGAACGAGTGGTTCACGCAGTGGGGCGGCGCGTTCCTGTGCGATTCGTGGCAGATCGAGCAGCCGCCGCGCTCCTCGGGGCTGGTGTTTGGCGGCTGCATGTACGCGCAGAACGTCGATTTTCAGGTCTACCTCTACATCCCCGGCCAGCGACGTGTGCGCAAGGCGCCTGAGATTGGTTTCCACGACAGTCCTTCCTTCGGCTCGGATGGCCAGCGCACGGTGTCCTCGCGCTGGATGTGGTGGTTCGGCGGCAAGGAGCCGCGCCACAGCTACAAGCTCGAGAAAGGCAAGGAGCTTTTCGTGTCGGCCAATTCGTACAAGATTGCCGATCCGAACCTGAACTACGACGACATCTATGGCAAGAAGCACATCAATCAGGACTTGCTGCGCTACGAGCTGCACCGCATGTGGGTGATCGACGGCGAGCTCAAGCCGGGCTACCGCCACCTCTACAAGCGCCACGTGGCGTATTTCGACGAGGACACCTGGATGGGCGTGGCCTTCGAGGCCTACGACGCCAAGGACCGGCTATGGCGCATGGGCGAACAGCACGTGCTGAACCTGTATGACAAGCCCCTTCTGCGCATCATGGGCGACTCGCAGATCGATCTGATCAACGGGCGTTACACCACCTACCCGTACTGGCACGACACCGCAGGCCGGCTGACCGGTTTCGGGCCGCCGAAGTTCGAGACCACCGAGGACATGACCGTCGACATCTCCGTCTACACGCCGCAGGGATTGCGCAAGTTCGGTACGCGTTGATTTCCACGCCCTGCGGCGGTCGTGCCGCGCAGGGCCGTACATAAACCCACCAGACACCCTGCGGTTCAGCAGAGCCGCAGGGTGTCTTGGTCAGACGCCGATGCCGGAGCGCTCGGCGCCCGAGATGAGCTTCGAGAGGGATAAATGTTCGTTCGACTCGCCAGTTTCCTGCTGGCTTTTTTATGCCTGACGGCCTCGGCACGGGCCGATGTGACGCCGCAATCGGCGTTGAAGGTGCCCCTGGCGCCGCGGGTGGTGTTTCTGGGGCTGGCGAGCGCCGGCGAACGGGTGATCGCGGTCGGCGAGCGGGGCGTGATCATCCGCTCCGATGATCGGGGCGCCAGTTGGGTGCAGTCGGACGTGCCGGTGCGGGCCACGCTGACGGCGGTGAGCTTCGTCGATGCCCAGACCGGTTTCGCGGTCGGGCACGATGCGGTGGTGCTCAAGACCACCGACGGCGGGGCGAGCTGGACGCTGCTCAACTTCGAGCCCGATTCGCAGGTGGTGCTGCTGAACGTGCGCTTTCGCGACGCCCGCAGCGGTTACGTGGTCGGCAGCAACGGCCAGCTGTGGAGTACGCAGGATGCCGGGGCCAACTGGCAGCGCACCACGCTGTCCGTGGAGGACTGGTACCAGAACCACGTTTTCGACATCGCCTGGGCGGCGGACGGGGCAACCCTGGCGGTGGCCGAGAAGGGCGTGCTGTACCGCTCCGCCGACGGCGTCGCGCCGTTCGAGGCGATCGACTCTCCCTACGAGGGATCGTTCTTCGGGGCGCTGAGACTGCCCGACGGGCGCCTGCTCATCTACGGCATGAACGGTCATGCCTTCGTGTCGGCAGACGGCGGGCTCGCCTGGCAGCGGGTCGATACCGGTACGCAGCAGTTCCTGTTCGACGGTGTGGTGCTGCCGGACGGTGCGCTGCTGCTCGTCGGCGGCGGCGGCACGCTGGTGCGCCTGGCCCCGCACACCCTGGAGGCATCGGTAAAGCAGCTCGTCGAGCGCGCCGGCATCACCGCGGTGTTGCCGGCGGGTGATGCGGTGTACCTGGCCACCGAGGCCGGCGGCGTACAGCGCAGACCGCTTGCCGGGCAGTTCGACTGAGAGCTTGTGACATTCAAGCTCTCAGCCCGGCCAGGGATGGGCGGGAGCGAGTCCGGGCATGTGCCGGACTCGCGACAGAAGAAATGCACAGGACGTGCATTTCTTCACAAACTCTGATCCGCCGCCCCCTGCGACGGCCCTCAACGCGATTTCAGGACGATCGATTCCATGGCTGCAGACCTGGGTTACGGCGCCGGACTTGAGCGCTTCTCGGCGAAGATTTCCAACTTTCTGGTAGGCCAGCGCGTGCTGGTACTCAGCGTCATGCTGGCGCTGACGGCATTGCTCGGCTACGAGGCGTTGATGCAGCGCCTCGACCCCGGCTTCGACAAGTCGGTGCCGCTGTCGCACCCGTACATGAAGACCTATATCGACTACAAGCCGGAGTTCGGCGGCTCGAACACCATTACCGTGTTCGTGCAGGACCGCAGCGGCGACATGTTCAATCCGGCCTTCTTCAAGGTGCTGGAGCAGGTGACGCAGGACATCCTGGTCATGGATGGCGTCGATGCCCGTACGGTGACCTCGCTGTTCACGCCGAACGTGAACTACGTGGCGGTGACCGAGGAAGGCTTCACAGGCTCACGCATCGTGCCGGCCGATTTCGAGGCGACCGAGGAGGGCCTCGAGCGGGTAAGGCAAAACCTGTACCGGTCCGACGAGATCGGCCGCACCGTGGCCAAGGATTTTTCCGGTGCGCTGGTGATCGCCGAGCTGGTCGAGCGCGATCCGGCCACCGGCGTCAAGCTCGACTACCAGCAGGTCGCCGAACGCCTGGAGCAGCTGCGCGACAAGTACGAGTCGCAGGCTGTCGACATCGGCATCATCGGTTTTGCCACCTTCATTGGTGACATCATCGACGGCGCGCGGGGCGTCATTGTGTTCTTCGCCATCACGCTGGCGGTCACCTTCGTGCTGCTGGTGTTCTTCGCCGGCTCCTGGAAGCTGGCCGTGGCGGCAATCGCGGTTTCGCTGACGGCCGTGGCCTGGCAGCTGGGGCTGGTCAAGCTGCTCGGGTACGGCGTGGACCCGCTGTCCATCCTGGTGCCGTTCCTGGTGCTCGCCATCGGCGTCAGTCATGCGGTGCAGATGACCAATGCCTGGCGCCTGGGCATTCTGTCGGGGATGGACAGCCCGGCGGCGGCGAAGGATGCGTTCAACAAGCTGTTCATTCCGGGCGCCACGGCCCTGGTGTCGGATGCGGTCGGCTTCGCCGTGATCATGATCATCGACATCGACATCATCCGCGAGCTGGGCATCACGGCCAGCATCGGTGTCGGCGTGATGCTGCTGACCAACAAGTTCATGCTGCCGGCGATCCTGTCGTACCTGAGTTTGAACGAGCGTGAGCTGGCCCGCGCCCGTCGCGGTTCGGAGGGGGCGGACCATCCGTTCTGGAATCTGCTGGCCCGCTCCAGCCGGCCGCTGCCGGCGGCCGTCATCGTTGTGCTGAGCCTGGGGCTGGTGGCGTACGGGGCATCGAAGTCGAACGACCTGGTCATTGGCGACTCCGAGGCTGGTGCCCCGAGTTCTGGCCCGATGCGCGCTACAACCGCGACATCGACAAGATCGTGAGCAATTTCACGGTGGGTCTGGATGAGTTCGTGGTCATCGCCGAGTCGAGCAAGGACAGCGCCTGTGTCAACTACGGCGTGATGGAGACCATCGACGATTTCGTCTGGCACATGCGCAACGTGCCGGGCGTGCGGTCGGTGAAGTCGCTGTCGCAGGTGGTGCGCGAACGCAACGTCGGCAACTACGAGGCGAATCCGAAGTTCCTCGGCCTGCCGCGCAACGAGCAGATGATCGCCGCCAACATCTATCGGGTGGAGATGTCGCAGCGGCTGTTCAACAACAATTGCAGCGTGATGCCGGTGACCATCTACCCGGTGGATCACCAGGCCGGCACGCTGCAGCGCATCGTCGAGGCCATCAAGGCGTACCAGAAGGCCAATGCCAACCCGGACGTCACCTTCCGCATGGCGATGGGCAATGCCGGCATCTGGGCGGCGACCAACGAGGCGGTGAAGGGGTCGGTTAGGACCATGGACGTGATCCTGTTCCTGGCCATCGTGGTGTGCGTGTTCCTGACCTTTTTCTCCTGGCGTGCCGCACTGTGCGTGATGCTGCCGCTGCTGGCGGTATCGATCTTTGCCAACGCGGTCATGGTGTTCCTGAACATCGGCCTGAAGGTGTCCACGCTGCCGGTGCTGGCGCTGGGCGTCGGTGTCGGGGTCGACTACGGCATCTACCTGTTCGCGCGTGCTTTCGTCCACATGCGAAACGGTGCTGACGTGGAGACGGCTTTCCGCAATTCCTACCGCGAGGTCGGAACGGCGGTAGTGTTCACGGCGGTGACCATGAGCCTTGGCGTGGCGCTGTGGTATTTCTCGGACCTGAAATTCCAGTCCGACATGGGCGTGTTGCTGGCCTACATGTTCTTCGTCAACATGCTGGGCGCGGTGTTGCTGATGCCGGCCATCACCCGCTTCCTGATGGGGCGGCAGATGACCCAAGGATCGACACCGGCGGCCTGAGCGGTCGCCGGCTCGGATTCCAGACAAACGGAAGGAGGGGGAGTCATGCGAAACAAGGCACGCATCCTGGGTGTCGCCGGGGGGCTGATGTTGACCGTCAGTGCCGCTGCCTGGGCCAGGATCACACCCGAAGAAGCGGCCCAGCTGGGCCTGACCGGCACGCCGCTGACTCCCGTCGGCGCCGAGCGCGCCGGCAACGCCGACGGCAGCATTCCCGAGTGGACCGGCGGCATCCAGCAGCCGCCGGCCAACTTCACGCCCGGCGGACCGTGGGTCGATCCGTTTCCGGACGACAAGCCGCTGTTCACCATCACGGCCCAGAACTACGCCCAGTACCAGGACAAACTGACGCCCGGTCAGGTGGCCATGTTCAAACAGTATCCGGACAGTTTCCGGATGCACGTGTACCCGACCCGGCGCAGTGCGTCGTTCCCGGACTGGGTATACGAGGCGACACGAAAGCAGGCATTGAACGCCGAGCTGTGCCCGGGCTGGGAAAACGGTGCCGTGTGTCTGCAGAACCATGTCGACGGCGGCGGTTATCCGTTCCCGATTCCCAAAAATGCCTTCGAGGTGGGCTGGAACCACTATCTCGCCTACCAGGGCCAGGCCATCGAGGGCATGATGAACGCGCCGTTGATCGATTCGCTGGGCAACCGGGTCGATGTGATCATGGAGCAGTGGCAGTCGTGGATGTGGTGGGTGCCCAAGGCCGAGCGCCCGGCCAGCGACTGGTTCCACCGCAGCGGCGGACCGCTGCTGTGCGACGCCTTCCAGGTCAAGCAGCCGCCGCGCCAGTCGGGGCTGATCGGTGGCGGTTGCAATTTCGCGCAGGAATTCGACTTCCAGTCCTATCTGTATGTGCCCGGCCAGCGGCGGGTGCGCAAGGCGCCGGAAATCGGCTTTCAGGACAGCCCCTCGTTCGGCTCCGACGGGCAGCGCACGGTGTCCTCGCGCTGGCAGTGGTGGTTCGCCGGCAAGGAATCGCGCCACGACCTGAAGCTCAACGGCAAGAAAGAGCTGTTCGTGCCCTACAACGCCTACGCGCTGGCCGATCCTGGCAAGCGGCCGGCTGATCTGTTTGGCAAGAAGCACGTCAACCAGGACCTGATCCGCTACGAGCTGCACCGGGTGTGGGAGGTCGAGGCGACGCTGAAATCCGGCCAGCGGCATCTGTACAAGCGCATCGTGGCGCACATCGACGAGGACACCTGGCATGGCATGGGCCACGAGGCCTACGATGCGCGCGACCGACTGTGGCGCATGGGAGAGGGTTACGTACTGAACCTGTACGACAGCCGTTCGCACCTGATCTGGGGTGATCAGCTGGTTGACCTGGTAAACGGCCGCTACACCACCTTCTTTGGCTGGTATGGCAATCTGGGAATGGGCCAGCCGAAGGTCGGACTGCTCAAGGACTCGAACATCGATGCGGAAATCTTCACCCCGCAGGGCATGCGCAAATTCGGCACGCGTTGAGCGCGAGGGGGCGGCATGAGTGAGGGCGCCGCCCGCCCGTTCGTGCCGGTGGGCATCGCGGTACTGACGGTCAGTGATAGCCGCGGCCTGGAGCTGGACGGCTCTGGCCGCGTACTGATCGAACGGCTTTCGGCGGCCGGCCATCGCCTGGCTGGCCGCGCCATCCTGCCGGACGATGTGTACCGGATTCGCGCGCAGGTGTCGGCCTGGATTGCCGATCCGGCGGTGCACGTGGTGCTGAGCACCGGCGGCACCGGACTTACCGGCCGGGATGGCACGCCGGAGGCGGTGGCGCCGCTGCTGGACAAGACCATCGACGGCTTCGGCGAAGTATTTCGGGCTCTTTCGTTCGAGGAGATTGGGGCGTCGACGATTCAGTCGCGGGCGGTCGCGGGGGTGGCCAACGGCACCTACATTTTTTGTTTGCCCGGATCATCCGGCGCCTGCCGCACGGCGTGGGATAAGCTGATCGCCCCGCAGCTCGATTACCGCACCCGGCCCTGCAACCTGGTGGAATTGATGCCGCGGCTGCTCGAGCGCTGAGCCGCTCGCCCGAATGCCCGCCAAGGAACTCACGTCATGATGAACGGTTTGTCTGCCAAGGAAGTCGAACACCTGCGCCAGCGCCTGCGCGACGAACACGCCCAGCTGCGCGGCGAAGTGGCGGGCGAGCTGGCTCGCACCGAGCAGGGCCGTTATCTGGACCTGGCCGGCCAGGTCCATGACCGCGGCGACGAGGCGGTGGCCGATCTGCTCGAGGATCTTGAAATCGTCGCCCTCGACCGGCATGTGCATCGTGTACGCTTGATCGAGACCGCCCTGGCGGCGATCGACCAGGGACGTTATGGCCTGTGCCGCGTGTGCGGCGAGCAGATCGGCAGCGCCCGCCTGGAAGCCGAGCCGGCCGCGGAGCGCTGCATCGGCTGCCAGACAACGCTTGAAAGCGGACAACACGCGCCAACCCTCTGAGGCGCCGCCCGTGCGACCGCAACTGGCGGTCGGCGTGTTCGTGTTCGACGCCGCCGGGCGGGTGCTGCTGATCCAGCGCGGTCGCCCGCCGGCAAAGGGACTGTGGTCCGTGCCGGGGGGCAAGGTGGAGTGGGGCGAGGCGGTGGCCGATGCCTGCCGGCGCGAGGTGCGCGAGGAAACGGGCATCGACGTGTCGATCGGGCCGCTGGTGACCTGGATCGAGCGCATGGACCCGTCCCACCATTACGTGATCCTGGACTTTGTCGGCGCGCCGCTGCGGGACGATGTTCCGCTGCAGGCCGGCGACGATGCCGCGGCTGCGCGCTGGCTGACCGACGATGAATTGCTGGACCTGCCCCTGACCGCCGGCCTGCTGCCGGTGCTGGCGCAGGCGCGCAGCCTGATCAGGCGATGACGGACTTGCCGGGTTCGCCGGGAATTTCCCGCACCAGGCGCGGCACCAGATAGCCCGGCAGCCGCGCGCGCAGGGCGTCGATCAGCGCTTCTGCGGTGGTCTGTGACACTTCGAAATGCGCGGCGCCCTGCACGCGGTCCAGCAGGTGCAGGTAGTACGGCAGCACGTTCGCACGGTGCAGACGCTCGCTGAGCGTCGCCAGCGTGTCGGCGTCGTCGTTCACGCCGCGCAGCAGGACGGCCTGATTCAGCAGCGTGACGCCGGCGTCCGCGAGTGCCGCCAGGGCGGCGTCGACCTCGGCGTCCAGCTCGGCCGGGTGGTTGCTGTGCAGGACCAGTACCTTGCGCAGCGGCAGCCGGCGCAGCCACGCCATCAGGTCGCCGTTCACCCGCTGCGGCAGCACCACCGGCAGGCGGCTGTGGATGCGCAGCGTGTGGATATGCGGGATGGCTGCGAGGCGCTGGGCCAGTTCAGCCAGCCGTGGGTCGCTGAGCGTGAGCGGATCACCGCCGCTCAGGATCACCTCGCCAATGTTCGGATCGGCGGCGATGGCGGCCAGCGCCGGTTCCAGTCGTGAGCCGCCGGCGTGCGCGTCGGCGTAGGGGAAATGGCGGCGAAA